>CAYNTS010000080.1:0-2767 GCA_964400495.1 uncultured bacterium | reverse complement strand
CTTGATTGGTAATTTACCTCTCTTAGGGTGTCCGATAAAATGTAGGAAGTTCAAACTACAGCTTACAATTGTGTTTTGCTGAATCAAAAAATATTTTGTCCTTGGGGTGGGTTAAGAGTTTCGAAACATCACTAATATCTACCCATTTTGCTTCAGGATTATGTGGGTCAATAGGGTTTAAGTCCATTTGAGTTGTTGAAAATAGAAACATATAAATTGTTTTAAGTTCTCCTAAATCATCACGTCCATCTAAAGCAATTCGATAGCGTTTATACGAACCTAAATCTTGCAATAAATTTAAAGTTGAAACTCCAGACTCCTCGTAAATTTCTCGTTTTGCTGTTGTCAGCCTGTCTTCGCCGGGGTCAATATGTCCCTTTGGTAACGACCATGAATCACCATTTTGATTGACAACTAAGACTTCGCCATATTTATTGAGGACAACACCGCCAGCACATTTGGTTTCAACTGTTTTGGAGGACATATTCCACGATGCGTTTTGCAATTCGATCTTTTCTATCTTTTTTCAACTCAAGAGTACACCCATTTTTTGAAAATATACTGACCCTGTTGGTTGGAGAGTCAAATCCAGCGCCTATTTCATTGGCATAATTGAGAACAATATGAGAAGTACCTTTGCTTTCCATTTTGCGCTTTGCCTCTTTCTCTCCATTTTCAGTTTCAAGAGCAAACGCAATTATATTCGCATTTGTTTTGTCTTTAATTGATGCTAAAATATCAGGGGCAGGCTCTAATTCAAGAGTCAAATTCGTTCTGGTACGCTTCATTTTGGATGGCAAGGGATTTATTGTTTGGTAATCTGAGACAGCTGCAGTCATAAAAATATAATCTGTATCCGAAAAAGGAGTAATTGCTCTCAACATTTCTGTAGCAGTTTCAACTTTCACCATAGTAACTTCGGGAACATCTGGCAATTTAACTGGGCCTGAAACTAATGTTACTTCTGCTCCAAAATCTCTACACACTGCAGCGAGTGCGAATCCCATTTGCCCACTAGACCTGTTTGAAATAAACCGAACAGGGTCAATTGCTTCCCTAGTTGGGCCAGCAGTTACGAGTACTTTTTTACCTGCAAGAGGAGTTGGGTTGTCAAATAGTTGTCGAATAGCATTCATAATTGATGAAATTTTGGGAAGACGCCCCTCTCCCTCATGTAAGCTTGCAAGTTGGCCATTTTCAGGGTCGAGAACTATTTTTCCTCGTTCACTCAATTTATCTACAGCTTCCATAACTGCGGGGTTTTGCCACATTCTAAAATTCATTGCTGGGGCAAATAATGTAGGTTGCTCACACACAGATAGCGTTGTTGAGACAATGTCATCCGCTACACCTGAAGATACTTTCCCCAAAATATTAGCTGTAGCTGGGATAACTAATATTGCATCAAGTCCAATCGCCATTTCAATATGTTCTAAACCAGCTTTGGGGGTATTTGGAAAAATTTCTGTAATTACTTCATTGTTGGTTAATGCGGCAAACGAAGCTTTACCTACAAATTTCTCTGCAGATTTAGTCATCATCACCTGAACTGACGCACCCTCTTTGCGTAAAATTCTAACCACTTCGCATGCTTTATATGCGGCAATAGAACCCGTTACGCAAATAAGAAAAGATTTATTTTTTAATACTGAGTTCACCAAGTTCACTTAAGTTATTCCTTATAAAATATTGCAGAGTTACTATTTTATAGGCAATACTGTTAATATGTTTTTGAGTTGTTTTCATTGTTCTGCGCGAATTTAGCGGTCTAAGTGTTATTTAAATCATCTAATTTTCCACTTTGATTTAACATCATCAGTTTATCAAAACCACCGATAGATACATCACCAATAACTATTTGAGGAACTGTCATTCCACCTGTAATTTTAGCTAAATCTTCACGGCTCATATTTATTTCTTCGATATTAATTTCTTCGTATAGTAAACCTTTACTATCTAACAGCTGTTTAGCTGCGATACAAGATGGTCACCAATTTGTTGAATATATTTTTATCATTTTGTTTTCCAATAAGTTATAATAATACTTTTAATAATCCTCGAAATTTACGCAGATTTACATATCTATTTAGAATGGAAACTAAAATGATTGGAGAATTTACATGTTAAAAGTTGGTGAAAATGCACCTTTATTTACACTTAAAGACCAGAATGATGATGATATCACCCTATCAGATTTTATAGGACAAAAAGTTGTAATTTGGTTTTATCCAAAAGCAAGCACACCTGGATGAACGGTAGAAGGCAAAGGATTCCGTGATGAATTCCAAACATTTCAAGAATTGGGTGTCAATATTTTAGGTGTTTCTGCTGATTCAGTTGTAAAACTGCATAAATTTAGTTCAAAACATGAATTTCCATTTCCATTGTTATCTGATAAAAATAAGGACATGCTCAAAGCATATAAAGTATGGGGGTTAAAAAAATTTATGGGTCGTGAATATATGGGTATTCACCGTATAACCTATATTATTTCAGAAGATGGCAATATTGAACATGCTTTTGAGAAAGTGAAAACAAAATCCCACGCAAAGGATGTTTTGGAAATACTAAAGGGGCAGTGATGCCCCTTTAGTGTGAAAGTGAAATCTATTTATAAATTACAATGCATAGGTAGCATAAATTTGGAAACTCCTATTTGTTGCATCCATATCTTTATCTAAGACATTTTTAAGACCAAGATAGTAAGTTCCAACAATGCCAATTTGGTTATTAACTTTGTATCGAGCACCAATTTCTAAACCAAAAT
>CAYNTS010000079.1:0-2783 GCA_964400495.1 uncultured bacterium | reverse complement strand
CACAATTGTCAGTATAACCTATACCGAAACATTCACCACATTCGTCCATGTCAGCGTTGCCACCATCACAAACACCACAATCATCTAATGCAGAAGATCCACCCCATACGCCTGCACAATCTTGTGTACAATCGTTTGAAGGATCATCATCACATGTTCCACAATTGTCAGTATAACCTATACCGAAACATTCACCACATTCGTCCATGTCAGCGTTGCCACCATCACAAACACCACAATCATCTAGTTCTGCAGAGCCACCACATTCACCAGCACAGTCTTGACCACCAAGGTCAGAACCATCACAAGCTGTACAATCATCAGCAGGGTATTCACAAGAACCATCATCAGAAGTTGCTGATTCATCATAGTTACATGCGCCAGCATCAGTACAACCAAAAACTTCACTTGGACCAGAAGATTCACCGGTCATCACTATTGGAGCAAAACCATTACCAAGAGTCATGTTATTTATGAATTCTTGAGTTTCATTCAAACAAACATGTCCGTTAGCAGCATCCCAGTATTTAAACGTAAGTGTTTCACCAGAAGACTGGTTTGAATATGTCATTAAATTGAAAACGTACACACCTGCTGGTGGGAAGAAGTTACCATAAGTAGTACCTCTTATTTCATCATCAACAAATGCAGCAATATATGAATCACTTGATTGACCTGCTAAGCTACCATTAATATACGCTTGAATTGTCATTGAACCAGTAAATTCATAGTCTGGTGCATTAATAATCCATTCATTATGGTTAGCATCACATGCTTCAGGTTCACTAGTAGTTGCGCTAAACACCTGAGGTGTAAAACCGTTTCCAAGAGTCATGTTGTTTACAAATTCTAACGTTTCTTCAATATCAACAACTTGATCTGTTGCTGAATCGTAATACTTAAACGTAAGTGTTTCACCAGTAGACTGGTTTGAGTACATCATTAAATTAAAAACGTACACACCAGCAGGTGGGAAAAAGTTACCATAAGTAGTACCTCTTATTTCATCTCCATAGAATGCTGCGATCAAATCCGTACTAGCTTGACCTGCTAATTCGCCATTCAGATGAACTTGAGCTGTTACTGAACCAGTAAATTCATAGTCAGGTGCATTCACTGACCAACCTGGAGCTCCACCAAACGCTAAACTCAATGTGAGTAGCATAGTAGAAGCAACAACTATCCTTTTGATTATATTAATCATGAGTTTCCTCCTCTTTTGTTTTATTGGAATGCGACAGACAGTCCTCCAACCATCTGTCGCACTTAACTATCTTACTTTAGTTTTCTTAATTAAATTTAAACTGTTCAACATGCGTGTTATTTAAGCAACATCACTTTTTGCGTTGAAGTAAATTCACCAGAAATCATTGTTATGAAATATACACCACTTGGTTGAGCACTTGCATTCCAAGTTATTGTATATTCATCTGTTGAACGATACTCGTTCACCAATTCTTCAACCATTCGACCATTAATATCATAAACTGAAACGTTTACATTTCCGCTTTGACTTACAGTATAGTCAACTGTTGTTGAAGGGTTGAATGGATTTGGATACGCCGCATTTAATGCAAATGCTCCTGGATTACCTATATCCAATTCTTCATTTGTCATCACGTATGAATCAATTGCATTTCCAACAATCATATTATCTTCAAATGTTAGAGCACCATCTAAATCATACGTATTTCCACTTTCAGCATTATAGTATTTGAATGAAAGTTCTTCACCTTCTTCATTACTATAAGTCATTAACATGAATGTGTATTTTTGAGTAAGTGGGAAATATATGCCTGATGTAACACCTCTTAGCTCGCCGTCTACAAATGTAGCTAACATATCAGCTTCATTTCCAACACGTTCACCATCAATATGCACACTAGCATTAACTGACCCAGTAAACTCATAATCTGCAACATTCACATCCCAATCTGGTGCATTAAAATCACGTACCAGACTTTCTTGTACTTCAATATCCTCATCCATTGATGCAGTTGATGCAGGGTAAATCAATTGATCATCCCCAGACATTTTAAGCATTAATCCAATTCCTGGCTCTAATGTATTCAATGTACCGAACCAACCCCAACCTGCATAGTAATCTGCAAAGCCAGTTTGACTTTTAATGAATATACCATTATTAATTGAGCCTAACGCAGTTCCAATATCCATTGCATTTTGTGGAATATAACCAATCCAGTTCCAACCTGATGCAAGACCAATTGCAGTTGATGGGTCTGCTGGGCTACCAGTAAATGTAATAGCACCTTCAGATGATGAATTCAACATGTACATATTTGTTGCATCAATACCATTCAAGGTACCAAACCATCCCCAACCTGCATAATAATCCGCAAAACCAGTTTGACTTTTAATGAATATACCAGCATCGCCTAGTGATGCTAACATGCCATCTAATGACATATCATCTGTTTCAGCATTTATTGAAATCCAAGACCAACCTGTTGCTGTTGGAATGTCAACAGTAACACCAGCACATGCTGAACCGTCACCACCACATTCGCCACATTCGTCAAATTCTGCAGATCCACCACACTCACCTGCACAGTCTTCTACATTGCCTTCACAGTCACATGCACCGTCTGCAATACCGTCACCAAAACAAATTCCACATTCGTCCATGTCAGCATTGCCACCATTACACACACCACAATCATCTTCAGTAGCATCACCGTTTGGCACACCGGCACAATCAGAACAGCTAGAGCCGTCTCCACCACATTCGCCACATTCATCTACTACAGAATCACCATAGTAAT
>CAYNTS010000078.1:0-2898 GCA_964400495.1 uncultured bacterium | reverse complement strand
CAGTTTGCACAAAGACTAACTTAACACTTGGTACAACTTTTGGGGGGCAGGTCATCTGATTATAGGGTGATTCCATGGACAACCTTCACTGATCCAGAAGTTGCACGTGTGGGCATAAACGAACAGGATGCCATTGAAGGCGGTATTGATTTTGAAGTAACTCGCTACGGATTAGACGACTTGGACAGAGCCATTACAGATGGAGAAGATAGCGGTTTTGTAAAAGTCATCACACCTAAAGGGAAAGATACAATTTTAGGAGTAACTATTGTTGGCTCACATGCAGGAGACCTTTTGACAGAATTTGTTTTAGCCATGAAACATGGATTGGGATTGAATAAAATTTTAGGTACCATTCATGCATACCCAACGATGGGTGAAGCTAACAAATACCTTGCTGGAAACTGGAAAAAAGCCCATGCACCAGAAAAATTATTGCACTGGGTAGAAAAATTTCATGCATGGAGACGGTGAAATGACTTACAAGTTGTTACATACGAATCCTGTTTAATTACTAAACAATATATTTAACTTTCCATGTGTCTATCATCCAATAAAAAAATATAAGGGAAAATAAAAATGAAGAAAATTATATTAGTAATACAATTTGTGATTTTGTTTGCAATGGATATGCAGTTAGTAGTTGAAAATCAATTAATTGCGAAAATTGATTCTGGGTATCAGATTGAGAATGTAAAAACTTCGATGACAAAGTTAGGGTTTTCCTTAGATGAAATTTTAGTAAGAAAATTAAATATTTATCTGATTAAAATTTCAGATAATAGATATGAAAATTTAGAAAATGCACTATCAGAACTTAAAAAAATGCAAGAAGTAATTTACGCACAATTTGACCACAAAGTGAATGAACGCCTCATTCCAAATGACACTAATTTTTCGCAAATGTGGGATATGCATAATGAAGGAGGTGCAGGTTCTGTTGAAGATGCAGATATTGACGCACCAGAAGCTTGGGACATAACAACAGGTGGTTTGACTACTTTGGGTGATGAAATTGTTGTTGCGGTTGTGGATGGTGGGGTAGATATTAATCATGAAGATTTAGTTGATAATATTTGGGTTAATGAAAATGAAATTCCCGGCAATGGAATAGATGATGATAATAATGGATATATAGATGACATTAATGGGTGGGATGCTTATTCAAATGATAATAGTATTCCATCAAATAATCACGGAACCCATGTTTCAGGTACTATTGGTGCTAAGGGTGACAATTCAACTGATGTTGTTGGTGTCAATTGGGATGTAAAAATAATGGCAGTAGCTGGCTCTACTAGCTCAACATCTGTAGTAAGTATTGCGTATGGATATGTGCTTGATCAAAAAACATTATATTTGCAATCCGAGGGTGAATTTGGTGCAAATGTAGTTGCAACCAATAGTAGCTTTGGTATTGATTATGCAAATTGTAATTCAGGGTCATATCCAGTTTGGAATGATTTGTATGATTCAATGGGCGAAGTAGGAATATTAAGTGCAGCCGCAACGATTAATGGTAATCAAAATGTGGATAATATTGGCGATGTTCCAACAGGTTGCTCAAGTGAATTTATGGTATCAGTAACTAATACAACCAAAATGGATGAAAAATATGGCAATGCAGGATATGGTGCTGAAACTATTGATTTGGGCGCTCCCGGTACAAGTATTTGTAGTACTGTAAATGGTAATGGAGTAAGTTGTTCATATACTGGAACATCAATGGCAACTCCACATGTTGCTGGTGCAATTGGTTTATTACATTCTGCAGCGTCGCCAGATATTGCCCAACAATACAAAGATGATCCAGCAGGAACGGCATTATTGATTCGAGACGCAATGTTTGAGACTGTCGATATTCTCCCAAGCTTAGAGACAGTCACAGTAAGTGGGGGTAGATTAAATATTTATAATGCAGTTTTAGCTTTAGCTACAGAAGATGAATCTTATACGGCTGGAGATGTGAATAATGACGGTTCAATAAATGTCCAAGATATAGTTATTTTAGTAAATTTTGTTGTAATAATTGATTACCCAACTTCATTAGAATTTGAAGCAGGTGATTTGAATTTTGATGGGTTATTGGATGTCTTGGATATTGTTTTATTAATTAATATAATTATTAGTGGAAATAATTAACAAATATAACCAAACAAAACTATTCTTTCTGTTTGTTTGCCTATTTTTAAACAATTCGTTTTTATTTCCTCAAAATTTCTTTTTTGAAGATTTTAATAATCTTAACCAATGGAGCCCACTCCACTTTGAAAAAATTGATAGATGGTCAGACTATTCAATAATTGATGAGGGCAATAATAAAATATTAGAAGCAAAAAGTGATTCGTCAGCATCTGGGTTGATTTGGAAGGGTACATTTAATCCATTTGATACTCCAATCGTTGAATGGTCATGGAAAGTTGAAAATATTCTTGAAACAGGTAATGCTCGAAAAAAAACAGGTGATGATTATGCACTAAGAATTTACATAATTTTTGAATATGACCCAGAAAGAGCCGGATTTCTTGAATCTATATTATATGAATCTCTAAAGTTAATTTATGGCGAGTATCCTCCATTAAGTAGTCTAAACTATATTTGGGCAAATAAGAACCAAAATGTTGTCTATTTATCTAACCCATTTACAAACAAAGCACAAATGTTTATTGTTGAATCAGGAAAAGAAAATGTAGGTAAATGGATAGATGAACGTGTAAATATCCTGAATGATTACAAACTTGCATTTGGCGAAGACCCTCCAAGAAAAGCCAGTTTAGCCATAATGGCTGATACTGATAATACTGGCGAAACATCTAAAGCCATATTTAGATTATATTAAAATTATGGTTCTTCACACTTAACGATACTTTTTTCAATGTAGGTTGTAGATAAACAGAA
>CAYNTS010000077.1:0-3058 GCA_964400495.1 uncultured bacterium | reverse complement strand
TTTAAAACCAAGTTTAAGTAATTATGACACAACCTCTTTAGCTTGGGGCTTTTTTGTAATTTATTATTTTGTGTTATCCAATAATCAAATTAACTAAAGTTACAATGTCTAGCACATCAATCAGACCATCAGAGTTCAAATCACCAGCTTGCATTTGTGTTGCTGTTGGGTTTACCAATCCAATTACAATATTCACAGTAATAACGATATCCTGAACATTTATTTCAGAATCATTATTTAGGTCACCACTTAGTACATCTGTCAAAATAGATTGAAAATAACCTGTCCTATGTGTATTACCTTGATACATACTCCAATAATTTTCATTTGAAGCATTTTCTTTGATGTCAATTGCAGCCAATCCAGCATTTGTACCAAAAAATAGTTCAAGGTCACCATCACCATCAATATCTGTTACAGAAGGTGAACTCTCAAAACTGTATTCAAAGTTTAACAAATTTGTAGGGTAAGATGAGCCATCAAGATTCAAAATTATTAGATGTCCATCATCAGTTCCAGAAATGATTTCAACTTCACCGTCATTATCAAAGTCAGCAAAGACTGGAGAGCAATCTATATCATAATTTCCAATGTATTGTGGCCAATTGGGAAGGTGTTGTCCAAATTGATTAATTCCATATAAATTCCCATCTTGTGAACCAAAGAAAATAGCGACTCCATCAGTTGTTTCAAGAAATCCAACAGAAGACCGCACATTGTTACCAGTTTCAATGTCGAATACTACATTTCCATTGGTAGCAACACCATAAAAATGACCATTCTCATTACCAGCCATGATAATTATTTGTCCATCCACATCTAAAATAGAAGGTATTGATTTGAACTTATCATCTGCTGAAAAAATATTCTCAATACTCCCATCATCATAAATTATTGAGATTAGTTTTTCATTTTCAGTTGCTACAATTATATCATCTTTTCCATTTGCATCAACATCATAGATTGCGACTCCTTTGAGTACTTTTTCATTCAATTGAACAGGGAAGTTTGAAACATTTGTACCATTATGGTTTAAAGCAAAAACATCACCCAAACTTGTATATCCTGCAAAAATTATTTCTAACTCATCATCAGAGTCAACATTTCCAATAGATGCGGTTCCCATTAAATATTGCCCTGCATCATAGTCCATTTCAATATTACCAAACCGATTAATTACATAGCAATGCTTGTTTTTAGAATTGAATATTATTTCAATATCTCCATCTAAATCTAAATCTGCACCTGCTGGTGCTCCCCAAATTTCATTACTACTTCCCGGCACAACAAAAGGGAATCCTTGTAAAGAATTTCCGTTGGCATCTAAACCGTGTAGTTTACCTGAATGATCTCCGAAAAAGATTTCTTTTTCACCATCATTATCGATATCAATAATTAATGGGGATGATTCTACTTCACTCGTAACATTATATGGAAATCCAGTTTGATACAATGAAACATTAACTTGAATTTCTACTTCATCTTCAAAAAATGTATCATTTGCACCCATTGCAAACATGTGTAAACTTAGCGAATGGTTGCTTAAATCAATTTCATTCGAAGCAGTAATTACAAAGGGTTGATTCGTATTTTCATATTCTTGACCAGCATCTAATCCATTTATATTTATAAAATCATTTTCAATTGTAATATCCTCACTATTTGAACTTAATGCTAAATCGATTGATGTTGCATCATTCCAAGGAACCAAGTTTTCAATATTAATAATTAAATTCATACTTTCACCTGGATTAATTACTGAATCACCGTCTCCATTTATTTCTGAAGTTGTGTATGAATTTAAAATTAGGTGCGGTGTGTTCAAACTCTGTGGTTGGATATTAATTACTGCAGCTTGGTCACTTGTGAAACCACCCAATGTACTTAATAAAAAGTATCCATTATCATAACCACCCCAACCCCAATTGCAGTGAAAATACTCATCGTCATACCCATCAATATTCCAAGCATGACCACCATCACTACTATATCCACGGTAAATAATGGGTCTATTATTATCCATTTCATTTTGGAGCATATTTCTAAATTGCGATGTTGAATATTGATATGGGTAGATATAACTCATACTATTGTCGAATAGAAAATAATTTTTCATAGCATAATATGCTGAAGGATTTCCGCCAAGAACCCATGCACCTGATCCATCAGCTCCATAGTCCATATTTACTGCAACACCAGCGTGATAAAGAAGCGTTTGTGAGGCAAGTGTACCATAGTTATTTGGCATATTATCAAAGTCATAAAAGGTATCGCCAAAATCAGCATTTAGGTAACCATATTGAAATGAGTTGTATCCATGTGAACCTGACCCTTGTTCAGGATATGACCAATAATGCATTATTTGCGACATTGAGACTGCAACACATCCAACCAATGCATGACCACTTGGACCATCTGTGTCATCAGGACATAAGGTATTCCACCCAGACCCTTGGTCGAATCGTGCAGAAATTAGTGGAGCAACACTTCTGTCATTTATATCCCAAAATGGTTGTGAGTATTCTTCCCAAGCATTATAAACATGAGTTGGAATATTATCATTATCTAATTGTTCTGTAAGTTCAATCGCATAACTATCAAATAACCATTTTATATTAATTGGGTGGTCGTTAGATTTATAATTATTTTCAAAACTAAATCCTAATATGGGAAGAATAAGATCATCAGCTGATACTAAAATAAATCCATTTGGAACTAAGTGCATAACATGAAATATCTGAGTTCCTTCAACCAAAAACTCTTCAATGCTATCAATAGACACATCAACTCTATTTTTTGAATATAAAAAATTATCTGCAATAGAGCGTGCGGTTTGTTGACTTACCGGTGCCCCCAATACAACCTGAAATAATAATAAAATCCCTAAAACATTAATTTTCTTCACAAATCCCCCTAATTAAACAAATATTAAACATCTCATTTTAACCGAAATTAGATAAATATTGTGAGTAATAAATTGTAACATGTTTTTACAATATATTTGTGGTTCTTCACACTTAACGATACTTTTTTCAATGTAGGTTGTAGATAAACAGAA
>CAYNTS010000076.1:0-3104 GCA_964400495.1 uncultured bacterium | reverse complement strand
TCATGCTACACACGGAGATTTTGCAGATATTGCTGTTGAAATGGTTGCAGATCCAGTTACATATGCTACAGAAATTGCTGCAATTGTTACTGCTCATACGCATCATGAGTATAACCCAGAGGGTACTGGGGAAAGTAGATGTTCAAAGTGTCACATGCCGAAAACAATAAAATCAGCAGTACACTATGATATTCATTCACATACTTTTGAACCAATCAGCCCTCAAAAAACTCTACTCTACGAAATGCCAAATTCTTGTTCAGTAAGTTGTCACCAAAGTATAGAAAATGGTAGTTCACCATTATTTAATACTGGTATTGATTTAACATTATCTGATTGGACTGAAACAACTGATATCGAATTAGCAGATACTTTAGCTCATTTCTTTGGCCCTGGCGGTGTATGGTGGGATATTGATCAAGTTCTTTCAATTTTTGAAACTGGGCAGGGAGAAATTCCTACACAATTTTCTATGGAACAGAATTATCCAAATCCTTTTAATCCAGAAACTGTGATAAGTTTTGATATAAAAGAACCAGGTAATGTAAAAATTGTTATTCATGATCTGCTAGGTAGAGAAATCACTACACTAGTAAATGAAAGATTAAATTCAGGTACTTACAATGTTGTTTTTGATGCAACAAGACTTCCTTCAAGTACTTATTTTTATACTTTAGAAACAGCAAATTTTACAAATACTAAAAAAATGATGCTAATTAGGTAACGGCTGTTATAAATATATTAATGATAAAGCCTCGTTTTTAACGGGGCTTTATTATTAATGCAATATTCTACCTTTTTATCTTATTATACTTGTTTTGTATTTTTAACACTTCTTAAATTTCTGTAGTGGTTAATACAGGTCTTTAATATTTTATGAACACAGAGCAACATACTAAACCTAATTATAAAATTGGATACGCTTCAATTAAAACGAAGTTATCCCCTGAATCACTCCGTTTATATGAAAAAGAAAAATTGATAGCCCCCCATCGTACTTCAACTGGTATGCGATTATATTCCCAAGCGGATATTGATTTAGTTTTGACTATACACGAATTAATTAATCAAGAGGGGTTAAATATTGCAGGTGTTAAACGCTTACTAGCACTTATTCCATGTTGGGATATTAAAAATTGCCCAGAAACAGATTGTACAACTTGTGAGGCCTATAAGAGCAATAGTCATGTATGCTGGACATTAGAAAACAAAGGTGCGTGTTCAAATGCCTCTTGTAGTACATGTACTGTATATGCACATGCTTCAAACATAAATAAATTAAAAGATAATTATAATATTAAGGTAAAATTATGAAATTATTTAAATACACTGTTAGTTTATTACTAATTTTAGTACTTACAATGAATTGTGAAAAAAAACCACCTCTTTCTGATTATCTATCTGATGAAGTAGATTTTACATGCGAGAGTTGCCATACCAATGAATCTGTTTTAGCACAACTTGCACCTGATACGGGGGAAGACGATGGCGGAGGTGGAGGCTGAGGTGGTGCTGTGGAGCCGTTGGCTCCTTGGGAAAAAGTGTATATCAAATTAGTTGGCACACAAACAGGTTTTGACGATATAGACCCTACTCATGCATTAGTTGGTTGCATTGGTTGCCATGGTGGAACTGAGCCTGTTACTTCAGAAACAACCACTTATGATGATCGTTTGATTGCTATGAATACAGCTCACGGGGGAGAACTGGAGTCACTTTCGTCCATTTTTAAAGATCCATCCGTAGATGCAATGGGTAAATGTGCAATTTGTCACGAAGATATTACTAATAGAAACGAACATAGCACACATTCTATGCTTTGGGGAGAACGATACAAAGTAGCATTCCGTTATAATGGCTCTACATCTTTAGATGCTTGTCCTGCTGAAGTAGGTGAAAAATTTGATGGTGAATGTATGTCATGCCACACCACTTGTGGGCAATGCCATGTAAGCCGGCCAAATTCTGTTGGAGGTGGTTTTGTTTATAAACATAAGTTTAGACCAACACCAAGTATGGCTAATAATTGTACTGCATGTCATGGCAGTAGAATAGGAACCGACTTTAATGGTGATTTAACTGGGAATCATGCCGATGTGCATAATACAGCTAGTTCTATAAATGATTGTTTAACCTGTCATACAGAAGATTTACACGGAGATGGAACTGAATTAAGTAATCCGCCTATAACCAGATATGCTGTAAACGGGTTACCAACTTGTGAAGGCTGCCATGCAGATGTTGCTAATGCAAATCTTTACCACACAATGCATTGGTCAGGTAGTGGATATTTAGCTGATGTATCCTGTTTTGTCTGCCATTCACAACCCTATAATAATTGTAATAGTTGCCATACTGCTGGCGAATGGAAGGGAAATTACGGGGAAGTAGATGGTGAAATTGATACTCATTCTGGGGATGGAAACTATTTAGAATATCCTGCAATTAAAATAGGACATAATCCCGCATATGAAGATGAAAATGGACCATGGTCACCCAGCTTAAAATTACACTCACAAGATGAATGGATTTTAGTACGACATATCCCAATAGTACATGACACCTATGAAAATTGGAATGCTGGATATGATTCGCATGACCTAAATACAATGGAAACTTGGGAATATACAAGTCCACATAATATTAATAGATGGACAGCTCAAACAGATACAACTAATAGTAATGGATCTTGTTTTATGAACTGCCATCTTAACGGAACAATTGAAGAATCAATTCGCGTGATAAACAAGGAAAGGTTTTTGTTTGATAGTGATCTAGAAGATTATGAGAAAGAATCAAATGAAAATATAAAAGTAGATAGTAAAATACCAGCTTCATGGGAATAATCAATAAAATTCAACTTAATTGTTGATATACTCTTGCTCATGGCGACCAAGAGTATTATGTAAAATAAAAGGAGAGTTAAAATGAAAAAAATGATATTTTTGATTGCATTATCAATGTTCATATTTACAGGATGTAGTGACGATCCAGTTGCGGAACCTGTAATAGAATTTGATGTGCTACAAACATATATGGCTGACAGTGATATGGATTTGAGTACAATACTCGATGGTTGGGTAAAACCAGCATCATTTTTTGTC
>CAYNTS010000075.1:0-3429 GCA_964400495.1 uncultured bacterium | reverse complement strand
GGTAAATCGGCAATTCCATACTGCGTCATCACATCGTTAATTGCAACTGACCCTGCTTTTAATTGGTTTACAATCTTGGATATATGATTCTTATTCTTCCCAAATACCGATGCACTTAACCCGAACCCTGTATTATTGGCTAACTCAATTACTTCTTCATCGGTAGAAAATGGAGTTATTGTCATTATTGGACCAAAAGACTCCTCTGTAGAAATAGGTGCATCTAGTGGCGGATTCACCACAATAGTTGGGGGAATAAACCATTTTGTTTGTCCTTTCACTCCCTCAATAACTTTGCATTTGTTACGCACATCATTCACTTGTTCATTAATTTTATCAATTCCAGCTTCTACAGAAATTGCACCAATATGGCAATTTTCATCACTCCCAGATGACAATTTAGCAATCTCAGTTTCACATTTTGAAATAAAGAGATCAAAAATGGACTCATGCACAAACACGCGTTCTACCGAAGTGCAGGTTTGCCCAGCATTACTAAACGCCCCCCACATGACAGCATTTACAGTGCGGTCAATTTTGGCATCATTCAATACAATTAAGGGGTCTTTTCCCCCTAACTCTAAAATGACGGGCTTAAATAATGGGGCACATACTTCTGCAATTTTTCGCCCAACCAGAGTAGAACCTGTAAAACAAATCATATCTGTTTTATTGGAAGTAACTATTTGATTCCCCACATCGCCCCCACCATATACCGTTTGAAACACTTCTGGTAACTGAGTGGATTTATCCCACACCTTTTTAAGTAGAACCGTAGTAAGTGGTGTTTGCTCCGATGGTTTCAATACCACAGTATTCCCAGCAAGTAATGCTTCTACAACAGGGGTTAATGTTAAAATAAGAGGATAATTCCACGGGGAAATAATACCCGCAACACCCATCGGTTCATATTGCACCCATGCTTTCTTGGTTTTCATGAGCCCAACACTGCGTTTGTCTTTCTTTAATGTTCGCCGTGCAATTTTAATGGATTCTTTTACATGACCAAGTGATGTAAACACTTCCAACAACCCTTCTGGGGATTTTTTGCCTGTTTCAGAACAAATGGTTTCTATGAAATTATCCATTTCTTTAACTACTTCATGTTGGAATTTCTGAATCACTTTACCACGTGCTTTTACAGAAAAATCCCCCCAATCTGTAAATTGTTTGGAGGATGCAAGGATAACATCAATCTCTTTGGGAGTAGTTATGGGGACATTCTCTAAATCTTCACCCGTTGCTGGATTAAAAACTTCAATATATTTTTCGGTTAATCTACAACTCATGTTTGCTCCTTTTCTTTAACACTTAGAACACATAAGCCACTTAAAATAAAAATAAATTACTGAATGTTCTTAGTGATCTCAGTGATAATCCTTTTTAGGGAATTTACTCATTGCATACTCAGCTAAGGCAGTTATGGTTAAACTCGGGTTCACTCCCAAATTTGCTGGTATAGCTGATCCATCAATTACATACAATCCGGGATGATTGAATACTTCACATTGTTCATTTACAACTCCATTTTCTATTGAATCTGAAATAATTGCTCCCCCTAAAATATGCGCAGTGGTTGGAATATTCATCAATGAATCCATGTATGAAGTCAGCGTATTTCCATTAATTTGCCTGGCAATATGGTCTGCAACTTTTTCACCTATTGGGATATGAGATGGTATAGATTGACCATTGCTTAATTCACTATTCATTTTTTTATATCCAAGACTCCACCACTTTCGTTGATATTTTAATTTAATATGATTTTTAATGGGCTGCATCACCAATAATATAATTGATTTTTCTGACCATCTAATCGGAAAAAAACTTCCCAAAGTTTGAATTGGATGTTTCACACAATGCATTAGCCATAAAATTCCATTTGGTATTCTCGATTTTCTATTCAAAATAGGAGTGGTCAATAGTCCCATTGCATTTTGTCCTTCACCATACCGGACGGTTTCAATACAAGTGTCTTTATCTGGGTAAAATGATGCCGAGATAGCAATCCCCTTTGTGAAATCCTTGGTTTGTTTCTGTGTGGATTCTACTCCAATTATGGCTTCTGAATTGGTTCGAACAATATCGCCCAATCTATCGGATATATTTTTTAAATTTTTATTATCTTTACATTGAAGCAGAAGTTTAACTGTGCCCATTACTCCACCTGCACAAATAACTTTTTTTGCTGTGAGTGTTGTTGTTTTTCTAAAATAGCCCACTGGATTTCTAACGGAAACGGTATAACCATTTTTGCTTGGAATAATATTTGTTACTTCGGTTTGGGATTTTATAACCACACCCATTTGTTCAGCCAAATATAAATAATTTTTATCAAGAGTATTTTTTGCATTATACCGACATCCAACCATACACCCTCCACAAAAAGTGCACCCTGAGCGTTTTGGACCTTTACCATTAAAATATGGGTCATCGCTTTCTTTACCTGATTCACCAAAATATATTCCAACATCCACTTGAGAAAATGAATCTAAACAATCATATTCAGTGGCATAATTTGCTAAAAATTGGTCAGTTTCACTTTTAACAGGAGCTGGTGTAGTTCCCAACATTTTTTTGGCTAATGTATAAAATGGGGTTAATTTTAATTTCCAAGAATTGTCTGGCCACCCATTGTTTTCAAATGCCTCATCGGGTGGGGTTAAATGTGTGTTGGCATATACTAAACTACCACCACCCACACCTGTACCATGCAAAATAAATACATGTTTTAATAATGTCATACATTGGAACCCCTTCATAAATAATTTGGGAAGCCATAGAAATTTGGGGGTATTCCAATTTGTTTTGGGGAAATCTGCATTGGAGTATCGTTTCCCCTTTTCAAGCACACACACATTGTACCCTTTTTCAGCCAAGCGAAGTGCCGAAACACTTCCACCAAAGCCAGATCCAATGATAATTACATCATAATCAGTATTATGTTTTGAAGTTGGATTCACTCTCGAAGTTAGTCTTTTTTATAAAGATAATAAAAGTTTTTTGTTTTGCATATTCGGCTTGTAACATATAGATACATTTTTTTCTACTACGCATTAATATAGTCGTTGTAAATTAAATAGTAATTATTATTGATTATATTAGTAATTATTACTCAATACCACAAATTTTATGAAGTTTATTATTTCTATATTAATTTTAAGCCTAGGCTTAAATAATGGAGTTATTGGTTTCCAATCACTCAGCAAAACGGATACTTTAGCAACAAATAAAGTCGCTTGCCCTTTTTCACAATCTGATAGTAATTCGACTCCATTTTCTTGTCCTAAAGATTCAAAAAAAGATTGCCAAAAGAAATATATAAATAGAATTCTTAATAATTCAACTATAGATGTATCACTTAATATTGTTGATATTATAGAAGTAATAACAATTGAATCAGTTTTAAAAAATAACACCAATTTATTT
>CAYNTS010000074.1:0-4520 GCA_964400495.1 uncultured bacterium | reverse complement strand
AGTACATTTGTTCTACCATAGTAATGACGATAAAGTGTTAATAAAGCCACCATACCGGCACCATTTGAGTTTGTTGGCAGCGCATAATCAGCTTGAGTTAGTTCTTTTACATAATGGACTATTTCTTCATTCCATTTTCCTTCTGCGAATGCACCAGTAGAAAAAATATCATCTAAATTTTGTTTAAAAAAATCTATTGAATTTTGAGGTAACTGTATCATTCCCATTATCTTTGTCCTTTTCTTTCATTAATTAAAACATCTTCCCATACCGTTTCTGAAACAATCTTTTTAATTTCACTTTTGGCTGTACTTGTTTTAAAATGCTTCTTAGGGTTTGTTTTATAAACCCTTCTATAAAACTCAGGAGCCATACTGAATGAAAGTGTGAATTTCCCTGGAATTAATGCCCATACCCCTTCTTCAGTATTTACAATATGATATAAATAACCTCTTGGTTGGTTTTTAAATGTTATCTCAGATTTAACACCAACATAACGTGATACTTCTTTAATAGATGGCATAAATTTTTGGTGTTCTTTAATTACATAATCAAGATATTTATCACATTCTGATCGTTTAGATAGCGAAATCCCTCCAGCTAAGCCATAATCATCTGTTTTAGTTAATAAATTTATACAATTCTTAGTAAAATAATCTAATTCAACAAATGATTTTGTATCTTTAGTCAAACCAGATACAACTGCTATGGGAGCAAAGGATTCTTTGGTCTTTACTTCAGAAAATTGCTTGATTCCTGCACCATTACATAAAGCTATGTTTTTTGCTTGAATATTCTCTTTTGAACCTACAAGGAGTTTGTAATTCGATCTTTTTTCGATTTTCTCAATGGTATTCCCAACTGATATCTCCAAACCATTTTCAATTGAAGTCGCAACTAAATCTTTTAATAAAGAGCGTGAATTAATTGTAAAATCAGGAGTCCTAACTGTTTTAAATAAGTCATCAGAACCAATTAATTCTGTAAATAAAGACATAATCCTTTTTTTACTATCCTTATAAAAAGGAGATAATTCACCTGCTCTCCTTCGCAACCAATCGTGTTTATGAATTTTTTCCACCAGCTGAATCGAACGAGCTACACCCAAGATCCAAGGAAAAGTAATTTTTCTTCCTCTAATTCGGTACTTAAAATGAATGTAATTATCGTTAAACCAATTTTCTGATTCTTTAGAAATTTTTAATCCCATTTCGGTTGGTAATAAGTTCATCCTTTTAAAACTTGAATAATATTCAATCAAATCGTCGATTGCACCTAAAACAAAACGGAGAGTTTTGAGTTTATCAGGGACTAAAGTATATAGAGAGCCCATATGTAACCATTCATGAAATTCCCTTGTAGTCTCACTCGCTAAGGTTTCATTTTTCTCAATTAATATAACAGAATGTCCTTGCCTTGTAAGTATTTCAGCAATAGATATTCCAGCTATTCCACTTCCAATAACTGCCCATTCGTAATTTTTCATTTGCTCAACTCATTTCTAAAATACTCTATGGTTTTCTCTAAACCTTGCATCATTGGAGTAAATTCTGTTAAATCAATATCCAATATTTTATTCAGTTTTTCATAAGTTCCTGAAGATTTCTCAGGGTCTCCTATTGGTAATTTATTAAAAATTACTTCAGGTTCGATTTTAGTTAATTTCGATAAGTTTGTTAATAGTTTGTTAATAGTTGTAGAAATTTCCGTTCCGACATTTACTACTTCACAAATGCTATTCTTACTAAGAAAATTCATTGATTTGGAAATTACTTTCACTACATCTTTGACATAAATAAAATCTCGAGTTTGATATCCACCATTTACTTGCACGGACTTATTGTTTAATAATCTATCAATAAAAATCGAAATTACACCAGAATAGGGATTGGTAGGATCCTGGCGCGGACCATACACATTGAAAAAACGTAAACCCACTGATGGAATTTTATAAATATCCCAACACATTTTTGCATAATGTTCTAGGGTAAGTTTATCTTGAGCATATGGAGATAAAATTTCACAATCTTCTTTTTGATCATCTCCTTTAGAAAGATTCCCATAAATCGCAGATGATGAAGCATATATTACTGGTACCGATAGTTTCTTTGCCCAATCAAAAATTTGAATAGAACTTAATAAATTATTGGCGCTACTTTCATAAAAATCATCTATTGAAACAGGTACTGAAGCTTGAGCGGCTAGATGGAATATACCATCAATTTGTGGTAACTCATTTACTTGTATATTTTGAACTTTATTATTAATTAATGTGATATTTTTAATAAAATCTATATTTGATTTAAGTCCAGTTGAAAAATCATCAATTATCACTATTTGATAATTATTTTCTGAAAGTAATTCACATAAATGAGATCCAATAAAGCCAGCTCCACCAGTTACTAAATAATTCATTAATTATTACATCTCATTTTAATTTTTCGCGCAGGAACACCACCAACAATAGTGTTTGGGGGAACATCTCTATTTACAACAGAGCCAGCACCAATCACAGCACCTTCTCCTATTGTAACATTTGGCAGAATAATTGCCCCAGCACCAATCAACACATTATTACAAATACTAACATCACCAATTTTATGTATTTCACCAATTAGTTTCCCGTGTGCATAATCGTCAGAGTAGGAAAATATCTGTGTCTTTGGTGCAATGGCTACATTATTTCCAATTGTGATATTTCCTTTAGTAGCATTTATATAAACATCAATGCCAATATGACCATCGTTCCCAAAAAAAATATTCCCCTTTCCAGTAGTTAAAAAACATCTATGCCAGATTTTGAAGTTATCACCAATGTATAATCTCTTTGCACTTCCTACTATTTTTACTCCTCGTCTAATTCTAGATTTTTTTCCAAGATGACCACATCGTAGTTTCCAATATGGTAGAAAAATATAATCTAATAATCTTTCCTTAATTTTTGATATAATATCCCAATGAAATACTTTCATTTGTACCTACTCCTCTTCAACATCAATAATAATTTCGGATAATTGAGTGGTAACTTTTTGTGCTCCAAAACAATTCATATGATGATAATCTGCAAAATCTTGGTCGGTATAAATATACTCATCACTATTGGTATAATTAAAATCAAAAAATAGTATTTTATTTTTTTCACATAATTCAGAAAAATACTCTCCAGCAGTGTCATTACTCAAGTTTAATCTAGTAGGAGGATAAGGAGCTCTAACACAAATGAGTTTAATATTATTTTCTTTACATAGGGATACGAATTTATTGAAAAAATAACTAATTTTTTTACTTGAAACTTCTGTATTGTCAAAAGAATATATTTCACTAAAACTTTTTATGGAAATTGTATCAACAATCAATTCGTTATAGCAAAACCCTTTTATCCACTTTGTTTGTTTTTGATTCAACAATCCATTTTTTTCTTTTCTATTAAAGAGAAAAGTTAACAAATCTTTTCTAATATAATTTTTATGTTTTAAAATTGGAAATATTAAATTAATAGCCCCTTCAACTCCGTATCCATTAACAATCATATCTATTTTACCTTTAACTGACATAAACTTTGCGTTCGAGAATACTGGATAAAAATCAGTTTGTTTGGGGAAAGAGGGTAAAAACATTTCGTAAACTATGTAACTAGGAGTTTGATATTTTAAAATCTCTTTCAAAATAAAATATGATTGTGTTATATCTTGATTTCCAGTACACATATTGTACGAATTGGAAGATAAAATACTATCAGTAACAATCGGATTATATGCACAGTACCCTCTACTTGAACCTAAAAATATCAAATCATACTCATTTTGGTCAGATTCTATGTCTGTCCATTTTAAATATTTCATATGAGTTTTTTCCTTTACAGCCATATTCATAGGAAGTTCATAAAAATATGCAACTATATGATTGAATATTATAAATATTAGAATGAATGTTGTTAAATTTTTAATTATCTTTTTCATTATTTTAAAATTGAAAATAAATAAACTCTTGTTGAGAACCACCAAAAATAATTATTAATATTATTACAATATAATAAATTATCCATCGAATAAATTTTGAAGGGATTTGATTATTGATATCTAAAGCATGTTGTTTATTTCTTTGAATCCATTCAGGTACGATTAAAGTTAACAATAAAATTAGCATTATTTTTGGATGTATTTCAGGATATTGGAATAATGATTTTGAAAATATAATTTGTATATAAGAAATAGCATTATATACATTTTCAGATCTAAAAAATATCCAAGCTATCACAGTAATAAAAAAGGTGCTTCCCATTTGAAACAACTCTTTGAGTGAAGGAATATACTTACCTTCAGCAACTATATTTGTGTTGTTTCTGTTCTTGTTTAGTAACATCAATGGAATAAAAAAAATAGCATTTAAGAAACCCCAAATTATAAACGTCCAATTAGCACCATGCCAAAAACCACTAACTAAGAAAATAACAAAAATATTTCTGACTTTTTTGAGGATTGAACCATGACTCCCTCCAAGTGGAATATAAACATAATCTC
>CAYNTS010000073.1:0-5870 GCA_964400495.1 uncultured bacterium | reverse complement strand
CACACCAAAAGAAAAGGGCTGATATATAATCAGCCCCTACTTGTTTAACTAATAATATCCTGTCACTCTGAATGAAACGAAGAGTCTCAATACATAAAACATTCAAGATTCTTCCCCTTTAAAATACTCAGGATCAGAATGACAAAAATAAAATTGGTAATGATACTGGGTGCAACTTTTTTAACTTTCATTTGTTTTCTCAGTGTCTCTGTGACCCAGTGGTAACTAACACTTTTGAATTTTGAACTTTTTCTAAAGTTGAATCAGGGTGCTTCAAAATTTTATTATTTAAAGAGTTAACAATTGCTTTTTCCCTATTTGTCAATAAACTACTCAATACAGTTCCTGTTTTCATAATTGTAAGTTACAATTCGTTTTATATCTGAGTGTAAACTATTACAAACAGGGCAGCATTGTGCTTGAAATTCTAGTATTTCTTTTTCTTTTTTTAAAAAGGAAGATTTAAAATAAAATTCTAAGTGTATTTCAGTAATTCTACGAGGATTTGTGTCCATTACTTTAGTTACATTGAGTTTAGTACCATCAATATTTATACCATTTTTATCTGCTTCAATTCCCATTATGGTTAATATGCAACTCCCTAATGCAGAAGCAACTGTATCTGTTGGAGAAAATGCTTCTCCTTTACCATTATTATCAATTGGTGCATCGGTAATAATTGTATCACCTGATTGCAAATGTATTGAAGATACTCGAAGTTTTCCTTCATATTTTAACTCTATTTGATGTTTATTCATTACCTACTCAAAATAATATTTACTGTCATGATTATATCCAAAATATCAATCTCGCCATCTTCATTATGGTCTGCAGATTGCATTTGTTCATCTGTTGGTATCCACCCATTAATGACAAAATTAACCATAATAATGACATCTTGAATATTGACATTTTCATCACCATTTACATCCCCCATTATGATTTCATATCCATCTTCTAAAATGAAATCCCAAATACCTCGACCGTACGTAGCAAATCGCGCTGTATTTAACTCTGGAATAAAATCAACTGTCCAATAGGTTTGATCCGGTGCTGATATTCCAGAAAGTAACAACCATTCTTCATTATTTTGTGAGTACACATAGGGACCAACTTCAGTTGCTGCAAACAATAATTCATCATTGGGAGTTCCGTACAATTGATACACCAATGTATTGGGCAATCCTTCATTCATTGCAGAAAATGATTGACCATGATTGGCCGACACATAAACTGGTGAATTTGAATAACCACTTCCCCCAATAGTTACTTTACCAAGTTCTTGAGTAGATGCCCAAATTGTTGAGCCATAAAAATATTGAGGTGTTGGACCAGTAAAGTTAGAAGTCAATAACCAAGTCGAGCCATCATCTGAACTATAATAGAATTTCCCATTTTCTGTCAATACATATCGATACGATGGGTCTATTGGTGAATATTCCATTGCTGAAATAGTACCTGAAAAATTGTAATCTTGTTCATCATAAGTAATCTGATTCCCCTGGATACTTAGTTCAATTAAGTGATTTCCTCCATTCAAACCACCTCCACCTAAAATAGCTTTCTGTGCGGAATATGGGTGTTCCATTAAAGGTGCTAACCACATGTGTCCATTTCCTGGAAAATCGAGTGATATACCCCAATCAGAATGTTCAATATTTGAATAATAAATGGTAAACCCTGGATAGTTTGTCCAAATGCTATGCCCATCATCTCCTGATACTAAATGCCCATAATCTCCACTAATAATTTGTTCAAAATCTCTTATTCCACCATTATCAACCAAACTTCTTTGTAATCCTTGGTCTTGACTTCCTGCAATTATAGCATAGGGTTCATATCGTTGGGAATATGTGGAATAGTATTGGCTCACACCAAGTCCGTACAATGAAAGATTATGGACTGTATTCAAATTATCTTCTGAAACATACAATCCACCATCAGTTGAGATAAGTGCAATTTCGTTATATTCTTCATCAAGGAATAATCGAATTTCTGGAATATCTGCGTGGAGTTTGCCTTCCATATTATTGTAATAATCATACCACGCATTTACTAAACTCCAATTGTTTGCTCCGTTACTACTACCAAACAATTCCATCCCACCTATAAAAATTCTGTCACGTTCTAAATTGGATGCATTAAAACTATTTACAGTAAACCACCAATCAGACGGACTATTTCCTCTATCTGCCCACGTATTTCCATTATTGATTGAACGAAAAATGCGATTCCCTACATGTGCATAGAAGAAATTACCACTAACTCCATTCCCACCCGTTAACAAAACTGAATCAGAATAATTCCCGGGTAAATCAGCAATCCACTCAATATTATCATTTACAATTTTGTAAAATGACATATCATTAATTAGATAAACTGCATCTTGTGAATAGCGTGTTGTAAAAATATCAAAATGAGATATGTTTTCTGAAGGCAATCCTTGGCTTGCATCAAGTGACAGAACATATTCAAAACTTTCACCGAAATTTGTAGAGCGGTAAATTGCCCTCCCGCCCCATTCATTCAATAATAAGTAGATGTGATTAGTTTCAAACTGCATGACTGCTCTACGCATTCCACTAGAATTTGATAAAAAGTTTAATCCAGCACTTTCATGAAGTGTTAATCCTTCATCATCAGTATAGTAAAATCCATTTTTTGAACCAATTAAGAGCCGATGAGTGTTTCCTACATCCACTAAACGAAGAAAAGTGATTCCTTTTATCTGCATATAGTCATTTAGGGATTGCCAATTTTCACCATCAATATTCCCCTTCCAAATGTTCCCACCTGAAGAGGCACAATAAATAATTTCATTTTCAAAGTCAATATCTGCAGTTCGGATTCGACCAGCAAGATTATTACTCCCTCGTTCTTCCCACACTCCTTCGATATCTCGATTTAGGATGACTTCATGATTGTTTTTCAACTCAATTTTGCGTCCTTGAGAAACCAGATTTGCTCTTTTTTGCCTTACGTCAGATGTATTCTTCTTCCGAGTTTCTGCATCCATTGATTTCCAATCATCATCAGAATGAGAACGGTGCATATTTTCCATCCATGCTTTACGGTGTTTCTTGAGTTCTTTGCGTTTTTCTTTTCGTATTACAAATTCTGTGGGGGTAGGTGGCATTTTTGATATTGACTTACTAACTAACTCAAATGAAATGATGCTAACTAAAAGCACTATTCCAATTATTACCCATTTCTTGTTAAAATATAATGTATCCATACATAAATCTATATTGAAAAATAGATTCAATCATAGGGCGGAAATATTTTGTTACAAAAGCTGGGGGCTGGATTCTGGGTGCTGGGTTTTCACTTTTGAATTTTGCATTTTGACTTTTTAACTTTAAAATTATTTTTATTTTCTACTCCACTTTCACCAACAGATGGTCTTCAAAATAAAGACGTGAAAATGGTGCATTTGTGTATGTCCAGAGTTCATAATGGTGGCCATATTTATTATTTTCATCTATTGAGTCAGGATAGCCAATAATTTGTTCCACTTCATAATATGTATTCCCCAATTCAATTTTTTGAATCGGTTGAGTATTAGAGAATTTTTGTTTTCGTTTCTGCAATAAATGATGAATTCTATCCGTTAGCTCAATATGTTCTTTTTTATCCAGTTTTAATGTTAACTCATCAATCAAAGGTTGAAATTCATCTAATCGCTCAGGTTTGAGTTCAATAATGTATTTCAATGAAACTAACGCTAATTGAATACCAGAACTATCTGTAACTTGATTTACATCCCTAAGAAGTCCCTCAACAATTTTATTGGTTTTGACAATGAATATCTCTCTCAAACTTGGGTCTAATTCAAGAGCTATATTAAATTGCTCCAATGCACTAACGTAATTACCACCCTTAAATAAAACATCCCCTTTCCGAAGTAATAACTGAGCCAATACTTCATCTGCAAGTTGAAACAAATTTGGTGATAACTTTCGTGCATTAACTATCAGTGATTCGGCAAAATTAAATGGCAAGTTCTCTATATGTAAGGAAACACTATCTAAAAGAATTAATGCCATATCATTTTTTCGAGATTGAATTTCAAATTTTAAATCAGAATCTTGCGTTTGCATTGCTTTGTTAAACAAGTCAACTGCAGAATCATAATCGTTTTCATCTATTTTAACAAGTGCTTGTTCAAAATATTGGTACGGCATTTGGGAATAGCATAAATCTAAATATTTTTTTGCCTTTTTTTCACGAGCATGGTTTGGATATCCATGTAAATAGGATTCAAAATCTTTTGATGCAGTTACATAGTCACCTTTTAGCATGTGGGAATATGCATCGTCACCAATTGTTCTTCGACCTCCAAATGTTGCACCAAATGTTAAATATACTCCAAATCCATACATATCAACTCCAGTAATTGGAGAAATACTCTTAGGGTCATCAATCACATTGAGTCGTGTTCGATTCCATTTTGCTTCTACTCCGTAAGTAAATGCGTATGTGTGCGTAATACTCCGATTTAGAATTTTAATTCCTATAGCAAAACTTTCGTTCACACCTGTTCCATTTAGGTACTTTTCACCACCAATAGATTCATATAAACTCGCCCAACTATACCCTATAGAATGATACACATACGGATGCATCCATTCCCACCATTGGATTGCAATACTTGTATTTACATTGGCATCCTGAATAAAGGGTCGAAATCGATATGTTGTTCCATCAGAAGCCATGTCTGTCCACCCCTCAGGTAGATTTGGATTACTTAACATGGTTGACATTCTATACCCTAATCCAAACTGGACATCCATAAAATTTTGGTTAATTATATATCGTAGTAAATTAGTTCTGAAAAGATCGATTTCAAAAAATAATCCTCTTCGATTTTCCATACTAGTAATAATATCAAAATTAGAATCTGCTTGTGTTGAATCTAAAAAAACAGGAGAATTTCCAAGTGTAAAATCTTGTAAAATATCGTTTTCCCAGTAATCTGACCCACCATAGGTAAAATACCCTGCTTTTAATTCATAGGGGGAAAATGTAAAAGGATTGCGAAAGGTCATTTGGTGGGTTGCAGAATTCCAAATTTTATCAAACCATGTTGCATTCCATTGAGATGGTTCAGCAAAAATCATTGAAAACAAACAGAAAGTAGTTAAGATTCGGAAATACATGAGTTGGAATTTAAACAGAATGGAGTTAATTGTGAAAGCAAACTATGTGGGCAAATAATTTAGAAGATTACCTTTTGAAATTAAGTCTAAATTTTAATAACTTTGTTCATGGTTACAACTAATAGTCAAAACAATAATTTGAAAATAATTAAAAATGGTTAACCGGCTATTTTTGCAGGATAACCATACTGAAAAAGAGAGTAATTATGGACTTAACTACTGTAATTGCTATAAGTTAGAAGATAATAATAAAAAATGTATATACTGCAGTTTTAGTGCGATAATCAATAATGGCTAAGTCGTATATACATGGTTATGCATAGAAAGGAGATATAAATGGCTACTCAAATAACCATAATTGAACAGATAAGTTCAACAGAAGTCATAGTAAGATGTGCTCGATGTAAAGGGACTGGAAGAAAATGGCCGAATGATTCGGATAGCCAACCATGTTGGATATGCAACGGCAAAGGCAGATTATTACTTGAAGTAGAGAAATTACCTTTAGTTGAATGTGCTCGTTGTAAAGGAAGTGGTAGAAAGTGGCCAAACGATTCTGATAGCAAAGGATGTGTCTCTTGCGGTGGGGCGGGTTGTCAACCTATCGCTGGAAATTGGAATATAATTAAATAAAAAATTGCATAACAAATCACTGCACTGGATTTTTACTCCGCTCCGCTCCGTAAAAACCAGTGAGTTCAAACGTTAAAC
>CAYNTS010000072.1:0-6347 GCA_964400495.1 uncultured bacterium | reverse complement strand
ATGCACTCTTGTGGTAAATATGATATCATATTCATCATGAATGCGGAAATAGTAAGAGAAGAACCAGCATCAACTGCCATACCTTCAACTGTAACAGTTTGGTCTTCGTTACCACTCAAGAATACTCTATAACCGTTGGTTGTATTAATATCACCAATCTGGTTAACACCAAATGAAGGTACATAGAACTCACCTTGATCATTTGAAGCAGTAAGAATATCAATTCCACCTAGAACAGATGAAATTGCTGCATCTTCTGGTAATACATTGAATGAAACCATATCAAGCATGAATGAGTTGATAGAAACTTCTTGAGTTACACTAAACACAGGTTCAAGTAATGAAACTGCTGTAATGAGTTCACCCCATACACCATTTCCTGCTGAATATGTTGCTTCTGCATTATATTCTTCATCTTCGCTTGCTTTCCATACTTTATATGTAACATCATTACCATCAACATAACCGGCTAATTGAGGACCATTAAAATCACACATATCAACTGAACCAATACCAACTATTTCAATTTGTTCGCCAGTCCAAACACCAGCACCAACAAGTACTGCACCGTCATAAGAACCGTCACAATCTTCATTAGTTTCAGTGATACCATTCACGTCATACAATCCAATTTCGTCACCAATATCTAAACCAGTTGCATCTTCAATAATAACTAATGAACTTGTACCAGTTTCATCAATATCAATAACAAAGTGTTGAAGTTCAACATAAATACAGCAATCATCACATGCTATAGTTGCATCAGCATCGTAGTTCAATGCATCTTCATCCATACAACCCACACATGACTCATAATCGCATTCACCATCTATAGTAGCTGTAGGGTCATAGTTACATGCAGTTTCGTCCATACAACCTTCAACCGGTTCATCACTAACGCTGAAACTACCACATGAAGAAGTTGTTGGAAGTGATTCACCAAATGGATCTGAAATAAGTTCAGAACCGAAGCAAACTTCAGCATCGCCAGCAGAATCACCTTGTAGAACCATAGTTAAAATTGGACCTTCACCTGGTGCAACTGTATCACCAGTAATGCTAAATCCAATAATTGTACTATTATTAAATGAAACTGTAAATCCTTCAGTTCTATCAGTTGTTAGAACATCTACAATAGTTGCAATATCAGGGTCAATTCCAATTGAGAATTGGAATCCACCAACTGCATCTACGTTAGCCATAGAAATATCAACATTTCCAGTTCCACCAACTTCAGATGCACCACTACCAATAGACAGTTCAACTAATTCAACTGGCTCATCTGTAACCAATATTGAACCACATTCTGTAACTGGGTTCATAGGTAAACCTGCTGGATCAGATAATACGATATTGTCAAAACAAATATCGCCACTTCCTGAGTCAGTTGCATCAAACTCTACTACTAAAATAGCACCATCTCCTGGTGCAATTACATCTCCTGTAATACTGAATCCAATGATAATTCCATTATTTTCAGAAATTGAAAATCCTTCAGTTCTATCTGTTGTTAGAACATTTGTAATATCTGCTAAACCTGAAAAATCAAGTTCAAACTGGAATCCAGCAACTGCATTAGCATTTTCTAAATCAACTTCTACAGAACCAGACTCGCCAGACATTAGTGTTGCATCACCAACTGATAAGTATACTGGATCTGCAGGTTCAGTTGATACTGCACATGCTTCATTTGATTCAGAAGATTCTCCCTCATCATACTCAGCAGAAACTGTGTAACAATATTCAACACCTGCATTTACAGAGCCATCATCATAAAATGTGTTGGTTGTAAAGTCTAGCAATGCACCATCTCTATAAACATTATAACCCGTTAAATCACGTGAGCTATTATAAATATTGTGACCATTATGTCCTTCTTTGTAATATGTAGAATTTTCTGTTCGTTGTTGGATAATAAGGTTTTTCAAGTCACGAGCAATCTTTCGACCTTCCTCTGTAAATTGTTGTGATGAATTGTTACTAAATATTGGGCGAGCAGCATCACTTAAGGATCTATCACCAGTACAATCACCACCATCATTATCATAGCAAGTTAGATCAGCACCATATTGTTGGTCTTCACAATCTGGATAGCCATCACCAATCCAAGATTCAGGCCAGCATTCAGCTGTTCCATCACAATCTGCTACATATCCTGGTTCACATTCGCCCGGAGCATTGCAATCACTTGGACAGTTATAGTAATCTTCATCACCACTACAAACACCATCTCCACAAACTGGATCACTATCACCGGGACATAAACATCCAGAACAATCCCAAGAATAACTTGCTTCTAAAGTTGCACAATCAATTCCATATTCGTCCCATGCACTATCACAGCATTCGCTACCATAGGCAGTATAATCGTTTTCACAGTCTTCACATCCTTCTGAACTGCCACCACAATCATCATATGTTGGAGCACAAGAACCATCACTACATGTTACCATTCCTTGATCTTCACATGAATTACCATTAGGATCACAATCCCCTGCATCCCAATCAAATTCTTCACAATCAAAGTAAATACCCCATGTACCATCGTCGCAGTAACCATCACCTAACCATGATTCATAACCAGTACAATCTTGACCAATACAATCTACACAATCTCCACCTGGATTTCCATTGCAATCATCGTTGTTGCCATTTGGATCAAAACATGCATTTGCATCGCACGGTCCAGTTGAATCATCACAACTATATGTTGCATCGTTACATGTTGAATAACAACAGTCACCACCATCCCAACCACATGCAGCTGAGTTATACGCAGTTTCTGGAGTTCCATCATTTGCCCACTCATCACAATACCCATCACCTAACCAATCTGGGCTTGCAACCATACAATCTTGTGTGGATTCACAGTCTTGTGGACACGTATTTTCATTTTCATTTGGATCGCAGTTACCATCACCGCAGAATGGATCATTTCCACCTCCGCCATTATCTTCAGGGGCTGTCCATTCTAAATGAATATTGTTATCTTCACCAGTTGCAGACAAATCTGTTGGTGCGTTTAACCCATAAGGAGATGAACAGGAAATATTTGAAGGGTCAGATGTACCAGATACATTTTCAGCAGTAACATAGTAACAATATTCCATACCATTTATTACATCTGTATCAACATACGAAGGATCTGTAACTACAGCTATTAATTCGTACGTTCTATTTTGTACTTCATAATATTCTTTAGGTTGGAATAAATCACCATGAGCATCTAATCTATTTCCATCACTGTCATGTGTTAAATCATAAATATTTACATACGGTTCTTTTTCAAGTTGACCTTGCATGAATGATTCCCAGTTAATGATACTTGTTGTTTCATCAGAAATACCATTTCCAACTGATGAAAACTCTGTATCACCAGGGCATGCACATCCTGAACAATCCCAAGAGTAGTTTGTTTCTAAATCTGAACATGAAATACCATATTCATCCCATGCAGTATCACAGCATTCGCTACCGTAGTTAGTGAAATCGAATTCGCAATCTTCACAATTAGAAGATCCGCCGCCGCCGCCACCACCGCCATCGCAGTCACCGTAGTCATTTTCATATTCTTCACAATTGAAGTAAAGCCCCCATGTGCCATCGTCGCAATAACCATCACCTAACCAAGATTCATAACCATCAGCACATTGACCAATACAATCGTAGAAGGTGCAGTCGCCCCCACCTCCGCCTCCACCTTGGCATTCATCCCAATAGTCTGGACAGCAATCACCATATTCTTCACAAACATCATCACAATAACATGATTCAGCATAACCTCCGCAGTTTCCTGCGCAAGAATCACCATTACCCTGACCACCACAGTCACCACCATCAAATGTAAATTCTTCACAATCTAAATAAAGACCCCATGTGCCATCATCACAGTATCCATCACCAATCCAAGAATATGCAAGTTCAGCATCAACACATTGCATTTCGCAATCATATATACAACTACTTGCATCACATCCTTGGCACTCAGCACCAATGTCTGTATCTGGTTCTTCAGGTTGCATTTCGCGATATACATTATATGTTTCAGCATTGAAAGATGCATCCCATGTTAAATCAACTTGAGAATCACCATCTTCAGCATCTAAGTTTATAGGTGCATCTGGAGCTTCTGGTGGAGGTTCTTCACCAGCTACTTCTACTGTTCCACCTTCAGAGGTATGTTCAATAGGTTGACCTTCACCATCTGAAAGAATTGATTCTACTATATCAAGATCAATACTTGCTTCATAAATGCTTGTAGATTCGTAAGAAATAACTGCAATTGGACCAGTTCCTGCCTCAATTACATCACCTGTCATGCTAAATGCAACAAATACAACAGAACCATCAGCTTGTGGGTTCCAAGACACTGTCATTCCTTCTAACCTATCTGTACCAACAATATCTGAAGCGTCTAAGTGGTCAGGAGCATCTGCAATTTGAATTTGAATTCCAGCTACGGAAACACCTGGGTTTGCAAGAGATACATCAATATCAAATGAATCACCTGCATTTATTGACGCTGAACCTAAACTTAATACTGGAGGGCCAGTATATTCAGGGAATGTAGTTGCACATGCTGAATCTGAAGCATCAGATTCGCCTGCATCGTTGTACGCAGAAACACTGAAACAATATTCAGTTTCATCTGCTAAATCTGTTTGAGTAAAAGAAGTACCTTCAATGTCAGCTACTAGTTCACCATTTTGGAAAACATGATAGCCAGCTGCTTGCCAAGAAGCATCCCATGAAACTGAAATACTATTTTGACCACCAGTTGCAGATACATTTTCTGGCGTAGTAGGCGTAGTTAATGGAGCTGAATATACAGCAAATAAACCATTTGAAGATGAATGCTCAATTGATTGACCATACGGATCAGAAAGAATAGTACCAGACATTTCAATTGCAACATCAGTATCAAATTCTACCATTCCAGCATTGTAAACAACTTCTATAATTGCACCATCACCAGGAGCAACTGTAGCACCTGTCATAGAAAATCCAACTACAGTAACACCACTTTCACCTTCATTTGCAGAAACCGTAAAACCTTCTGTTCTATCTGTTGTTAATACTTCAACATAAGAAAGAATATCAGGGGTATCACTTAATACAAACTGAAAGCCACCAACATCATCACTATTTGTCAAATCAATAAAAATACTTCCTGAAGCACCTGCATCAGCAGAGCCATCAATAACTGCTAAAGCAAAGTTGTCATCTGGTGGGTCAACTTCATATTCACAACAACTATTGTCACCATTACAAGCGACAGTAGCATCTGGGTTATAATTTAATGCTGTTTCGTCGGTACATCCTTCTATGTCACCACCGCCACCTGTTGTGGTAAAACAATCACCTAGGGTTACATCATACGCATCACCTGATGAATCAGAAAATATAGGTCCATTGAAACATACTTCAGAACCTGCATCAGCAGAGAATACAACAGTTGTTAATACTGCATCACCAGCAGGTATTGTTGCACCAGAAATTGAAAAACCAATAACTGTTGAAGAAGAATTTGAAACAGTAAATCCATTATCTGCAGCTGAACCGCCAGAAGCACCAGTTATTGTTACATTTGTTAAATCAAATTGAAATCCAGCAACCGGATTTGTATTTGCCATTAAAACATCAACAGTACCTGCACCTTCATTATAGTCACCAAAACTTAATGTAAGTTCATCTTCTATTACTACATCACCATAATTATAATCTGGACCAAGTTCAACTGTCAACGAACCACCAGAAGCATCCGAAAATACGGGACTCGTTAGTGACAGAGTTGAAGCATCTCCTGAAATATTTAAAGCAACTTCTACTAAAGTACCGTCTCCTGCAGGTATTGTTGCACCTGTCATACTAAATCCAAGCACCATTCCACCAGGATTTGTTGACATCATAAATCCAGCACCACCAGCCAAGCCACCACTTGCACCAGTAACACTTAAAATTTCTGGATTATCTGTTAACGTAAATTGGAAACCACCCACATCTACAGTACTACTCATACTGATTGTAGCGGTGTTATCACTTACATCTTCGATTGCAATTGTTACATCTGCAGCAAATAAGCCACCAATAACTAGCAATGTTGACATTAGTATTCTTCTTAACATATTGTTTACCTCTTTTTCTTTTATTGTTTAGTAATTAAAAAACTCATTGCTGATGATAGATAAGAGAAATACCCTATTAAATCAGCTTATGCAAATTATTAAATATATTGGTCATTAGAAATAATTAAAATGTAACATATTGTAAACAAATTGTAGCAATAAAAAAGGGGAGTCAATGACTCCCCTTTTCATATTTACTTACCCGCAACCTAATTAATATTG
>CAYNTS010000071.1:0-7294 GCA_964400495.1 uncultured bacterium | reverse complement strand
AATCCAATTTCATCACCCACTTCTAATGCAGTGATTCCTTCTTCAAAAATAATTAGTGAAGATTCACCTGTATTTGGTAAGTCCATTAGATAATGTGCTTGGCAACTTGTACCATCGCCACCACATTCGCCACATTCATCATCAATATTACCATCACAGTCACAGGCACCGTCAGCAATATATTCACAATCACCATCTGCACCATAATTGCAAGCAGTATCATCTTCACATGTTGTAGGTGTACTAATAACTAAAGGTATTCCTAAATCAACTTCTAATGCTTGTCCATCTGCATCTGAAATAGTTGCAGTAGAAAAATTGATTTCACCATCTGTCCCAGTAAAAGTTGCATCAACAAATATGAGTGAATGATCACCCGCTGGAATAACATCACCACTCATTGAAAAGCCAAGAACTAGACCTCCCTCGTTAGTTGAAATCATAAAACCAGCATCTTCTGAAGCACCACCTGAAGCGCCGTTAACCATGAAATCAGCAAATGTTGCATCTAAATCAAATTGAAAACCACCTACATCTTCAGTATTGGACATTGTAATTTCTAATTGACCATCTGAATAATTAGCTACTTCTAGGAACACATCTTGTGCACTAACAAGTGTTGATAAACTAATAATAATTAAAATAATTAATAACCTTTTAATATTTTTAACAAAAAACATACATTTTCTCCTTTTAAATTAAATAAAATATTCCATACAAATAGACGGTAAAGCTAAACATCTTACTACTCTCATTCCAAATAATAATATTTGTGACTATCCGTATCATAAATTTAAATCGTTTTATAAATATGATTTTGTAACATTTTGTAAAATTATGTTACAATTTAATAATTGAGAGTACATTGTAAATACCATCCCAATAAATGATAGTTTATCAATAAGAACTAATTAATTTATGTAAAAAGGCCAAAATTTTGGAATATAAATTGTAGCTATTATCCAAAAAATAATAGTTAATGGAAATCCAGCTAAAATAAAATCTTTCATTTTATATTGTCCAGGACCAAAAACCATCAAATTAGTTTGGTATCCCATAGGTGTCATAAAACTGGCAGATGCTCCAAAACAAATTGCCATTAAAAATGGTCTCGGATCTACACCTAGTTGGCTTGCCAAAATTAAACCAATTGGAGTTAACATTACAGCAACTGCAGCATTTGAAATAAACGCAGACAACACAAACGTTACAAGATAAATAATAGATAAAAATATGACTGGGTTTGTATTTTCTATTCCGCCAATAAAATATCCTAAAGAAACAATCATATCACCAATAATTTTATCAGCTCCAGTATTATGTATTGCTGTACCAATTGGAATTAATGCTGCAATAAGAAAAATTACCGACCAGTTAATAGAATCATACGCATCCTGAATTGATAGAGAACGTAACATTAATAATAAAATTGCCCCCAAAACTGCACCTTTAATAATTGGTACAATTCCAAAAGAAGCCAACGCCATTACAACTGGGATAACTAAAATTGACAACCACCAATAACGTTCATATTTTAGACAAATATCTAATTCTTCAAGTACAATAAAATTGGTTGATTTACGGAGTGATTCCAGTTTTTCTTTGGGGACCATAATTAGCAATGTATCTGAAAATTTCAAACTAATATGGGCGATTTTTTCACGAAGCAATTCTCGTTGACGTTTTATAGCCAACACAAATGCCGAATATCTATTTCTAAAATCAAATTCACTCAATGTTTTACCTATCATATTGGATTGCATTGTCACCAACCCTTCAACCAATACATGGTTTTTACCTGCCAATTCTTGTTGTGACATTTTAACATCCGAAAGGAGTAATAAATTCAAATCGTTTTTTAATCGCATTATATCATTTACATTAATTTGAACTAAAAATATATCATCTTCTTGAATTATTACAGATCTTAAATTGAACCTAAAATGTTCATCTTTTCTAATTATTTTATACACCTGTAGATTGTACTTTTCACTTAACTCCATCTCCACATAGGTTTTACCGATTACAGGGGAATCAGCACTCACTTTAAACTCAGTTAAATAGGTGCCTAAATGGTATTTTTGTGTAAGAGAAGAGGTAATTGTACGAGATGGCAAAAAGAAACGAGCCAAAAGAATATTGTATAGAGTTCCAATTCCTAAGAATATAATTCCTAATTTTGTAAACTCAAACATGGAAAAAGGAGGTAATCCAGATTTTTCTATGATAGCACTCACTACTAAATTTGTAGATGTACCAATTAAAGTAAGAGTACCACCAAAAATTGCAGCATACGATAATGGAAGTAATAATTTAGTAGGACTAATATGAAATTTGGTTGAAAGATTAATTGCTAACGGAATAAAAATTGCTACAGAAGCAGTATTGTTAATAAAACCTGAAATAATTGATACTGTTAATAGAAAGATAAATATAGTTAACCACTTTCTTGCCCCAGCTAAACGATATAAATAATCTGCCAAAACTTCCAAAAACCCAGTTTTAACTAGGGCTTTACTAATTATAAATATTGCACCAATTGTTATGACTGCTTTATTACTAAAACCACTTATTGCCTCTTCGGGAGTAAGAATATCAAATAATAGCAATAGACCTGTTACCCCCATTGCAGTAACTTCCAATGGAAGTACCTCTAACGTGAAGAACACAACTGCCATAACCATTATGGCTATTAGTATCATTACATCAAAATTAAATTCCATCAATTGCCTTTAGTGAAATTAATAATATCCAAAATTTGTGATTCATCATAAGAAGAAATTACATCAATTTTATTATCAATACATAATTGTGCAAAAATTCCATTTCCATTAATTAATGTTTGTGAAAACGACCCATCATATACTTTTCCACATCCACAGGTTGGACTATTTGATTTTAATACTGCAACTTCAATATTGTATTCTTTTGCAATCTTCAGTGATTTTAAAGCACCGTTAATAAATTGAGAAGTAACATCTTCTCCATTAATATTTATAACTTTATTAACTCCATTTATTATTGAATGTGCATTCCCTTGTAGTTCTGCGGGTGGACGTGGTGTTGGTAAATCACCTTGCTCTTCTGGACAAATAGGAATACAATATTGAGAATTTAAAATATCTAATTTTGAATCACCTCCATCATACCTGCATTTTTCACCCATCAAACAAGCACTTATTAATAATGGTCTTTGCATGCGTAAATTTACTATGATGAATTACTTGAATAATAACAAAAGCTGATAAATTTAATGAAAAAAAAGATATTGTTTTTATGTACAGGAAACTCTTGTCGGTCTCAAATGGCTGAAGGGATTGCAAAAGAATTGGGATGGGATGCATTTAGCGCTGGAACAAAACCAGAGGAGAATGTTAATCCAAATGCTGTGGAAGTTATGAAAGAAATTGGAATTGATATTTCATCCAATAATGCAGAAAATGTGGAATCTTACCTATCAAAATCTTTCAATATTGTTGCTACTGTATGTGATAATGCTAAAGAAACATGTCCAATTTTTATTGGAAATACTGAAATTAAAATTCATCATAGCTTTATAGACCCTGCATTTGCAAAAGGACCCAAAGAAGAAGTGCTCCCTATTTATAGAAAAGTGAGGGATGAAATAAAGATCTGGGTAGAAGATTTAACTAAAGGTCATATTGCATGAAACAATCAATACTAATAGTTGATGACGAATTAGATATTCTACAAATGTTAGAATATAATTTATCCCAAGAGGGATATAAAATTATCACTGCCACAAACGGTATTGAAGCAATAGAAAAATTAAAGAAAAAACCAAATTTGGTTATCCTAGATATCATGATGCCAGAAATGGATGGATTTGAAGTATGTAAAAAAATTAGAGCAAATGCAGATTTTCAACATCTTCCCATTATTTTTTTAACAGCAAAAGACAGTGAGATTGACGAAATATTGGGGTTAGAGTTAGGTGCAGATGATTTCATTCCTAAACCAGCAAGTCCGAGGAAAGTAGTTGCACGTATTCGATCCTTGTTTCGTAGAATATCAGAAAACAATAACACAAAAAATACTCAAATTATTGATTTGAATGGGTTAACAATTGATACTGAAAAATTTCTTGTAAAAGTACACGGAAAACCTATCAAACTTACTAAAAAAGAATTTGACTTACTCCATGTTTTAGTTTCTCATCCGGATAGAGTGTACACACGTGAAGCATTACTTTTAAATGTGTGGGGTGATGATGTGTTTGTAACTGATAGAGTAATTGATGTTCATATACGCAAACTTCGAGAAAAAATGGAAGATTTTGCAAATATTATTCAGACCATTCGAGGTCGTGGTTATGTTTGCAGGTTGGAATCATGAAACCCATACGAAAGATAATTATAGTTAATATAATTTTTCAGTTTTTACTAATTTTTACAGTAGTAGAAACATTTTCAATATCCCTAAATGAATTTTCAGATATATTGAAATTAATTGTTATCTCACATTTTTCCATCGGGGTTAGTTCTTTTGTTATTTATACATATTTAAAACCCCTAATAAAGATTAAAAACTCCTTAGTACGCATAAAAAATAATGAATATTGTCAAGTATCTGATGATGAAAAAAGTTGGGATGAAATAGTCCCCCTCTTCAACACTTACATTCATCGACTTCAGGATGATACTCAAGAAGTTGAACGCCTTGAACAGATGCGAAGTCAATTTATGGCTAATGTATCTCATGAGGTAAAAACGCCTTTGTTTGCAATAAAAGGTTTTGCCGAAACACTAATTGATGGTGCAATTGATGATTCAAAGGTCAATCGGGAATTTTTGACTAAAATTCTGAACCAATCAGAGAGACTTGAGGATTTGTTTTCAGATTTAATTGAAATTTCGAGAATTGAATCGGGTGATTTAACATTGCAACTTGAGTATTTTAATTGTAATGATTTACTCAATTGGATTGAAGATACTTTTTCAGAAAAATGCTCCTCGAAAAATATAAAACTGAGTGCACCTTCTGCTGATAATATTAAAATATTGGGTGATAAACACCACTTAAAAACTGTGTTTTCAAATCTTTTAAATAATGCAATTAATTATTCAAATACTGGAAATATTAACATTCTAATTAAACGGCAAAAAGATATCGTTAATATTAGGATAATCGATAATGGAATAGGCATTGATGTTGAACATCAAAATAGAATTTTCGAACGATTTTACAGGGTGGATAAAGCAAGGTCAAGAACATTGGGTAGCACCGGTTTAGGGTTAGCAATTGTAAAACATATTTTAGAAGCCCACAATACTGAAATAATTCTTGAAAGCACACCTAATATAGGTTCGACATTTTCATTTTCACTTCCTGCAAAATTCAAATAACTTAATCAAAAGTTAACATTTCTAAAATATCTACTTAATACTAACCTAATATTTTATGAGTATTAAATAAGGATTAATTTAATATACATGAAGAAAGAAATATATATAACAATAATGAAAGTGGTAGGAGTAATCCTTTCCCTCTATATTTTCTTAGTGGGGATAAAAGGAATGTCGTCTGCTATTAAACATATGGGGGGTGATTTTGCAAATACTGTTATGAGCACAACTGCAAACCCTTTCATAGCGCTTTTTATTGGAATATTAGCAACAACATTGTTTCAAAGTTCATCAACAACCACTTCGATGATTGTAAGTATGGTAAGTGGGGGTGCTTTGACTTTAGGTGGTGCAATTCCAATGATAATGGGTGCAAATATTGGAACAACAGTGACAAATACAATTGTTTCCATCGGACATATAAATAGAGGAAATGAATTTAAACGGGCATTCTCGGCTTCAACAGTGCATGATTTTTTTAACGTTCTTGCAGTCTTGATTTTATTTCCCATTGAAATGACTTTCCATTTGATTGAACGATCTGCTACTGGACTAGGAGTTCTTCTTTTTGGTAGTTTACAATCAGATGAAGTGTTTAAAAGTCCAATTAAAACAGCAATTAAATGGGGGGCAAAACAAGTTGACCATTTAACATTTGATAATGAAATAGTATATCTTGTACTTAGTGTACTAATTACTTTTGCAATGCTTTACTCTATTGTTAAACTACTACGAAGTTTGGTTTTAGCTAAAATTGAGGTTTTGTTTGATCAATATATTTTTAAAACAGCAATTAGAGGGATGTTTTTTGGAATGATTTTGACTATAATGGTACAAAGTTCATCGATTACAACTTCATTAATTGTTCCATTAGCTGGAGCAGGTGTACTGAGTTTACGACAAATTTTTCCTTATACTATAGGTGCAAATATTGGAACAACTGTTACAGCATTATTAGCAGCATTAACGCTCAATGTAACAGCACTGGTAGCTGCATTTAGTCATTTATTATTTAATATATTTGGAATTCTCTTAATTTATCCAATTCCATTTTTAAGAAACATTCCACTCAATTTAGCTGAAAAACTTTCAGAAATTTCAGTTAAAAATAAATTTATCCCATTATTTTATTTATTTTTATTTTTCATCATAATACCCATAACTTTCATTTACTTAGGAGGTAAATAATGTTTAAACAAATCTTTGAATTATTTCAATCTAATAGCTTGTATGAACAAGCATTAAGTGAATGTCACGAGATGCTAGACATTGATTTAGAAATGTTTAAAGCATCAATTGAATCACTTAGAAAATCTGACTCTGCAGATATTCCAATAGACATCTACGAAATGGATAAGAAAATCAACTCATTTGAAAGAGATGTTAGAAGAAAAATTATGACTCACCTAGCCATTAGTGGAACAGGTGACTTGGGTTCAGGACTAATTCTTGTTAGTGTTGTTATCGATATCGAAAGAATAGGTGATTACTCTAAAAATATTTATGATTTAGCTGTAAACAATCCTAAACGACTCGTTGGTTCAAGTTTAGAAAATAGACTGGTTGAAATAGAAAACAGTTCATTTGAATTATTTGAACAAACCATTGTAGCATTTAAGTCTCAAGATATTGACTTAGCTCGTAATTTAATGACTTCATATAAAACTGATATATCATCAAAATGTGATGAAATTACAAATGATATTATTTCAGGGAAAATTGGTGATTTAGATACAGCCCAAGGTGCATCATTAGCACTTTATGCACGGTATTTGAAACGAATTTGTGCACATTCTAGAAACCTAATTTCTTCCGTGGTTAATCCATTTGAACGTATTGGTTATCCAGAGTAATTTCATATAAAGAAGTAACAAAAAAAGCCCCAAGCTAAAGAGGTTGTGTCATAATTACTTAAACTTGGTTTTAAA
>CAYNTS010000070.1:0-7455 GCA_964400495.1 uncultured bacterium | reverse complement strand
CCTTGGTAAATTGTCGTCGTTTTCTTGGTTCCATTTACTACACCTTTCTTGATTGGTAATTTACCTCTCTTGGGGTGTCCTATAAAATGTAGGAAGTGCAAGTTGTTCAACAGTAATAGAAACTAAGGAATTCATTATATTTTATCCCTTTCATTAATTATAATCATTTACCAACTAACCAATATTATGAGCAATTTCCAGTATTGAATTGTCATCTAATTGACAAATATAATTGAATATTTAATTATTTTATTATTAATTGAGTATTTGGTTAAATTGCTAAATAGTAATAATTTTTGTGTATTAAAAAGGAAACAACATGATTATTTACCACAATCCAAATTGAAGCAAAAGCAGAGAATCCGTGAAGATTCTAGATGAAAACAATGTTAATTATGAAGTTGTAAAATATATTAACACACCACCTTTAGCAGAGGAATTAAAAGACTTAAGTAGAAAAATGGGATTACGTGCAAAAGATTTCACACGTAAAAAAGAATCCGAATTCAAAGAGCTTAATCTAATTAATCATTTAGATGATGATGAGATTCTCTTTAAAGCAATGAGTAAACATCCAAAATTGATTGAACGACCAATTGCAGTAAATGGTGAAAAAGCAGTTTTATGCCGACCACCAGAACGTGTATTGGAAATAATTTAAAAACTTACAAATTACTAACTAACGTTTTATTCTCAATCCTTTATCTTCATTGATGAAAATCCAGGAAGCAATTTTACCAATATCGAACGAATTATCAATATCCCAATATTGAATACCATGGTGATATCGTGAACTCGAATCATCCGTTGGAAACGAATCTACTTCTGCAATAATTTGTTTAATTCTATTTTGCCATAATTTGATATTACTTTCACGTAAATCTACCCAACCTGCATACGCCCATTTTTCCATTTCTTCATTATTCATTTCAATAGAATCACGACCAAGTTGAGTTGGAATTTTAACAACAGGTCCACGTAAAATTTGTTCTCCATCTGCAAGAAATATTGGCAACCCAATTGAGATAATTTGAGATCTAATCTTGCTATTTGTTGAGATTTCACTATTTAATTTATCTGTAAGTTTTTCAGGTGTGATTTTGGAAATATTTTTCATTTCACCACAGACCAATTTTAACAAATGTGCTTCATATAAAATTTTAGATAGTCGAGGTGGACCCAAAATTTCAAATGCCACAGATTCAATATTATTTTCTACTTGAAGTTGTTTCATCTCTTCGATTGCTTGGTGCCTCATATATCCAGCTCTATAGGTTGGCCCCATAATTGCATTATCAAGTGCATTAATTATATCTCTACCAGTATTATCTCCTTGAATTTCCATAATTGCGTTCGTTGCAATTTCTTCAGGTGTAACAAATTCCATTTGACCCGTAGATGTAATAGTCTCAAATTCACCTAGAGAAAAAGTACCATTCTCACCCGTATCAATAAATACAGATTTCAATGTTTCTCCAGAATCTATCCAATTATTGTTTCCTGCAAAATTAAATGTGTTTTGCAATTTCTCTGCATGTTCTACTTCACAGTCAAACAATTGAATGGGTAAACCATGTTTTTTTATTTCTCCACATCCAATTCTTTTCCATGCAATTGCCGCTGCCGGTTTGATTTCTTTTACAATAGGTCCATCTGGTGTACGTCCCATCAAAAATAGTAGCAATGTATGTGCACCCGCAAGAGAGGTCTTACTAAGAAGAACACGCGATGGTCGTTCTTCACTATGAGTATAAGGTATATTCAACCCCATTCCACCTGTTCCAGTTGTGCCAATTTTTAAGTAAACTCCCGTTTTATTTTCTACCATACTAGCATGTAATATTTGAATATGACGAATTAATTGTGGGATATACAAAGTAGTGAGCATCTTTTCAATTTCAGATGTCAAATTTTCAGTGAGCACATTATTCTCATGAGCTTTGGTTAACTCTTGCTTTAAATTGTAATATCCATTATAAATATCTTGATATGCCAATCCAGTTGCTGAATTTACAGAATCAATTACTACATCTGGTTTATGTCGTGAAATGACCTGATTCAAGAATGATGATTTCATCACATTCTCATCAAACGATTCCATTGCATCTTGTAACAATGACTGTCTATGTTCTGGACTTTCCATGATTTCAAATCGAGGTAAATCTTTCAAACTTTCTCGTACAAATATATTTCCCCATTCAGGAGTCAACTGCACATTTGGTGCTTCTTTTTGCAACTCTTCACATGCACTCCTTGCTTCTTTTTCTTGCAAGGATAAAATTATAATCTCTTTCGGGTTATGAACTACTAACTTACGAAGTATTGCCATTCCAACAAGACCCCACCCACCTAAAATAAGTATTTTTTTATCTTTAATATCCATTTTTACCTCTTTTGAGCATCATTAAACTTAATGCTATTGAATTCAATTTTGTATCTATTAAATCAGACCGAGATAGTAGAACAATGGGACATTTAGCACCCAAAATAATACCACCTCCTTTTGCGCCACCGAGCGACATTAATGTTTTTACAATCATATTAGATGCTGAAATTGATGGACCAATTATAATATCAGTTTCACCCGATATTTTTGAGTCAATTCCCTTTTTCACAGAAGCATCTTTTGAGACTGCTACATCCAATGCAATGGGTCCTTCCATCATAAACTCAGTTTGGTTTTTATACTTTTTACATACTACGTCTGCTAGTTCAGTTTCTGGGAGTTTTGAAGTTACTTTTTCAACTAATGTTAGAAGTGCAATTTTCGATTGTTCAATTTGAAAAGTACTACATAGTTCTATACTATTTTCTAATATTGAATCTATAGTTTGCTCGTCTAAATGTGTATTTACTCCCCCATCAGTTATGAATAATAACTTATGATATTGAGGAGACTCAACTACTGCAATATGAGACAATAAATTATTTGTTTTAATTCCAGTTTCAGAGTCTAAAACTGCTTTTAGAAGTGTTGCTGTATCAACATCCCCCTTCATGAGAAGTTGGCATTCACCGTTTTTAACTGAATCAACTGCAACTTTTGAAGGATTCTCATAATCATTTTTGAAAAATGAGATTGGTTCAATCCAACCTAATTTACTTGCTTTGCCTAGTGTAGTTTTAAGGTAATTACTTTGTGGGTTTATTACTGCCAAGCGAACAGGTTTAGTATTTTCTAACCGTGAATAAATATCAGAATATGATGTAATCATGATTTATACTCTTTACAAATTGATGGGTCATTTAACACTGATACCCCTCCAAAAACTAATGCTTCTAACTCAAATGAACCTGGATAAACAAAGACATTTGAAATATAGCTATTCTTTGACTTAATATTTGAAACTAACGATTGTGATTTGCATAATCCACCAGTTAAAATAAGCCCATCTATTTTACCATTTAAAGATGCATACATACTTCCAATCTCTTTGGTGATTTGATACACCATTGCAGTATACACCAATTTTGCTCGAGGGTTTGTGTTCATATTTTTTTCAATCTCACGAAGGTCACGTGTATTCAAATACCCTATAAACCCACTCTTTTTTGATAATAAATCAACAAGTTCATTTTCAATTAATTTCTGTCTAAATACTAAATCAAGTAAACCTTGTAAAGGAATAGAACCAGCTCGTTCAATTGAAAATGGACCCATACCTAATAGTGCATCATTTACATCGATAATTTTCCCACATTCAACTGATGCAATAGAAAACCCACTACCCAAATGTGCAACAATAAATTTTCCAGAATTTTGCTGAATATTTAGATCAGTTTCCGTTTTTTTAATACAATATTTGATGTTTAATGCATGGCTTCTGCTTTTACGTTCAATCCCAGGTACCCCTGAAATTCGTGCTTCAGGAATAAAATCATCACTTGTTACTGGGTCAACAATATATGAGGGACAGTTAAACTTTTTAGATATCCGATTCGCTAAAATAGCACCTAAATTTGAAGCATGATTTGAGTATATGGCATGTACATAATCTGAAATCATATCATCATTTATTTCATAAACTCCCGATGATAATGGCTTAAGAGGTCCACCCCGCCCAACAACACAATCTAATTGAGTGATTTTTTGTAAATATGGGGCTATTAGGGAATATCTAAATTGTTCCTGTTCAAAAACAGTATGTTTTAAATTATCATTTGTATGGTCAAATTCTTCACGCCAAATTTCAATATTATTTTCAAAATATCCAAACTCGGTACTTGTTGACCCCGGATTAATGGCTAAGCAAAAGAAAGCTAACCTCTACATTTCTTCAGAAAATGAAGACATAATGCCTTCAGAACAAAAATGATTTGCTCTACATTCTTCTAATTTTTCCTTCAACGTATTATAATGTTCAATTTCCATAGCTGCTAATTTAATCAAAAAACACTTCATATCTGGATCAGCAATTCTTTCAGATGCTTCCATATAATAATCGTATGCCTCTTTTTCCTCTTTTATAGCAAACTGAAGAATTTCTTCTATCGTGCTAAATTCTGGAATATGAGAATGTGTCATAACAACCTCCTACTAGGATACCGGCTCTAAAATTAACTCACCACCTCGAGTTAACGCTTTTTCATTCAACGGAATCATGTGATGATGCCGTTCTGGGAGTACTTTTCTTAATGCTTCTAATATTGATTCAATTTTAATAATGGGATTTGTTGCTAAAAATGCTCCTAAAATAATCATATTCATGATTTTTTTATTTTCTAATTTCACAGATTCCTCAAGTGCTGGAATACTAAATACATCAATATCTTCTCGTTTTGGTGGATGAATAATATTATTTGCTTCATAAATAATTCTTCCACCTTTTTTTGCCGACTCTTCAAATTTATCCATTGATGGTTGGTTTAATATAATAACTGAATCAAATGAATTAATTATGGGTGAACTCACTTTTTCATCAGAAATCACCACAGTACAATTAGCAGTACCTCCTCGCATTTCTGGACCATAACTTGGCATCCACACAACTTGTTTTTCCTCAACCATTCCAGCATACGCAAGGGTCATTCCCATAGATAGTACACCTTGTCCACCAAATCCAGCAATTAATATTTCTTCTGTCATGATTAATCCTTTCCTGGTACTTTTAAATCGCCCAATTCATAAAATTTAAATATATCTTCTTCAAGCCATTTATTGGATTCAAGTGGTTTCATTTTCCAACCTGATGGACAGTTAGAAACAACTTCAACAAAACTAGTTCCTCCTTCGCCATTCATTTGATATGTAAATGCTTTTGTAAGTGATTTCTTTAACTTTCTAACTGCTTTTGCTGTTGTTACTGCTTGACGGGTAACATAGTGAGCACCTGGTAAAATTGAAATCATATCTGCAATTTTCAATGGATGACCTTGAGTTTCTACATCACGACCATCGATAGATGTAGATGTTTTTACTCCAGGTAGAGTAGTTGGAGCCATTTGCCCACCTGTCATACCATATATTCCATTATTAATGAAAATCATAACAATATTTTCACCACGGTTAATCGTGTGGATAGTTTCAGCTGTACCAATTGCTGCCAAATCACCATCTCCCTGATACGTAAATACTGTTTTATCAGGCATTACGCGTTTGATTCCTGTTGCAACAGCAGTTGCTCTACCGTGCGCTGCCTCTTGCATGTCAATATCCAAGTAAAAATATGCCAATACAGAACATCCGACTGGGGCAATTCCAATTGTAGATTTAATCAATCCAAGTTCTTCCAATACTTCCATCAAAACACGATGGACTACGGAATGACCACACCCTGGGCAATAGTGCATGGGTTTGTCAATTAATGAATCTGGTCTATCCCAAACTTTATCCATAGAATCGAGTAATGCACATTGTACACCTTCAAATAATGCTTCAGCCATTATGAAACCTCCAATTCAGGTGCAATTTCTTTAATTTTATTTAATATTTCTTCTGGCGATGGAATAACACCTCCCATTCTTCCATAAAAATCAACTGGGATTCTACCATTTACAGCAAGTTTTACATCTTCTACCATTTGACCTGCATTCATTTCTACTACAAGCATTCTATCCACTTTATTTGCCATTGAACTCAATTCTATTTCAGGAAATGGATATAAAGTTTTAGGTCTGAAAAGCCCTACTTTAACTCCTTCTTCCCTTGCTAACTCAACAGCTTTATGTGCGACTCTAGAAGATAATCCAAATGCTACTATTACTATATCAGCATCTTCAGTCATTATAGATTCATAACGTACTTCATTTTTTTCAATTTTACGATATTTACGCTGTAAAATATTATTCATTTCTTCCATATCTTCAGACTGAAGATGTAATGAGGTGATTACATGTTTTTCTCTCATATTTTTCCGGCCAGTTGTTGCCCATGAAGAATGATCTACTTTATTTGCTTCTATATCATATTCAGGAAACTCAACAGCTTCCATCATTTGACCAAGTGCTCCATCCGTCAAAATTAAAACAGGAGTTTTATATGAATCTGCCAAATCAAACCCTAAATATGTGAAATCTGCCATTTCTTGAACAGAATTAGGTGCTAAAACAATGCACTTATAATCACCATGTCCGCCACCTTTTACTGCTTGAAAATAATCACCTTGTGAAGGTTGAATTGTTCCCAAACCAGGTCCTCCCCGCATTACATTTACCAATAAACATGGTAATTCTGCACAAGCAATATATGAGATACCTTCTTGCATTAAACTATAGCCAGGACCACTTGTGCTTGTCATTGTTCTTACACCTGCACCAGATGCACCATACACCATATTAATGGTAGCTACTTCACTTTCTGCTTGTAAAAACGCACCACCACGTTTGGGTAAATGTTCACCTAAATACTCTAACAATTCCGATTGAGGAGTAATTGGATATCCATAATACCCTTTAAGTCCTGCTCGAATTGCAGCTTCGGCAAGTGCTTCATTGCCCTTCATTAATAATTTTGTTGCCATAAATTAATTTACCTTAATTGAAATATTATCAGTAACATTTGAAATTGTTGCAATTGGTTTTTTCTTTTTATTTTCCCTAAAAACAGTAATAATAGCTTCTGGGCAAACCAATGCACAGTTTGTACATCCAGTACAGGTATCTTCAACCAAAACTGCATAATGGTATCCCTTACCATTTATATTTTCTGACATATCCAATGAATCCTGTGGGCATTCTTCTATACAAAGTTCGCATCCCTTACAGTTTTCTATGTTAAATGTTACATGTCCTTTTAATTTTGCCATATTTATGAAATACCTATCCTTATATCCTATTATAATTTACCTGTTTTTGCTGTAATTATTAAACAAAATAATGTAAATTCAATCACTAAATATGGAGAATAAAATGAAAGAAAACAAAAATAAACAAGGCGAATATATATTTCTTGGATGCACTCTGATTGGAATGGGTATAGGCTTTTTTTTAGATAATTTGTTAGTATTTATGTTCATT
>CAYNTS010000069.1:0-8816 GCA_964400495.1 uncultured bacterium | reverse complement strand
CAAATAAATTTGTTGCACAACCTGCAAATAATAACATTAATATAGTTAAAAACATTTTTTTCTTCTTTTTCATCTCCTTTTAATCACATCTGGCATATGTTTTAGGGTGTCCGATAAAATGTAGGAAGTTCAATAAAATAACAGTCCAAAAAGATTAATAGAAAGAAAATTATGTTTAACTTTATAAAATATTTAATTAAAAACCCATCAATTTCAGGTATTGATGCTCAAAAGAATTCTAAAAATAAAGAGTATGTATTTTTAGATGTTCGAGAATTAGATGAAAGAAAAATAAATAATATTTCAAAATCGCTTTATATTCCAATTGGTCAATTAAAAGGTAGAATTACTGAATTAGAATCGTACAAAGGAAAAAAGGTTATCGTATTTTGTGCCACGGGTTCTAGGTCAAAAATTGCAACTGCTCTACTAAACTCGAATGGCTATAATTCCTTCAATTTAACAGGTGGTATTGGAGAATTCAAATGATTAATATTTACATTAAAAAATCTTGCCCATTTTCATTGAAAGTATTGTCTTTTATTGAAGAAATAAATCAAACTAATTCAATTAATGTTTTGGTGTGTGATAATCAATATCAAAATACTCACTCAATTAAATTAAAGAAAATGGGTGGAAAATCACAAGTCCCTTGCTTAAATATAGGTGATATGTGGATATATGAATCGGATAGCATTATTGAGAAATTACAACAAGAGTTTAACAATTTCTCAAACACACCTATTACAGATTATACGACTCTAGTTTTTAATAAATTTATAGAACTTAAAAAGAAAATTGAAAAAACAGAAACAGTTTCATAATTGAATGATGATAAACAAATTATATTAATTATTCAAAATCATATTCACAGTTAAAATAATATCTTGAACATTTAACTCACCATCTTGATTTACATCAGCCGAAATATTATCATTCTCACCATTGAGAATCATATTAATCATCAACACTATATCTAAAATATCAATAGCATTATCAAAGTTTACATCACCTAACAAAATTTCTGGTGGGTCATCAACGTATGCAGGAGGGAATACTATATCGTCTATCCAAACTACATCCTCACATCCAGTATTATCGCAATCAGTTGTGCCTCCTCCACCATCTTTTACAAATGACCAAGTAAATAAATGTTCACCAGCAGTAACTGGATAATTAATATTTGTCCAAGGAGAACCACCTGTAGTTGTAGATTGATGTTGTCCCTGTAGAGTACCATCGATGAAAAATTCTAATCCATCATAAAAGTAACTACCTGACGATGAATATTCAGCTGAAACTTTGTAATTAAACTCAATAACACCAGACTCAGTAATTTCTAATGTTAAACTTAAATCAGAATTTTGGCTATTCGTAATTGAACCAGACTTTGCACTTAAAAATCCCGAATTTGATTCAGAATTATCAATACTCCATTCAGAATTTCCAGATGATACCCAATCCAACATTTCGAACCCAGTTTCAAATGTTTCAATAACTTGCCCAACTGGGATAGTAACAAATAATATGGATTCATAATCTGAATTTAACTGGTTGATAGTAATTTCAAATTCTGCAATATGACCTATTGGAGTTGTTGGATTAACATCAATTACTAACTCCAATTCCTCTGTGTTAAAGTCTGAATCTGTATCCCAGTAGTATGCATTTGAGAAAGATTCATTAGTGATTGAAAACGATCCATCATCTGATGCAGTTACCATCGGATAATTAATCGCAGCATCACCATTATTTTGTAATAATATTGTTATATTTGCACTCTCTCCAGGATTTAACATCCCCTCAACACCACTTACTTCAATTACTGGTGCAAAGGCTGTTAGAGAAATTTCTGATTCCCACATATCATTTTCTGTTGATATAATACATCCGATAGTAAAATTGAAATTGTTTGGGATATTGTTTGATACTACAAATTCTAATTCTTCAACGTATGTGTTTGATTCTGCATTTATAACAGCAGTATTTGCGTTAGGTGTTGTTATCGAGATAAATTCATCATTTGAAAAAATTTCAATTTCAACATTTGTTGCATTTTCATTACCAACATTTTCTAGATTTAAACCTAATGAAACTGTTTCTCCATACTCAATAATCGAAGGATTCACTATTGTAGTTGCTTCAAATGATTCAACTATAACAAATGGTCCCTCTGGAGATAAAACTAACAGGGTAGTTTCAAGTGGATAATTGTTAAATCCAGTTATTACAAAATCAATCTCACCAGGAATGTTAGAAACATTATTTAGATTAAGGTTCGCTACTCCATTTGAGTTAGTATAGGCTGATGATAACAACTCACCGTTTCTAGAAATTGCAACTAAATCACCTTCATTTCCCGTGGAAACTGTAAATTCTTGGCTTCCTAAAATAATAAATTCATCATATGAAGCGTTTATCATAGTAGGTGGTGCAGTTCTTAAAGGAACAGAAGGATCACCAAAAAATGTCCAATATTTAGTTTCATTAATACCAGATGCCCCTTGAGCATCATTCATATACATACAGCCATTTGTAGTTATTCCACCCATAGTTCGGGTTAAATGTTCATCATAACTTTCAGTTAAAATTAGATTCATACCATACTGTCCATGCATTGGAGGTTCCCAAGATTGACTAATAGTTGAACCAAAATGAGAAATTGCACCCGTAGGAGAACCATTATGTGTAGCTCTGAGCCAAGATTCTGTAAAGCATTCATTAGTACTTTGAAACTCACCAACATTACATCCAACGGTTATCACGAATGGAAGTAAATCAGAGTTTGTTAGTGAATTAACATTGCTTGTAGATAGTGGAGCACCATTTCCCCAAGAATTGATCGCACCATGACCAGTATAATTAATAATACTAATACCAGCATTTATAGCATTAATTCCCTGACTCAACGTACCACTAGGATCATAAATACCTTGATAACTATCATAAGTAAATCCAGATAACACTGTTTCCCAAAGAAAATCATTAAACTCATCATCTGAATAACCATTAAATCCTGGACCTTGATTTGATGCAATTCCCAATGCGTTATCATACCCTTCTAAACTAGTTGTTGGGTTTCGTTCATATTCAATTGAGCGTTCTACTTGAGTTTCAATATGAGAGGGGATGCTACCCGAAAATCGTCCAACTATAACTTCTGGATAATAATCATTACCCTCAATACATCCATATGAAACATCAGATGCACTACCGCTTACAGAAGGTGATGGGATTTGAGCAATATCACCAACTAAAAGTAAAAAAGTAAGCCCATTTGTATTATAATAGTCTTCAACAAAAGATTCAATTGCACTCGACGTACCACCAATTTCATTAATATCAATTAATTCAGTTGGTATTCCCTTTTTTAACTTCCAATCTACCAATGGGTGCATTGTTTCCAAAAATGAGCCATATGATATAATGAGCATATTACCGTGATCAACTAAATAATCAAAACGAGTATCGTTTTCGAAATTAACAAAATGATTTTGATACATGTTTTCAAATTCTTTTGCTATAATTTCTCTTTCACTATTTTCTATTATATTTCTATGGTCTAATCCTTGGGATTCAATAGTTACTTTTATATATTTAAAAACACGCAATACTTTTGTGATTGGGTTATATTGAAATGGTTGAAAAGAAACGGTTTGACCTCGTAAATCTCTCAAAATGTAAGGAGCATTTAACTCTATTACACTACCTGGAAAAAATCTATCATTTTCATAAACATCACCAAATGAAAATTCTACCTCGTTTGGGTCAGTTAATCTGTTTAAATTTCCTTTTGACGGAGGTATGTTGATATTTTCAAATTCTTCATATCTTGAGTCCAAAACAGTTGCAACCATTTTTTTGTTATCAGGAATTATGATAGATTTTGAAAATGTGTGCATATCTGGTGCTGATTCAATCAACATTGATGCACCATCTTCAAGTTGTGGAATAGCAATGTTGCCAGTTTTTGATTGAATGGTTTTAAGGTGAAATCCATCAATTTCAAATTCCAAAACCGTTCTGTCGATATTTGAAGAAACAACATTAACATGTGATTTTGTTGGAGATTCAGAACTAAATCCGTTCCACGAATCAACTCCAAAAATCAGTGCTGTTTGAATAATTAAAACATAAAAGTATCTCATTTTTTTTCTTTCTGTTTAGTTTTCTAAAATTATATTTATGGTTAACACAATATCTTGAATATTAAGTTCACCATCTTGATTTACATCAGCCGATATATTATTATTCTCACCATTGAGTATCATATTTACCATTAATACAATATCTAAAACATCAACGGATAAGTCACCATTGGCATCACCCAATAAATTGGTTGCTCCGCCATCTACGATGAGTGAAACTGGGAATGATGCTGACCCACCTGATGAAACTAGACGAATATAAGCAGCATATTCACCTGAAGTCAAACCATCACTATTAGCAGAAACTGAAATAGTTTGAGATTCTCCATTGAAAAGTTCACCATCTGTTGGAGTTACATTTAACCAATCTGGAGAATGTGCAAAAACAATGGACTTATTTTCTTCTAAATAGTTCTGATTAAAAATTACTTGGCTTCCAATAATTGATGATTCTTGAATACCAACAGACGCTGTATACGTTCCAGTTATGTTTTGGTAATTCACAGCAATTTCACCATTCGAATAAAGTACAATCTGGAAATTATAAAAACTGTTTTCAAAATTTGCCCACCAATGTGCAACATCATTGAACCAAATTACCATTCTATCTGAATTAGAGTGAATAAATACATTTCCTGAACAATATTCGTTACACCCATCATTTTCTGGGTTTAAGTCATCCCATAACCCAAAAATTACTGGTCCATTAATTGAGGATGAAGGAATGTTTGTATTATCCCACTGACTACCAGATACTCCAAATCCTATCCAACCATTTGGATTAATACTTAACTCTGAATAACTATCATCATAAAATGGGAAATTAAATCCAATTTCAAAAGGACCTTCTGAGTCATCATTGTTTGTAAATGACACTAAATCTGCAGATTCAGAAATATCAATCCACTCATACAATGTATTTTCATCGGTATCAGTGTCTGTCCAATAATACCCGCCATCTGGTCCATCGCCAATGGTTTCAAATGGAGATGTTTGAACCGTATAATATAGTAGAGATTCCTCTTCACCTGTATTTTCAATTGTAAATGAATCATTTCCCGAACTATTGCTGTCTAATTCAAATGAAAATTCGGTCGCATCATAAGATAATTCAGGATCTGGAAGGTCAATTGCATCAATCCCGTCAAGTACTGTTAGTCCTGTATTGTCTGGATCTAAATAATCTCGTAAACCCAAACTCCATGAAGTTGAAACCTTACCATAATAATCATTCACATTATAAGAACAGGATGCTTCTCCACCGTGGAGTTGTCCTACTATTCTGTGATTATTATCAAACAATGGAGAGCCAGAAGAGCCTGGTTCTGTAGTTCCATCTTCCCAATCAGCAACACGCCAATGTGAACCATCGTTTCCATTCCAACCATCAGAAATACCTGTATCATAATCAAATGAAATTTTCTTAATATCACCCGATGGATGATGAATAGCAACAGGATTCACCGGACCAACATCTTCAGCAGACCACCCCGCATAATGAATATTGTATGAATCAGGTGGAGTTTCATCTAATTCCAATAATGCAAAATCAGATGTTGAGGCATTGTCTAATAAAGTTGAACCTTGTACGGTCATATAGGTTGGACCATCTTGATTTGAACATCCTTCACTTTCATATTCAAACATGAAAATCCAATTAGATTCGCCCCCTAAACAGTGATTTGCAGTAAGGAAATAAGGGGTCAAATCTTGACGGGTATTGTTAACCAATGCACCTGTGCAAATGCGCGACCCACCACTGGTTAAAATCATTGCAACCGACCTCACTTCATCAGCCCAATCAATAAAATCTGGACAATTTACGTTATTATTGCACGACCCAGAATCATTGAACCCTCTATCAGAACTAAAAAATATATCTCGGTAAGCATGCACAACTCTACTTATTTCAATCTCACCTGAAAAATCAACATGAGATGGCTCAAAATATTCTAAAATTGTTGTTTCACCTTTTGTAGGTGAGGTAGAAAATGTTTGGTGTGATTTATTATTTTCTGATGTAAAGGCACCCAGTACAGTTTCCATATTTTCATCATAAAGAAACAGCTTTGCATCTTCAGGTAAAATATATCGGCTAAATAACAAATTAATGGAATACGCATTTGCAGAATGAATGAACAATCTCCAAACCCGTCCACCTTCAACATCTTCCCATGTCCCAGAGTTTTCTAAGTTCATATTTACATCAAATGGGGTACCGAACCGATACGGAACCTCTTTACTCATTTCTACATCATCTTCTTGAAGAAGTACATCTTTATTGACCTCTGGCATTGTAACAATGTGAATATCACTTCGCAGATTTTCGCTTAAACTTTTTGGGTTACCAACCTGACTAATTTGTGAAAATATCAGATTGATAAATAAAACTGGAGTTAGAATTAGTATGTGTATGTATCTCATAGCGTGTCCTTTCATTTTTGTTGAACATCCTAAATTTAGCTACTAAATGTGAAAATTGCATATTTCAATATTGTAAAAAGATGTAACTATAAATGTGAAGTTGTTTTAAATTTCTAACAAATACGAAGGGAATTTAATGCGAACAGGATACGGTTATTCAAAAGAATTAGCGCAAGAAAATTATGATGCAATAATTATTGGTTCTGGGTTAAGTGGATTAACTACAGGTGCATTGCTTTCCCAACAAGGGAAACGAGTTCTCATCATTGAAAAACATTTTAGAGCAGGTGGTTTCACCCATACTTTCCGTCGGAAAGATTATGAATGGGATGTTGGAATCCACTATATAGGAGATGTCCATAAACCCTATTCGTTTACTCGAAAATTATTTGATTCAATTACGGATAATAAACTAAAATGGAATAAGATGGGGAAAACTTACGACCGCATGATATTCCCTGATAAATCATATGATTTTACTGAACCTCGCTCTCAATTTGTAGAGGATATGAAGAAACATTTTCCAGCAGAGTCCGATGCAATTGACAAATATATGACACTTTTAGATGAAGTTCATAAAGTAGGAAAAAAATATTTTGCTGGGAAAATATTCTCAGGAGTTTTAGGCAAAGTAGTTACTTCTTTTTTATCCAAAGATTTTAATAAATTTTCTGATAAAACTACCAAAGAAGTAATCTCCAGTATTACTGATGATAAAGAATTATTGGGAGTACTTGCTGGGCAATGGGGTGACCACGGTTTACCACCCGGTGAAAGTAGTTTTGTGATGCACGCAATGGTTGCACGACATTATTTAGACGGTGGAAACTACCCAGTAGGTGGGTCACGTAGCATTGCAGAAACTATTGTTCCTGTCATTGAAAAACAGGGGGGACGAGTTTTACTAGGTAAGGGTGTAGATGAGATAATTATAGACAAAGGGAAAGCAGTTGGTGTCAAAATGGGGAATGGCAACGAACTATCTGCCCCAATTATTATAAGTAGTGCAGGCGTTGCAAATACTCTTGGTAAATTTCTTAGAAATGAACCATCATTGGCTCAATACACACAAAAATTAAACACTTTGCAACCTTCAACTTCGTATGTATGTTTGTATATGGGGCTTCAAAAAACTGCAGAAGAGTTGGGGCTAGAATCCGCTAATTTGTGGGTTTATCCAAGCTATGATCACGATAAGAATATTGCTGATTTTGCACATAATTTCAATGCTGAATGTCCGGTTGTATATATTTCATTTCCATCTACAAAAGACCCAGATTGGGAGAAGAATCACCCTGGAACATCAACAATTGAAGCCATTACAATGGCACCTTATGATTGGTTTAAAAAGTGGAAAGATGAACCATGGAAACAACGAGGAAAAGAATATGAAGATTTCAAAGCCATGTATTCTGAGAAAATTTTAGATGTTATTTATAAACATGTCCCTGCAGTAAAAGAAAATATTGATTTCCATGAGCTTTCAACCCCCCTTTCTGTTCGTGATTTAGCCAATTATCCAGAGGGTGAGTTGTATGGCATGGACCATCCGCCATCTCGATTCAGGCAAAAATGGTTACAACCTGCTACACCCATTAAAAATTTATTTTTGACAGGTCAAGACATTACGACAGTTGGAATTTCCGGAGCATTAGCATCAGGATTATTAACTGCATCTGTAGTGTTAAAGAAAAATTTGTCGAAAGAAATATTTAAAAAATAGATTTTTTCTTTTCAGTTCGGTTCATACTGAATTTTAAATCTGGATTTTCAATTGAGGTAATACCTGTTTCAGTGTTGATGAAAATTGTGTATCCTTTAACTTCAATAATCCAATCTGAGTTTTCTTGCTGGATATAACCATCTCTCCAGCTGAATCCATCCATGAGGGATTTAGGAATATACAATCGTTCTCCCACAACCTCTGTAAATCCTGAAGGGGCAATAATCGAGTTAAATGTTTTAAAATCTGGGCGAATTTCAATGAAGCATTCCAATTCTCGGATATGCCATAATCTATTTTCATTTGATGTGATTGCAGGCAATCCTAAATCGTCAGTCCCAAATAATAATGTTTCCGTAAATCGACGGAATCCAATTTGCACCTCATACATCCATGACTCAGTTTCACGACCCAACAATGACCATGACCTGCCCCCCAAAAGTTGTACCAAGTGTTAAGTTAGTCTTTGTGCAAACTGAAAGGAATAGAGAATATGACACGTAAACGGTACACCCCAGAAC
>CAYNTS010000068.1:0-8884 GCA_964400495.1 uncultured bacterium | reverse complement strand
ACCCACCAATTTGGTCTCAGCTTTAAGTTTTAACGTATTGTTACAAAATTGACCTTTAATTAATAGGTTTTTAATATTAACTTCGTCTGCGGATTGAAAGTAAGATTTTATTTTAATAGAAAGGAAAGAACATGAAAAAAGTTATTAATAGCTTAATTGTTGGTATTAGTATATGTATGTTTTTGTTTGGATTAGAGAAAAATATGCCTATGGATACACCAACTGCTTTAAGTACAAACTCAAATCCACATGCTGTGGTTATTGAACAAGAAAATCAAGTATTACCATCAAATACTCGTGAAGAAATTGAACTTTATCACGAAGATTTTGAAGGTGACATAAGTGGTTGGGTGAATAGCTCAGGATGGGAATTGATTGACTCTGACTATCACAGTGAAACTCATAGTTTCTTATCGCCAAATAATGATGCTACTCTAAATGGGGCATGGGATTTGCATTCACCACAAATTGATTTACCTATTATGGGTGATGGTGAAATTATGCATTTTAAGTTTTGGTTAAAAACAGATACTCCTGATACTGATGGTGACGGAGATGAATACTTAGATGATTATTACAGCATTTCTATAATGGATGTAGATGCATTAGCATGGCATGAATCTTCATTTGGTGCTTCTGATGGAAGTAACTATTGGTGTGGTGATGAAGAATTAGAAGGTTATATGGACAGTTGGATTCAGTTTTTGGATATGCCAGCTGTAACAATTCCTTCAACTGGTTATACGCTATCTGCCAACATGAAATGGGGAATTGAAGACCCTGCTGGTGCAATTGTTTCTGGCTCATGTACTGATGGTTGGGATGCTGCGAATGTGCAAGTTTCTACTGATGGTGGTGAAAACTGGGAACTATTAAATGGTTCTGATCCGTATGATTTTTCTTGTGGTTACGGTTGGATTTGGAACTCTCCTGAGTATGATACTGGTGGTTCTTTAAATCATTTAGCATCTGGTTGGGGTGGTCAACAAGGTTGGCATGATGTTTCATTTAATTTAGATGCCTATGCTGGTCAAGAAGTTATTGTTCGATTTGCCTTCGGTTCAGACCCTGCATACTCAACAATTGATGATGCTACATTAACAGGTTTGTTTGTTGATGATGTTCGTATTGAAGGTGGAAGCTCTCTTTTAGATTGTTCTGCGAATGCAGAATGCGAATTTAATACAACTGGTGCTGTTTGGGTTGATCAATTTTATGATTATGGTGATGAAACTCAACCAGGTTACCAAGCTTGGACAGAATATCTTCCAGGATATCCGTTTAATGGCAATGTATTTTTAGATATTAGTGATTTTGCAGGAAAAACAGTAACTTTCCGTTTTCAATCTCGATATGATGACAATCATGACGGTGGTCAAGGTGGTGGTGTTATGATTGATGACTTTACAATTTACAAAGAATCTAGTGGTAGTTTTCCTGCTCCATGGGATTTAGCTGGAGAAGGATTAGATAGTGAAGTTGCATTGACTTGGGGTGATATGAATGCTTCTGGTTCTGGTGAAATAGCGTATGATAATGATTCGTTTGATTTAAATGATGGTATTGTGATAAGTGGTGATGGATTTGCCTATGCTGGTAATGTAGTTAATATTGCTGGTTCATCAACGGTGAGTTCTGTGTCAGTTAATAATATTAATGCTGCTGGAGCTTCAACTACAATTGCTGGTTTTAGTACAATTGGTGCTTTATATAACTCAGAACCTATGTATTCAATGGATGTTATTATGGATGCAGAAGGTTGGAATACTTTTGATGTATCTGGATGGGATTTCAATAATAGTTTTATTATTGCTTACACATTTACTGCTGATGTTTCCGCTGCACTAGATATTTCTGCAGAAGGCGACCAAAGTATGGTAATGCTTGGTGGTGGATGGGACTCTTGGAATGAAACTGCTATGGCAAATGGTTTGCCTACAGGTGTATGGGGCGTTCGTGCTGATGTTGCTTGGAGTGGTGCTGGTGTTTCGTATAATGTATATCGTGATGGTGATGCAATTGCTTCAGGTTTAGCGGATAATACTTATTCTGACTTTAATGTTGAAAATAATATGCCATACGAATATGCAGTTAGTGCAACATATTCAGAAGGTGATGAATCAGATTTATCGGCTTCAATTACTGTAATACCTCAACCTCAAACCGTGCATGAATTGTCTTGGGATGATGGTACTTCTGAAGATGGTTGGAATGCTGGTTCTGGCGATTATTCTGCTGTTAAGTTTACAGCAAATGGTTCAGAGGATTTGGTGCGTTTCAAATGGTGGCAAACTGAAGATGCTGGTGCATTTTATGTAAAAATATTTGCAGATGATGGTGGCCTTCCTGGTGATGAACTGTATAGCACAGTAGCCGCTGGTGGACTAGTATATGGTTGGAATGAAAAAGATTTATCAACCACAGGTATATCAGTAGATGGTGATTTTTGGGTTGGAGTGAAAGAGTTTAGTTCAACTTCTCCATTTGGTTTAGATACCAGTTCTGATGCAGGTGTTTCATATACTCGTCAAGGTAGTACAGGCGACTGGACACCAATTGCAGGCAACTTAATGCTTCGTATCTTCCTTGATATGGGTGAAATGCCAGAATGTAATTTAGGTGATGTGAATGCTGATGGTGTTATTAATGTACTTGATATCGTAAGCGTTGTAAGTTTTATTATGGTTACTGATACACCAACTGATTCTGAGGCATGTGCTTCAGATATGAATGGTGATGGTGTGATTAATGTACTTGATATTGTTGCCATTGTTGGCGTAATTATGGGTGGATAATTGAAATACATTACTAAAAGTAACATAAGTAAGTTGATCCTGGGACTCCTTTTTGGAGTCTCAGGATTTGTATTTGCAACACAACCTGTTGCAAGTGAAGAATCATTTTTATTTTGTATAAAACCGCAGATTCAACCATTAGAAATTTCACGGAGTGGTGATGTAGTCACTGTTGATAATGAAGAGTTGAGTAGATATTTTGATTCAAATGGAATTGTTGATTTGGAACCATGGATTAAACATGCAACTGAATTAGATAGAGATGGTGAAATCTATTTAAATCGAATATATCGTGCATACGTAAATGAAGATTTTAGGTCATCCATTGAATTTGTTATGGATGGGATGAATTATCTTTCATCTGTATTGTATGCCGAGGAAGAATTCTTACGCAAACCTACTTACCAACCAAATGATCCTTTGTATGATTTACAATGTAGCTTGCCAGCAGTTAAAGCTGATAAGGCGTGGGATTTTTGGGATATTCCTGAAGGAATAATACCTGAAGGACAAGAAATATTGTTGGCTTCGGTAGATACGGGTGTAGATTATACACACCCTGCTTTACAAAGTAGTATTTGGATCAATCAAGATGAAGTTCCAGAATTTATGTTTGAAGCAGGTGTTGATTCTAATTTTGATGGCATTATTGATTCGGACGAGGTAATAGCATTTTTGACAGAAAATGGTATGGACATTAATGAAGACGGAAGTATCAATTTACAAGATGCACTAGTAGATGGTTCACCTTTTAAAGATGGAATTGATGGTGGAAATAATGGTTTTGAAGATGATCTAATAGGCTGGGATCCTGCTAGTAATAGTTCTGGTTCTTGGGATGAAGATAATGACCCAATGCCAAAAGAAGATGTAGCAAATAATAGTACCTGGGCACATGGTACACATGTGGCTGGCATTTTAGCAGCAACCACAGATGATAATTTTGGTATTGCTTCTACCGCGTACAATGCAAAAATTATGTGTGTAAAAGGTTCGTTTGATAGCCAATCTGGAGAACCTGGCATTAATAATGGGTATGATGGCATAACCTATGCAGCAAAAGCAGGATATTTTGCAGGAACTATGACAATTATTAATAATAGTTGGGGTGGTGGTGGTTTTTCATCGAGTGAAAATTCAGTGATAAATAATGCACACAATACGTATGGTGCTGTTATTCTTAGTGCTGCAGGGAATGGTGATGATATGGGAGGTGAAGAATATGCATCGCATTATCCATCATCTTATGATAATTCAATGTCTGTCGCCGCAATGGGATGTGCTGGAACATGGGGACATTGGGCAACTTTTCACCCAACTGTAACTATTGGTGCTCCTGGTGAATCTGTATATTCAGCAATTATTGGAGGTGGTTATGAGTCATGGGATGGTTCTTCAATGGCAAGCCCAAATGCAGCAAGTTGTGTTGGATTGCTTAAAGCATATTATCCAGATTGGACTAATGATCAATTAATTCAAAGAATTTACGATTCTGCTGATAGAATTGTGTATGAACTTAGTCCGGAGTATGAAGATTGTAATGGATACAGTGGAACAGATTGTTTAGGTGCAGGCATGGTAGATGTGTATAAAGCAATTGGTATGGATTTTTCACCAGCTTTTTCTTTGGAAGATTACAGTTATTCAGAAGTTACTGGTGATGGTGATGGAGTCTTGAATCCAGGTGAAACAGGACAAATTTCTGTATTATTGGGAAACCTTGAGGGGTGGACTAATGCTTCAAATACTACTGCAACTCTATCTACTGATAATCCAAGTATTGTAATTGTTTCTAATATACAAAATTATGGAAATGTTGGAACGGGTGAATCAGTTTCGCGTGATTTTATTGTAGCCCTTTCGGATGATATAGATTTAGGTGTGGTTAATTTTAATTTAACAATTTCTGCGTTGGGTGATGATGATTATCAATATCATAGCAGTGAAGAAATAGATATTGAAATTTCAATTATCCAAGAAAACTACCCTATTACTGCAAGTCAAGAAGTTAAATCAAGTCCACTCATAGTTGATTTAGATAATGATGGGATTAAAGAGATTATTTTTGGTGACTACAGTGGATTAGTACATATTATCTCTGATGGGATTGAACTTGAAAATGAAATATTTCCTTTTGATACTGGCAACCAAATTTGGGGTTCAGTTGCTTCAGCAGATTTAGACAATGATGGCTTGGTTGATTTTGTAGTTCCATCGAAAAGTAAATCACTTTATATTTTTGATATTAACGGTTTAAAAGTAGAATATATTGCTGATAAATATTTAATGGGTACGCCAGCAATTGGGAATTTAGATGACGATGACGATTTAGAAATTGTTATTGGTGGATATTCTTCAAGTAATAAAATTTTTGTTGTAAATCATGATGGAACAGATGTGGTTGGATTTCCATTTGACATTAATGAAAAAACAAAAGCAGGTGCATCATTAGCTGATTTTAATAATAATGGTAAGGATGATATTGTTGTTGGAACTGATAGTGATAATCTATATGTTATTCTAGATGATGGAAGCGTTGCTCTTGGATTTCCAGTTGGGTTGCCTGATAAAATTCAATCTGCACCAGCTATTTTAAATAATGGTGGAGAGTTGATTTTATTTACTGGAAACAAGGATGATAATTTCTATGCAATAAATTCTGACGGAAATATTCGTTTTACAACAATTACCGATGGTAATGTTTATACTTCTCCATCATTTTTGGAAACATCGGATGGATTGGCAATATTCTTTGGTTCTGCTGATGGGTTTGTTTATGCAGTTGATATTGATGGAAATTCACTTACTTCTTGGCCAGTTGATACTGGTTCAGATATTGTTGGATCAATTGTTTTTGCAAATTTAGATGAAGATAGTGAATTAGAAATTGTTGCAGTTAATGATGAAGCAAATGCTTTTGCCTTTAATCAAGATGGAACTCAATTAAATTATTTTCCAGTAAATTATGAATTTCCATTTACAAGCTCACCAATTATCAATGATATTGATAATGATGGAGATTTGGAAATAGTCGCAGGATGTTCAGGCAATGTTGTTGCCTTCGATATCAAAAATGAAAGTTCGTTAGATAATTCATGGTCAATGTTTAAAGGTGATAATCAAAGAACAGGATATTTGCATATTGAAGAGGAAAGTTGTGGTTCTCCACAATTGGGCGATTCAAACTGTGATAGTATTATTAATATTTTAGATATCATGACAACGGTAAATGTAATTGTTAATGGAACATCGGGATTTAGCAGTTACGAATTGTGGGCTGTAGATATTAACTCAGATGGTATAATTGACATACTCGATATTGTAGTTATGGTCAATATTATAGTGAATGGTGATAATTGATACGAATTATTACAATTTATTATTAGGTAAATTTTATAGAAATTACTAATATTCACAATAGTATTTGTGAAGAATTTAACAATAAGCTCAAAGAAGGAGATAAAATGAAAAGAATAATTACAACTGCTCTGCTGTTAATAATGAGTTTCAGTGTAGCGTTTGGTTATGTTAAAAAAGTACCTGTGGATCAGGTAAAAGTAAAACAAGCAAAGCGTCATGAACCTGCACCCACAGGTGAAGTTCATAATGCAAATATGTTGCCAACACCAACTCATGATAGTAGAAACAGTTCAAGCTTTACCTTGGTAGATTCTTCTATGAACGGGTTTGGAATGGTATCTTCAGCTACAAGACCAATTGTAGTAACTGAAGATGACAATTGGTTTATTGCTTATAGACAATATGCAGGTTATCCTGGGATTACGCATGGTCAATTGGGCGGAGCATTTTCAGAAGATGGTGAAGATTGGACATCTTATAATAATGTAAACTGTAACCAATGCCCTCCACCTTGGGGTGGTGGCGGATTTGGTGGTGCTGGATCAGCACAAGCTAGATATCCAAGTGTTATGGCTACTGATGAATATCCGTATACTGTATGGACTGAGTATACAGGTTTAGGAACTGACGGAAGTTATGGTGGTCGTCCATATTATACGTATGATGAATTTGGTTGGGATGGTGGTTCTTTCCCCGAACCTATGGACGTAGATGCACAGTATGATTATTCTAAAGATTTATGGATTGCTTCGGCTGAAATGTCTTTAAATGATGATGAAGGCATGTATGTTGCCAATGTTGTTTTTAATGATTGGACAAGAGCAAGTCGTTGGTTGTTCCATAGTGAATATTATGAAGATGGTTTCTTGATTTTTGGTGAAGAAACTGAAATTCTATCTGAAACTGATGGTTGTCTTGCTGGTGTTGAAGAAGATGGTTCTTATAACTCCTCAGCTGTAGTGAGCATGACCCCAGATGGTTTAGGTATGGTTGGCATGGTTGGTTTGTTTGCAGGTGGAATTGATGATGCAAGTGATATTAATAATGACCATACTGCTGTTTTTAAAATGACAGATGACCATGGTGCAAGCTGGTATGGTGACGACAATAGTTGTGGTTATTATCATATTCCAGAAGAAGTATTTTCTGATATAGTTGATACAAACTTTAGTGAACCTTACGTTGATGAATGTGAAGATACTGAAACAACTATGAATAGTGTTTGGACATATTATGAGTTTGATATGAAAGTTGATGCAAGTGGTAATCCTCACGTCGTTTTGAGTGTTATGCCATGTGATGACGAATTCTGTTATTATTTAGATAATACTGGGTTCTATCATTTCACTATTGATAGAAACTATCTAGATAATCCTGGTCAAATCAATACTGCAACTGGTTGGAATTGGTCATTTGTAATTAATGGTAGTCAAACTTGGATGTTCGAAGACATGGCTGCAAATTCTTATATTTGGAATACTCAAGCAAGTATTTCATTTAGTCGTGATACTGAAGATATTGTGTTTATTACAACAAACTTAGCTGAAGTAGGTGTAACTGAAGGATATGATGATGCAGACCCTTATGATTGTGTTGAACCTTTTGAATCTTATCCAGAATGGAGCCAAGAGATTATGGTTTCTAAGTCTGAAGATAATGGTGCTTCATGGTGGAATCCAATGAGAGCAACAAGTACTCCTGATGAAACTGGCGGTGTTTGTCCAGATGGTTACCCAATGTGCGGTCCTGAAGAAGAATATCCACATGCAGCTCACTGGGGCACAGATGATATGGTATATATTATGTTCCAAATGCCAAACTGGGATGTAAATGATATTGGTGATCTTACTGGTCCAGACTTTATGAACTTCGTGTATGCTGGGTTTGCGGAAGTAACTGAACCTGGTGAAGAATATGGTGGTGGAGAAAGTTGTAACGCTGCTGGTGATGTTAATAGCGATGAAGTTGTTAATATTTTGGATATCGTTGGGATTGTAAATCATATTCTTGGTACTTCATTACTTGATAATGCTGTATTATGTGCTGGTGATTATAATGGTGACGAAATCGTAAATATTTTAGATATCGTTGGCATTGTAAACTACATTTTAGGAAATGGACGTATTGTTGAAGATGGTTCGTATTCAATTAATGGAAATACAATGAATGTAACTAATGTTGCAGGTATCCAAGTGGATGGCACATTGATTTCTGAAGTTAATGGTAATGACCAAGCATATTCAGATAATGGTAAAACAATTATCTTTAATATGAACGGTACTTTGGAAACAGATACATTTGAATTTGACTCAATTGGAAATAAAATTGTTGCAACTTTAAGTGGTGATGTAGCAACTGAAATTAGTCAGTTTAGTTTAACTGCTGCGTATCCAAATCCATTTAATCCAAGCACAATGCTTAGTTTGAATGTACCTGTAGAGGGTCATGTTTCTGTGAAAGTATTTAATATCTCAGGACAAACTATTGCTACATTAGCTGATGGATTTATGCAGGCAAGCAATTACAACTTTACTTGGAATGCAACTGATGCTGCGAGTGGTGTATATTTAGTACGAGCAGAGTCTGCAGGTCAAATAGCTACTCAAAAAGTAATGCTTTTAAAATAACTTAACTTAGGTGGAGGGCATGGTGCCCTCCACCTAAAATACTATTAATTAAATAGGGGATAAAAAATGAAAAAAATACTCTTAACAATGACAATGGTCGCA
>CAYNTS010000067.1:6476-9078 GCA_964400495.1 uncultured bacterium | reverse complement strand
CTGTTAGGGTTTTAAAGGATTAGTTTTGTTGTCTATTTGTCTATTTGTCTATTTAAAGTATCTCGTTGGAGTGTTTTTACTATTTACCCCGCATATATGCGGGGTCGACGAGAATTTTGGATTTAAATATGATTAAATATGGAGTCCATCGACTGTGTCGATGGGAAAGTTCGTTTTGACACAGTCAAAACACTCCAAAAACAAAATGGAAAAACTAACAGAGTAACCCACAGCTGTGGGCAGAAAAAACCAACACCTCCCGAAAAAACCTTTGAACGGTTAAAAAAGTGAAGAATGTCAGAATCACAGATGAAACAGATTACACAGAAAAACGCAGATTAAAAAATCAGTGAAATTAGAGTAATCTTAAAAAATCTGCGATTCAGACAAAAGAGATATTAAATTATAATTTTGGAACATATAAAGGATATGTAGCTGAAAATTTTGTTGCTCAAGAACTTAAATCAAATGGTATATTATCACTATATTCGTGGCAAGGTAGAACATCTAAAATTGAATTTTTACTTGAAACCAAAGATGGAATAATACCGATAGAAGTTAAATCTGGCAGGGTTACCCAATCAAAAAGTTTAAATGTATTTGAAACAAAATACGCTCCCAACAAAAGTATTATATTGAGTGGTAGAAATATTTCCAAATCTAAAACCCGCTTGTATATACCCATTTATTTCTGCGGTAGATTATCCTCAATATATGATTAGAGTTTCTTATGGAGCCACCGATAGGAGTTGAACCTACGACCCCATCATTACGAATGATATGCTCTACCAACTGAGCTACGGTGGCTAAGAAAAGTTAGTTATCTAACCCCTTATTCCAATACACATCACCGTATGAATCATTCACTTGAATAAGTCCATTTTGATTGTCTTTAGACTGTGTGCCAATATAAGCAACTCTATTATCCATTGCATTACGGAGTTGTAAGTATCCACCTCCGCCCATTTGCCCACCAAGGTACGATGTCATGTGACCTTTATAAAATGTAGTGAAATAACCCTTACCACCCATAGTTGTACTACGCCGATTTACATGACTAAATGTATTTACAATCCCGTCACCTTCTTGCATGGTGAGTTCGATGCGTTTTTCACCTTCTTCATCAACAATGGTAATGCTGTTAGCAACGATATCACCGTAGTTTTCTACTCCTTCGGTAAAACCAAATATCATGAGTAAAATAGTTGTGAGCAATCCACCAATAATTGCAGATTTAATATCAAAAGATTTCATAATTTCCTCCTAAGTTAGTGTTTAAAAATACATTAGTTTATATTTCCAACCCCATCATTTTTACATTTCTATATTTTTCGGCTTTGAATATGTGAAAAAAATAGGTTATTTTTCAACTGATGCGAGATAAGAAAATCAATAAAGACACAGCGATAGCTCCGGCAAGGGAGCTATTTTTTTATCCAAAATTTTCACAAACTAACTTACTATTTATTATTGAAAACTGAGATAGCTAAACTTGTTCTTGCAAATGGTACGGTATTAACTGGGACTGCATTTGGTGCGGTAGGTGAAACTATTGGCGAGGTGTGTTTCAACACGGGAATGACAGGGTACCAAGAAATTTTAACAGACCCCTCTTACTGTGGTCAACTTGTAACACTTACATATCCACATATTGGTAATTATGGAATTAATCCTGATGATATTGAATCAGATAAAATTCAAACTGCTGGTTTCATTGTAAAAGAAGAAACGGTTGTGCCATCCAATTTTAGATCTACACAATCGTTGGGCAAATATTTACAAAGTCAAAAAATTGTAGGAATACAGCAAATTGATACACGCATGCTGACTCGAATAATTCGTAATGAAGGGGCAATGAATGGCATAATTAGTTCAACAGAAATGGATGAAGATATTCTGTTGGAAAGGGTGCAATCTGCACCAAGTATGAATGGTCAAGATTTAGCCAAAGTAGTTACTTGTTCTAAACAACATTCGTGGTATCCCACTTCAAAATTCTCCCTTCAAACTTCAAACTTAAAAGTTGCAGTTGTTGACTTTGGAATTAAGACCAATATTTTAAGATTATTAACACAAAGTGGTTGCGAATTAACCATATTTCCTGCTCATGTTTCTGCAAAAGAATTATTAGACTTTAATCCAGATGGAATATTTTTATCAAATGGTCCAGGTGACCCATCGGCGGTTACGTATGCTATTGAAACAGTGAAACAATGTTTGGGTAAAAAACCAATATTTGGGATCTGTTTAGGACATCAAATTTTAGCATTGGCATTGGGAGCAAAAACGTATAAACTAAAATTTGGACATAGAGGGTGCAATCATCCTGTAAAAAACCAAAATACAAACATAGTTGAAATTACGAGCCAAAATCATGGATTTGCTGTGGATGTAGATTCGTTACCAAATAATGTTGAGATTTCTCATATCAGTTTAAATGATAATACAGTTGAGGGAATTAGATGTACAGATATTCCGGCATTCTCAGTGCAGTATCATCCGGAATCTAGCCCTGGACCACACGATAGTAGGTATTTGTTTGACGAGTTTGTGAAATTAATGGAAGGGAACCACGAAGACACAAAGACACTGAGAAAGCAAA
>CAYNTS010000067.1:0-6376 GCA_964400495.1 uncultured bacterium | reverse complement strand
GAACCACGAAGACACAAAGACACTGAGAAAGCAAAATGTAATAATTATTAAAATAGAAGTACATAAAAAAGTGGAGAAATGTTGAAGATATAAGGCAACAAATGAAAAATAAAAAAGTCTGGAGAAAACATGTTGTTAGAACAAAAGTTAACGCAGAAAATAATAGAATCTGCGATTGAAGTCCATAAAGCGTTGGGACCGGGATTATTGGAATCAGCATATGAAAAGTGTTTAGGAATTGAGTTTGAATTAAGGGGGATACCATTTCAAACACAGGTAGAAGTACCACTTTCATATAAAGGTGAAAAAGTAAAACCAGGGTATAGATTGGATATGATGGTAGATAATAAAGTAATTTTAGAACTGAAAACAGTTGATAAGATTCAACCGATTCATCAAGCACAGTTATTAACATATTTAAAATTGACCCCAAAACATGTTGGACTTATTTTGAATTTTAATTCTGCTGTTATGAAAAATGGAATCAAACGGATGGTTTTGCGAGAAAAGCACGGGGTCACAGTGTCATTAAAAAACAAATAAAAATATGAAAATTCTAAGAAATGGAAGAGAATCGCAGGATTGGAAAAACATGAAACAAATATTTCAGTTTATTTTCGATACTATTTTTTGTCCTTTTAACTTAATAATTTCTCTGTGTCCCCGTGCCACTGTGGTAACCCACCATGCCTAAAAGAACCGACATTGAATCCATTCTTATAATTGGTGCAGGACCCATCATAATTGGTCAAGCATGTGAATTTGATTACTCTGGTACACAGGCATGCAGGGCGTTGCGTGAGGAAGGGTATAGAATTATTCTTGTTAACTCGAATCCTGCTACTATAATGACGGATAGAAATTTAGCGGATGCAACATATTTAGAACCCGTTACTCCTGAAGCAGTAACTGCAATTATCGAAAAAGAACGACCAGATGCAATTCTGCCAACAGTGGGAGGACAAACTGCATTAGATACAGCCATGGCATTATATGAAAACGGTGTTTTAAATAAGTATAATGTTGAGTTGATAGGGGCTCAAGTTGAGGCAATTAAACGTGCTGAAGACCGAGAAGAATTTAAAATTGCAATGGATGAAATTGGTATTGAAACTGCCAAAGGTGGTTTTGCCAAGACAATTCAAGAAGCATATAAAATAGTCGAGGATATCCCTTTTCCTGTAATTATTCGCCCTTCATTTACAATGGGTGGAACGGGTGGTTCAGTTGCATACAATATTGAAGAATTTACTGAATTGGTTGAAAATGGATTATCTGCAAGCCCCATTACTGAAGTTTTAATTGAAGAATCGCTTTTGGGTTGGAAAGAATATGAAATGGAAGTGGTGCGTGATGGGAAAGATAATGCCATTATCATTTGTTCTATAGAAAATATTGACCCAATGGGAGTTCATACGGGAGATTCAATTACAGTTGCACCATCACAAACACTTTCTGACAAAGAATATCAAAAAATGCGTAATTGGTCAATCCAATGTTTACGAAAAATTGGTGTGGATACAGGTGGTTCAAATGTGCAATTTACTGTAAATCCTGAAAATGGTAGGATGATAATTATTGAGATGAATCCCCGTGTTAGTCGTTCGTCTGCACTTGCATCCAAGGCAACTGGATTTCCCATTGCAAAAGTAGCAGCAAAATTAGCTGTTGGATATACTTTAGATGAACTTCCCAATGATATCACTAGGCAAACATTAGCAGCATTTGAACCGAGCATTGATTATGTAGTCACAAAAATCCCCCGCTTTGATTTTGAAAAATTTCCGACTTCAGAAGGAATATTAGGTGTTCAAATGCAATCGGTGGGTGAAGTTATGGCAATTGGTCGGACCTTTAGAGAAAGTTTGCAGAAGGCGTATCGTTCGTTAGAAGTTGGATTAGATGGATTCCAACCCAAAGAAACGGAATACAGAGATTTAGATATAAGTAAAATTAGATTTGCAACCGCATTCAGATTACTAAAAGTTAAACAAGTATTTGAATCTGGTTTTTCACTTGAAGAAATTTTCGACCAAACCAAAATTGACCCATGGTTTTTGCATCAAATCCAACAATTAACAACTGTAGAGACACAATGTATTGCATCTCTGAGGGAATTAAAACAAAATGGATTTTCTGATAAGCAAATTGCCAAGTTGAAAAATACCACCGAAATGGAAATCAGAACTATAAGAAAAACAGAAAATATCATTCCCACATATAAAGTAGTTGATACTTGTGCTGCTGAATTTGAAGCAAAAACCCCCTATGTGTATTCTACCTATGAAACCGAAAATGAAGTTACTCCATTGGATGGCAAAAAGGTAATGATTTTGGGCGGTGGTCCCAACAGAATAGGACAGGGTATTGAGTTTGATTATTGCTGTGTGCAAGCAGTGTTTGGTTTAAAAGAAGCTGGGTATAAAACCATTATGGTTAATTGCAATCCTGAGACCGTTTCAACCGATTTTGATATTGCAGATAGATTATATTTTGAGCCCCTTACTTTTGAAGATGTAATGAATATTGTGGACTTAGAACAACCCGACGGAGTATTGGTTCAATTTGGAGGTCAAACACCACTCAATATTGCAAATCAACTTAAAGAAGCGGGTGTGAATATCATCGGTACAAGTCCAGATGCAATTGATTTGGCTGAAAATCGTAAAAAATTTGGTAAAATTTTGGATGATTTGAATATTCCAGTACCAAAATGGGGAACTGCATTTTCTGTGGATGAGGCATTAGAAGTTGCCCATAAAGTAGGATATCCAGTATTAGTTCGTCCATCGTATGTACTTGGTGGTCGAGGAATGGAAATTGTATACAGTGATGATGGACTCAAGACCTATGTGGGAAAAGCTGCACTTGTATCTGGTGATCATCCCATATTAATTGATGCCTTTTTAGAGGATGCTTTTGAATTTGATGTTGATGCTCTCTGTGACGGTAAAGATGTGTTTATCGCTGGAATTATGCAACATATTGAAGAAGCAGGTATTCATTCAGGGGATTCAGCCTGTGTATCACCAGCGTATGAGCTACCACGTACATCTCGAAAAAAGATTGAAGAATATACCACGCAATTAGCACTGAGTTTAAATACAGTCGGGCTCATTAATATTCAGTTTGCTATGAAGGATGGTGTAATTTATGTTATTGAAGTTAATCCAAGAGCAAGTAGAACCGTACCATTTATTAGTAAAGTGATTGATATTCCACTTGCAAAAATTGCTGCACAACTTGCTGTAGGAAAAACAATAAGAGAATGTCAATTGGAATCCAAAATTAAAAATGGTTTAATTGCCATTAAAAAGCCCGTATTTCCGTTTAATAAATTCCCAAAACAATCTGTCTTTTTATCTCCTGAGATGAAATCAACTGGCGAAGTAATTGGGTTTGACACTCATTTAGGGTCAGCATATTCCAAAGCAGAATCAGGAGCAGGTCAAAAATTACCTAACAAAGGCAATGTATTTATTTCCGTTAATGACTCAGATAAAATGAAAGCCATTCCACTAGCACGAGATTTTCAAGAATTGGGATTCAACATTGTTGCAACATCAGGAACTGCTAAATTACTTTCAGAAAATGGAGTAAATGCCGAAGCAATGTTTAAGGTTGGTGAAGGTCGTCCACATGTAGTGGATGCACTGAAAAATGGTGAAATTCAGTTGGTTATAAACACTCCATTGGGACAACAATCTCGATTTGATGAATATGAAATAGGACGGTCTGCAATACGCCATAAAGTACCAGCTATTACCACAATATCTGGTGCTCAAGCAGCCGTCAGAGGAATTCGTTCTCAACTTACAAATAGAATAACCTATCGCAGTTTACAAGAAGTGTTTGGTTAATAATTATGATTAAGTTTAAAATTTTACTGCCTATTTTATATACACCAATAGTTATAATAAATCTTGCAGGATTTGATGACAAAGGGATTTTACTAATGATAGCTAGTCCTCCAGCCTGGATTATTGAAGAATTCCATTTATTTCAAAATAATAATGAAATTTTACGCCCTATTATTATTTTAATTACTTATATTTTTTGGTATAGTTTTGGGTTGTTTATTAAGAAACTTCTACAAAATATAAGTATAAAATATTTGTTTTTATTTATGTATTCAATTTTGGCAATTATTGAAATCGTTTTACATCACAATAAAATGATATTTTTAGCATTTTCTAGTCCACCATTTTGGTTTAATTCAAATAATTTTACCAAATCACACCCTGATAGTTTTTCAATGTTGCTAATCATACCCATCACCATGTTATTTTGGTATGGGTTTGGTGTTTTAGTTGAAAAAATAATTCGCTATACACAACAATTTAAAAATACATTATTGTAATAATATAATTAATGAAAAAATTCTCCATCCTTCAAAACTTAGGTTATGATACCAAATTAGATAACTATATTCAATCAAACAATTTAGCTGATTTTGAAATTGGTCGTGTGGTGCGAGAAAGCAAGAAAAAATATATTGTCAAAACACAATCGGGTAATTATCAATCTCAAATTTCTGGAAATTTAAGACATACAGCAAAAAATAGATCCGATTATCCCGCTGTGGGTGATTGGGTATGTATAAAATTAAAGGATGGTTTATCAGCAATTATCCATAAAATACTTCCTCGAAAAACAATAATTGAACGGCAAGCAATTGGACGGTTTGGTAAAAAACAAACGATAGCTACGAATGTTGATGTCGCTTTTGTGATGCAGGATGTTTCCAACGATTTCAATATGAATAGGCTTGACCGCTTCCTTGTCATTTGTTTTACAGCTAAAATTGAACCCATTATCATTTTAACAAAAATTGATTTAATGGATAAATCCGAATTAGCTACTAATATTGAACAAATAAAAAAACGGTTCAATGATATTCAAATATTACAATTAAGCAATAAATCGTTAATTGGATTCTCTACTATAAAAAATGTTATTAAATTTGGGAAAACATATTGTTTTATTGGTGCTTCAGGTGCAGGAAAATCAACATTAATAAATAATCTTATTGGTGAAAAAGTAATGTTAACAAAATCGCTCAGAGAAAAATCAGGCAAAGGACAACATACGACCAGTCACAGAGAATTGTTTATCCTTCCTAAATCTGGGGTACTAATTGATACTCCCGGAATGCGTGAATTAGGGGTTGCAGAATCTTCACAAAGTTTAGAATCTACCTTTGAGAAAATTTTTGAATTAGCTCAATCCTGTAAATTTTCTGATTGTTTGCATGTGAATGAACCAGATTGTGCAGTTAAATTAGCAATCAATCATGGAAAAATGACGCAATCACATCTTGATAATTTTCATAAAATGAAGAATGAATTAACAGAGTTTGATCTCAATAAACGGGGATTGAAAGATAAAGAAAGAACAAAAGAATTCAAATCTGATGTTAAAAATAGAAAGTCAATGAGATAAATGATAAATATTTTTTATTCGAATAATTTTTTACTGCATGATACTGGGTCTGGGCACCCAGAACATGCTGGACGATTGGAGACCATTACATCAACAATGGAACAATCTGATATTAAGAGCCAATGTAAGTGGATTGAACCACGCCAAGCAGAATATTCAGAATTAGAATTAGCACATACACAAACGCATATTCACCGTATTCAAAGTATGTGTGAATCTGGTGGCGGGTACTTAGATGCGGATACTCCAGTTTGTGAACAAAGTTTTGATATTGCACGTCAATCTACAGGTGGGTGGTTAGATGCTGTGGATGCATTTTGCAACGGGGAATCTTCTTTTGTATTATCTCGTCCACCCGGACATCATGCAGAAGCCGATAAACCTATGGGGTTTTGTTTATTTTCTAACGTTGCAATTGCCTCAAAATATGCCCTTAACAAAGATGGTATTTCAAAAGTAGCCATTTTTGATTGGGATGTACATCATGGGAATGGCACCCAAGATATTGTTCAAATTGATTCCAATATCGCGTATGCTTCAATACATCAATTTCCATTTTATCCGGGTACAGGTCTTCAAACTGAAACGGGTGATTTTGATAATGTGTTGAATATTCCAGTTCCTGCACAAACCAGTAGAGATGATTATTTAGCTTTATTTGATAATAAAGTTTTGCCATATTTTCGCAATTTTAACCCAGATATTGTGCTTGTTAGCGCTGGTTTTGATGCTCATTGTCAAGATCCGTTAGGTAGTCTGCAATTAGAATCAAAAGATTTTGCCTATTTGACAAAGCAATGTCGAACTATTTCTCCAAATCTTGTTTTGGGATTAGAAGGTGGTTACGATGTGCATAGTTTAGGTGAGTGTGTAGTTGAAGTATTAAAAGAATTAAATTAATGGAGCACAAATAATTTTATCAATAGGGTTAACG
>CAYNTS010000066.1:0-9959 GCA_964400495.1 uncultured bacterium | reverse complement strand
AGTTTTTTTCGATAAACTGTGCACCTACATTCAAATTATTACTTTTAATTTTTTCAATCACATCTTGTATGGTAACATCATACTGTAAAAGTGCAAATGGGTTGATATTTACTTGATATTGTTTTTCAAATCCACCAATTCCTAAAACTTCTGTAACTCCGGGGACTGTTTGAAGGTGAAATTTGACAACCCAATCTTGAATAGAGCGTAATTCTTCGAGGGAATATTGACCACTTTCATCATCTAAATAGTAGAATAATATTAATCCCATTCCTGTAGAAATTGGACCCATTTCTGGTTCTCCAAACCCTTCTGGAATTTGCTCTCTAGCTTCTTGAATTCGTTCATTGACTAACTGCCTAGCAAAGTAGAGGTCGGTTCCATCCTTAAAATAAATATTTACTACTGATAGTCCAAAATTAGAAACTGATCGAATTTTCTCTAAGTTCGGAAGTCCATTCATCACCACTTCAACAGGGTATGTGACATATTTTTCTACTTCTTCAGGTGCGAGTCCTTCGGTAGTAGTAAAAACCTGCACTAAATTGGGAGATACATCTGGGAATGCATCAATGGGGAGTTGTTTGTAACTAGTGTAACCTGCACCTAAAATAAGTACAGAAAATGCTAATATTAGCAAACGATTTCGTAAAATAAATTGTATTAATTTTTCCATAATAGTTTTATCCTTTTTTCATCAAACCACAAATTTCAAATATTACTTGAATAAATTTATTGATCAAAATATTTATAATTATTAATTTATAATTATTTAATGGTTATGTCCACCGCTAAATGAAGATTTAGCCATTTGAGCTTTTAGAATAAATCCACCTTTTTTTACATATTGCTGACCTGACTTCAAACCGGATAATATTTCTACAAATTCAGAATTGGTTTTGCCAATTTTAATATCTACAGGTTTAAAACCATGTTTATCTTGGGCAAATATCACAGGTAATCCCTTAACAGTTTCAATTGCAGTTTTAGGTACCATTATTTTGCAATTAGATTGCTCTACAGTTACCAAACCAGTTACAAACTGACCCGGTCTTAGCCAACCATTTGAATTTGAAAGCACCACTCGAGCTGTTGCAGTTCGAGTATGTTCATCAATTGTGGGTGAAATAAATGAAATTTTACCTAAGATATTAGGTAAATCTGAATTAATTATCACATTAACAGCTTGCCCGTTTTTTAAATCTGATAAATATTTTTGATACACATTTAGGTTTACCCAAACCTCTGTTAAATTGGCAACTGCTACGAAATTCTCTGTATTTTGAGCAGTTTCACCTTTTGTTAGGTGCATATCAATGATAACCCCATTAATTGATGATGTTAACTCGTAAGGTGTTAAACTTTCATTACTCTCAATAATTGCTAGCACTTCACCTTTTTTAACATCTTGCCCAATTTGTTTGAATACTTTTTTCACTACACCATCAAAGCGAGGTGTAATGTGAGCTAACCTATCTGGATCGATTTTAACTTCACCCGGTAATTCAATTGTTTCCAATAAAATACCACTAGAAGCAATATCAACTTCAGCACCAAATTCAGAGAGCACCTTTACTGTAACACCCTCGGTATGCTCTTCATGTGAACCGTGATCATGTTTATCATCTGCATTTTGTGGTGAACTAGCAAAGTGTTTCGTCCCCAAAAATGTGACTATTGCAGTAATAATAATTGCGATAAATAAATTATTTTTCATTTTAAAATTCACCTAAATATTGATTTTTAATGGCTATGATCATGATGTTTATCTTCACCATGTTTATGGTTGTCGAGATTATCATCGCCGTGGTTGTGATTACTTTCATCAATTTCAATATGTGTCTGATGATGAGCTTCTGGAATTTCAGCTTCAATATCATTACTGAAATATCCATTTAATTGGAATATTAACAAGAATATTCCAGCCATTATTAATAATTGATTTGTTATTTTTGTAATATTAATTGACTTTTTTCGAAGTAGCAATAACACAGGAAATGCAATTCCTAATGCGAGGATTTGTCCAATCTCTACACCAGCATTAAAGGACAATATTTTAGAAATTATATGAGCATGACCAAGTTCAATTTGTTGCAATCGAGTTGAAAGGCCAAATCCATGAATTAACCCAAAAATCACTACCATCATAACCTTGTTCGGTGCTTCCATTGAAAACCACTTTTTAAACCCGTCGAGGTTCTCAAATCCCTTATAAATAACACTGAAAGCAATAACAGTATCGATTAAATAGTAATTTGCATTTATCTCATAAAATGTAGCAAAGATAAGGGTAACACTATGTCCAATTGTAAATGCTGTTATGAACTTTGCAATATCTCTAAATTGTGTTAAAAAGAAAATTACACCAATTAAAAATAGAATATGGTCATACCCTGTAATCATGTGTTTTGCACCTAGGTAGAAAAAGTCAGCAAGTCCGCCTTGGATCATTTCAACTTTGTCTGATTCTGATACACCATGTGCAAAAACAAACCCCGGTGTTAATAATAGTGATAGTTTAAATAATATATTTTTCATTTTAATTGTCTCCTAATAATGTTGTTTTATTGATATTGTTGCCTAAAATTGAATTCATCTCTAAGAATGAAATATGATAATCACTCAATGCAGAGAGGTATTGTTCACGCGATTGAAACCAAATTTCTCTCATGTTAACTACGTCGAGATAAGTATATCGACCATTAAAATATCCATCTTGAATTATTGTAAATGCAGAATTTGCTTCTGGAATAATCTCATTTAATAGCAAATTAATTTCAGTGTGCAACTCTTCTAGTTCAATATGAATATTTGATACTTTAGTTTTTAACTCAGTTTGCAGTACATTCTGTGCAAATAGCTTTTGTGATTGCATTATTTTTGCATTTTGAATATTGCCTTTATTTCTATTGAAAAGTGGTAGAGGAATGGACAATCCTAAAGAATATGTTTTGTATTGAGAACCTCCACTAATACCTGCATCTAAATCAAAATTAGGGATTGCATTAGCTTTTTCTAGTTGCAATGTTGCTTTTTGAATTTCAATCATTATCTCTGATAAATGAAAGTCAGGAGAATTAGTTAGATTGATTTTATTAGAAAAAGAAGAATACTTTGTAATATCACCTAATGCAAAATCAAATTTCACATTTTCATTTTCCCAAAATGTTGATAGGGTAATCCAGGCAATTTTTAAGGATGCCTCAATTTTTCGTAATGCAGTGTGCTCTTGAAAAAGTTGAATTTTTGCTCTGGATTTTTCAGCAGGTGACAACTTCCCTGCTATCACTTTATTCTCAACAACTTTTAAAAGTGATTCTGAAATTTCAATCCGTTTATTTTGGAGTTTCTTCTTTTCTTGAAGTTGAACAATGTTAACGAAAACTACTCTTGCTTCATTTAGGATTGTTCTTTTTTGCATTTCATATTCAATTTTTGATTTTGATAATTCTAAATCATGTAACCGAATATTATGTTTTCGTTTACCACCTGTAACAATGGTCTGTGTTATTTTACCACTGGTTTCAGAGGTGTTTCTCATTCCAGACTCAATTTCAATTTCTGGATTTGAAAATAATCTACTCTGATTTAGCAGTTCTGATTTTCGTTCAATTTCTGTTTCTCTAACCTTGAGTGAAGAATTTCCTTGAATAATCAGTGATTCTAATGTTGTAATATTCAATTCTTGACTGAATATTGGTATAATTAATATGATGCCTATTAAACATCTGTGAAATAATTTCATGATATTCCTTTCTATAAATGAGTATTATCGGTATTCGTAACCGATTACAATTCAATATTAAGAAAGGAATTATTAAGCGAGGAGTACTGTAGTTTTTATAAAAGGGGGTAGTGTAGTAACTTTCGTCTCAACCAAAATAAATTTAGGTTGATTTTTTAAATTTGGTAAAGCAAATGAGTTTAGTTGAATAAGAGAAAAGTCAACAAAATCAATTTCAGTTTGATTAATAGTAAAAGCTAAATCAGGAGTGTAATTCCAAAGGTGAATATCAACACAATTATCACAATCGTCTTGATGTTCTTTTTCTTTTGGTTCAGGTACTTTACAGGATATATCACAGTCAACTTCTAAGTTTATATCACCATCTGTTTCGAAACATAAAACGGGTGCTTTAACTCCACTTTGAGTTAGTATCCCAAAGCAGAAAACACATACAAAAATATGTTTAAATAATTGTAATTTTCTGAAATTCACTATTTCAATATAATAATTATAAGGTTATTAGTTCCTATGAAAATAATTTATGTAACCTGTCCAATTCAAAATCATCAAAAATAATATGAAACAAATCACTAATTTACTTTATACATATAAACTGCAACTCATAAGTTTGGGACTTGGAGGGCTAGCAGGTTATGCATTTTACTATTTTATTGGGTGCAATTCTGGACACTGTTTAATAACAGGAAATCCATTTGTCAGTACGGTTTATGGAATGGTTTTAGGTATAGTATGGACATGGCCCAACCAAAAAAGAAAGGGAAAGAAATGAAATACGGTTATCAACGCACAATCAAAACAGAATTTGATCAGGTGGACACACTTCTACGGGAAAAATTGCAAGAACAAGGGTTTGGAATAGTAACTGAAATTGATGTACAAAATACATTAAAAACTAATATAAATGTAGATTTCAGAAAGTATCGCATTTTAGGAGCATGTAATCCACTACTTGCTCATGAGGCATTAACACATGAGCTAGCAATTGGTTTGCTTCTACCTTGCAATGTTGTTCTTTGGGAAAATGATGATAAAACTGTAACAATTTCTGCAATTGATACACATGCAATGATGTCTGTAACTGGTCGTGATGATATGGAAGAAATGGCAAACCATGTTAATCAATTACTTAAATCAGCAGTTGATGAAGTATGAATGATTGGTTGCAATTCTTAGCAATTTACGTTGTTTGGATATTAGTTAATAGGTACGTGTTTCCCAAAATGGGAATTCCTACATGAAGCAATCCTAACCCTCGGTCGAGGAAACCAATTTCATTGATAAAAAAAGAGGATAATACAAATGCCAATGTATAAATTTCGATGCCTTGAATGTGAAAAAGAATTCGATAAACTAGTGTTTGGATTTGATACCTCTAATGTAGAATGTTTGCATTGTGAATCTAAAAATGTTGAAAAACAATTATCAGCTCCTAGTTTAGGGCAACCTCAACCATCTTCAGGTGGGTGTGGCGGTGGTTCTGGATTTTCATGAGCATAAAGAAAGGGAATTCGGTGAATTTCAAAAATATATTAATTATAATTTTAGGATTAAGTATAATGGCGTGTAAAACAGACAAAACAAATATCTCTGTAAATGTCCAAGGGAAATTGATGGATATTATGCATAATGGGGCTCGCGATGGTATTGTAAATATTGGTGATTTATTGGGTGAGAATATGTATGGTTTAGGACCACTAGAGGGATTAAATGGTGAATATATTATTTTAAATGGAACTCCAATCCTAACACGATCTGACGATGGCAAATCCTCTCATAAAGTTGAAAATTATTCATCTGAAAAAGCATTATTAGCTGTAACATCAAAAGTTGAAGAATGGAAAAGTATAGAAGTTTCAAACCATTCAAATATAGCATCTCTTGAACGTGCAATTAGAGATGTTGCTCAGAATTCAAATATTGACATTGAAAAGCCATTCCCATTTCTAATAAAAGGAAATTTAAGCAAAGTGAATTGGCATATTATTCGACCTTCAAAACCTGGTGGATCCCATGATGAACATTTGGCAGGAGCGTGGAAAGAAGAAGTTGAAAATGTTGATGGAGAAATTCTTGGTTTTTATTCAAATAAACATCACCGAATTTTTACTCATCATGATTCTAATGTTCACATGCATGTGGTAATTTCTGAAACGGGTATGTCCGGTCATATTGATGCTTTAGAAATTGGAGAATCAGTCGAACTCTTCCTACCAGTAAAATAACTTTTTAAGCCAGTACCTTCTGCCGTAGATTATTTTTATGTCAGAGGATAAAATCCCATTAAATGATGCTGATTTATTAATAGATTGCACTGTTGAAACATTTCGTTCAAGTGGAAAAGGTGGACAGCATGCAAACAAAACTGAATCGGCAGTAAGAATTACCCACATTCCAACTGGAATATCTGCAATTTGTCAAGATGATAGAAGTCAATTATTAAACAAGAAAAATTGTATTAAAAGTTTACGATTAAAATTAGAATCATTTTATAAAAAACCAAAGAAACGTATTCCAACACATAAACCAATGCAAGCTAAAGAAAAAGTTCTTGAAGATAAGAAAAAGCAATCACAAAAGAAACAATTTAGACGACGGATTGGGCAGGAGAAATTAGATGAGTAATGAATTAGTTTCATATCAAATTTTAGGATATTCTGCAGGGATTCCATCTGAGAATAGAGGTGTAAGTTGTACAATTATTAGCTCAGCTAATTCAGATTTTATGATAGATTGTGGTGAGGGTTCATATATAAAGTGGAAGCAATATGGTTATTCGTGGAAACGACTTAAAACTATTTTTATAACCCATTTACACCCTGATCATTCTGGTGGATTAATCAATTTATTGTTTTATAGGAAATTACTTGGTGTGTTAACACCCCTAACTATTTATGGTCCACCAAAATTACAAGAATTTTTAGAAAATTCATTTGAATTCCAAGGTGTAAATCTAGATTATGACCTCTTTGTGAAATCAATTGATGAGTTAGATAAGTCTGAAATTGAATTAGGTATTCATTTTACAACAACACAATTAGAACATAAATTGCCATGCTGGGGGATAAAAATTGAATCTACAAGCCATTCAATTGCGTATTTTACGGATACCCTTCCTGTTGAGCAAACTATTCAATTAGCTAAAGGGGTGGATGTGTTCATTCATGAAGCTACATTTATGGATAATATAAAGGATTTACCCAAACGTACATTCCACACAACTGTGAATGAAGCAATGGATTTAGCGGATAAAGTACAACCAAAACGACTCATATTAACTCATTTTAGTCAGCGATATTCAGATAATCAGTTAAAAACAATTCATTATCATGGTGAACCCTGCGTGATATTTGATAAAAAGCAGTCATTCTAATGAAGAATATTTTATTAATACTATTCATAATTATATTTAGTAGTTTTGGTTTTTCAGACGAAAACTCGTATGTCATCATGGTGTCATTTGATGGTTTTAGGCATGATTATTTAGACAAAACAAATACACCCAATTTTGATAAATTTGCTCAAAATGGAGTGAAAGCAAAATCACTCCAACCAGTTTTTCCATCGCTTACTTTTCCGAATCATTATTCTTTAGCAACTGGAGCTTATGCTGGTACGCACATGATTACTGGAAATAGTTTTTATGACAAGAAATTCAAAGAGTTTTATTCGTTACGGGATGCAGAAAAAGTAAGGAATGGAAAATTTTATAAATCAGAACCTATTTGGGTTACTGCAGAAAAACAAAATGTTAAATCAGCATCATATTTTTGGGTAGGTTCAGAGGCAAAAATCAAGGGATTTAGACCATCAATTTATAAGCATTATGATGGAAAAATTTCATTTAAAACTCGTGTTGATTCTGTGATATCATGGTTACAATATCCTAAAGAAAATAGACCTCATTTAATAATGTTGTATTTTAGTGAACCCGACCATACTGGACATGAAGATGGTCCTAATCACGAGAATATTATTACGTCTATACAAGAAATGGATGAAATATTGGGATATTTAATGAATGGATTACAATCATTGGATATCGCTGAGAAAATACAAACTATCCTTGTTAGTGATCATGGAATGTCTGAGGTATCAACAAATAGAATAGTACTATTAGATAATTATATTTCTGAAATTGATAATTTGTATGTAAATGGGAGAGGGGCAATTGTCCAGTTGGACATTAAGTCAAAGCAATCTCAAACATATTCTACAGTTTGGAATCAAATTACAAAAATTCCGAATATTACAGCATATAAAAAAGATGAGCTACCTAAACATTTTCATTTTAATAATAGAAATACTGGTGAATTTGTATTGGTAGCTAATGATGGTTGGTTAATATACACAAAAGAATTTGTTGAAAATCGTGATATTACTGTTCGAGGAATGCATGGTTATGATCCCAAGATTAAAAATATGCACGGCATTTTTTTAGCACAAGGAAATAAAATTAAACGAAACTTAGAAATTGATTCATTTGAGAATATTCATGTGTATCCCCTAGTTTGTAAATTATTAAATATTACCCCATATTATAGTTTAATTGATGGACCACAAGGAAAGTTAGAAGTATTAAAACCAATATTAATTAAAAATTAATGCAGTTATTTTATTCTCATCAAATTACTGATAATACAATTGTTTTAGATGAAACAGATTCTAAACATTGCATTAAAACCCTTCGAAAATCTGTGGGGGATAATGTAAATGTTGTTGATGGTAAGGGGACCCATTTTCTTGCAGAAATTATTAAAGATGATGCAAACAAATGTACCTTGAAAATCATAAATAAAAACCCAAACTTTGATAAACGAAAACACTATATTCATATTGCTATTGCTCCCACAAAAAGCCATGATAGATTAGAGTGGTTTGTAGAAAAAGCAGTTGAAATTGGGGTAGATGAAATTTCATTTATTCAAACTAAACGAACCGAACGTAAGAAAATCAGAATAAACAGAATTAAAAGAATCGCTATTACTGCAATGAAGCAGACAATTAAAGCAACTCTACCTAAAATTAATGAGTTAACTGATTTTAGGAAGTTTGTTGAAAATAAATCTAATGCTAACTTGTTTATCGCTCATTTGGAGGATGAAAAACGCCAACAAATAATAACTATACCAACAAATGAAGGTAATTCAATAGTGTTGATTGGACCAGAAGGAGATTTTACTACAGAAGAGATTAGTTTAACCGTTCATCATGGATTCAAACCAGTTAATTTAGGAAATAGTAGATTGCGAACTGAAACTGCAGGTGTGGTGGCATGTCATTTATTAAACATAAAATTTGAGAATTAATGAATATTCCCTCTCAAGAAGAACAAGAACGATGGATGAAAAATGCAATAAATGAGGCAATGCGAGCATTTGAGATTGAGGAAGTCCCTATTGGAGCTGTGGTAGTTAAAGATGGTCGAATTATTGGACGTGGTTATAATCAGTGTGAACAATTAAATGATCCAACTGCCCATGCAGAGATAATTGCAATAACTTCTGCAGCAAATACACTTGGAGATTGGCGCTTAAAAGGATGTCAATTATACGTGACAAAAGAACCATGCCCCATGTGTGCAGGTGCAATAATGAATGCACGAATTGAGTTTGTTGGATATGGTATGATTGATGAGCAGTCAGGATGTTGTGGCTCATTATATCAACTGTGTAGGGATCCACGATTTAATCATCAATCTGCAGTACAAGGTGGCATTTTAAAAAATGATTGTAAATTAATTGTACAAGAATTCTTCTCGAATAAACGATCAAAAATGGAATAGAATATCATTGATTGCCCTTGTAATTTGTTAATTGATACATGTAATTTTCCGATTGTTTAGCAGAGCAAAAATGGAGAGATGTCCGAGTGGCTTAAGGTGCCCCGCAGAATGCTGGGTGTAGGTCACAGATTAGTAATAAATTGTATTGATTTAAAATGGAGAGATGTCCGAGTGGCTTAAGGTGCACGCTTGGAAAGCGTGTGTAGGTCAAAAGCCTACCGGGAGTTCGAATCTCCCTCTCTCCGCCACATACACTTTACGAACCTTAATTCTATAAAGCCATTTGCTATAAGTGGCTTTTGCTTTATCTCTCGCAATTGCTATTACTTATAGCGATGTATGTTCGTAATCTCTAACGCAATATGGGTTACAAATGACCTGCCCCCCCAAAGTTGTACCAAGTGTTAAGTTAGTCTTTGTGCAAACTGA
>CAYNTS010000065.1:0-10432 GCA_964400495.1 uncultured bacterium | reverse complement strand
GTTTATCTACAACCTACATTGAAAAAAGTATCGTTAAGTGTGAAGAACCATATTTGATAGTAAAAATGAAATTAACTAAGGAAATATTATATAACAAAAAACCCCTCTTAGTTGAGGGGTTTTTTGTTATATACTGTGCGGAGAGTAAGAGATTTGAACTCTTGCATCGGTTGTACCCGATGACGGATTAGCAATCCGCTGCATTACCACTCTGCCAACTCTCCCAAGCGGAGGATGAGGGACTCGAACCCCCAAGGCCGCAAAGCCGCCGGTTTTCAAGACCGGTGTCTTACCAATTAGAGCTAATCCTCCGAAATTTGTGGTGCAAAATTTAAGAAGTCCTGACTTCAGATACCAATTGAATATTGTAAAATTGAATAAAAAAAAAGAGGGTGACACCCTGAGGAGGAAAAATGCCACCCTTTTCGAGCTAGAGTAGATTATTTACAAAATCCCAATTTACTAATTTCCAAAATGCTTCAACATAAGTTGGACGAGCATTTCTATAATCAACATAATAGGCATGTTCCCATACATCGATTGTAAGTAATGGAATTTGATTATGAGCTAAGGGCGAATCAGCATTTGATGTATTAACAATTTTAAAACTGTCACCTTCTTGTACTAACCATGTCCAGCCAGATCCAAAGTTGGTGATTGCTGATTGTGAAAACTCTTTCTTGAAATTGTCAAATGAACCAAATGTATTTTCAATAACTACTAAAATATCACCAGTTGGCAATCCACCACCGTTTGAAGATAAGCAATTCCAATAAAATGTGTGATTCCAAACTTGTGCAGAATTATTAAAAATACCACCTGATGATTTTTTTACAATATCTTCAAGTGTTGCATTTTCAAATTCAGTTCCAGCAATTAAATTATTAAGGTTTGTCACATACGCATTATGATGTTTACCATAATGGTATTCAATTGTCTCTTTTGAAATATGAGGTTCTAATGCATTTTGACTATATGGTAATTCTGGTAAAGTATGATTCATATTAACTCCTAAATTGATTAAATAAAAGGGGAGAGGTGTTCTCCCCTTTATATTGTTGTTTTAAAGTTTCGAAGCGTTATCGGAGAGGTATGAAGCAACGCCTTCAGTACTACCTTCCATGCCACTGTCACCATCTTTCCACCCAGCAGGACATACTTCACCATGCTTTTGATGAAAATCTAACGCATCTACCATTCGAAGCATTTCATCAATGTTTCTACCTAAAGGCAAATCATTAATTACAGAATGACGAACGACACCATCTTCATCTATTAAAAATGAACCTCGTAGCGCTACCGTTCCACCAATACTTTGATTTTCAACTGCATCTTCAGTTTCAATCAATACATTTTCAGTTTCGAGTAATACTTCATAATTGCGTGAAATAGATTTATCAACGTCAGCAATTAAAGGATATTGAACATTTCCGATACCGCCATTGTTCACATCCGTATTTTTCCAAGCTAAATGTGAAAATTGAGAATCGATTGAACAACCTAACACTTCTACACCTTTAGATTTAAAATCATTTAACCGATGATTAAATGCAATTAGTTCTGTTGGGCAAACAAATGTAAAATCAAGTGGATAGAAAAATAAAACTACTTTTTTTCCATTATAACTTGATAAACTTAGTTCTTGAATTGAGTTATCTGGCATTACTGCTTGTGCAGTAAATTCTGGTGCATGTTTAGTTACTAACATGATTTATTTCCTTATTTTAATTACAGTTTTTGCATGTACCTTTAAATTGTATATCAACTGAATCTATTGTATGTTCAATTGATTCAATTTTGGAATTAAAACTATCATCAAAATCTAAGAAAATATCAAAAATTGTATTACATTTAGAGCATAGAAAATGTTGATGTACATTTAAATCACCATCATAATGAGAAACACCATTAATATTTATTTCAAGCAACAGGTCATGATCAACTAATTGTTGCAAGTTTCTATAAACTGTCCCTAAACTAATATCTGGTATTGTTTGTTGTACCATTTCATACACTTCTTGTGCTTTTGGATGTGTTTTAACTGCCTTAACAGAATTTGCTATTGTTTCTCTTTGATAACTATATCTCATAATATGTAGTAATAATTCCTAATATTAATTTAATGACATTAAATAAGACCATACAAGTCGTATTTAAAATATTTATTGATTTCTTGCATCTAAAATTAATTGTTTAATGGCTTCATAATTCCCTGAACATCCTGCGGTACCTTCGGTATCAGGATTAAAAGGTGTTAAATTTACACGAGCAAACTCAATACCATCTCTGTTTAAAATAACAAAATCTCTTATAGCAACATCCCATTCACCCCAAACGTCTATTGTATCAGTATCTTGTGCCCAGGGTAAGGTTCTAATTTCATCACAGCTGGAACAATTATCAGGAGTTTCACAAATCATACATGTATAACTATCATTTATATACTGAAATCCATTTATACCCATCATTTCAACATCATCAATTCCATCTGATAATAAATCATTATACAAATCGTTTACAACACCGAACCGGTGTCTGCATGTGCTTCAGCCAGCTTTCCCGAAATAATAACAAGAAACTTGTCCATTGTAAGTAGTTGGACCAATCATTTCTGTAAAAGTGTTAGAATTTGGATTGATATCTTCTAACAAAAATTGATAATTTGGATCAGAAGCATTCAGAATTAAATCTACAAGCGTAACTATGTCGAGCACATTTATGATTGCATCGTGATTCATATCCGCTAAATCCTGTTGCTCATCAGTTAAATCGTTGGTTTCCATGATAAAACCTACAATACCAACAATATCTAGTACATTTAAGGTATTGTCAGAATTTATATCACCTTGCAATTGTTCAAATTCATAAATTTCCACGCCATATACTTTTCCAGCGCCTGAGTAACTATAATCTGTTGTCTGCCATGTTAAACCATTATCATTACTCAATGTGTATGGGAAATAGGGTGAGGGAGAGTATATCCAAGTAACGCTAGTTGTTGTATCTTGTGCATGTAAAGAAAGCCAGTAATATTCATCTTTATTTAGGTAATAACAATCATCATTTGTTAAGACGACGTATTCACGACCTGAAGCAAAATTTGGATTAAGTGTTACAACTGATTCAAATATCACATCGCCTGGAGAATTATTATTATCACTATGGATTTGTGCTACTACACTTGCTTCATCCGATTGAAAACTAGCATAAAATGTAAATGCTTCCAATACATAATTATTATAAGCTGTAAATCTATCAGCAACTGCGTGACCTGTGCCATCAGATGATAAATTAATAGGATAACCCTCATTTCCACTTGGCGATCCTGTATTGTATATTGTTGATCTATCTTGTGCAATACAAAGAGTAGTTGTAATTATTAAGAAATATAGAAATTGTCTCATTAATTCCCCCCATTATTGAATATCTATTTTCATTGGAATTATTAATTGCAGATCGTCATTTAGCAAAATTGGAATTACATTCAAAGCATTTATTTTAGTTTTAATTTGTTTAGGAATGTATTGGTTAAAGTCAGATGTTGCGTTTAACTCTATTTTAGAGAATAAACCTGAATCATGCTTTGGGTATTCAATAATATCAAATTCTTCGTCATCTGCTAAACCTGTAGTTGCTTTTGCAATGTCAATTGCATCGTGCAACCCACCTATTTTATCAATTAAGCCATTATCTAAAGCTTCTTGTCCAGACCATATTCGACCCAATGCAATATTATCTAATGAGTCTAAATCATTTAAATTTTCTCTTCCATCAATAACGCGTTGCTTGAAAATATTATAGATATCGGTTATTCTATTCATGATAATCTCACGTTCTTCTTCTGTGATCAATCGAGTTTGTGAACTAAAATCAGCATGCTCACCACGTTTAATTCCACCAAAATTAATTCCAATTTTATTTAGCAATTGAGAAAAGTTTAAGTTTAGTCCAATAACACCAATTGAGCCGGTCAATGTAGATGCATCAGCTACAATTGTATCAGCTTGACATGCAATATAGTATCCACCAGACGCTGCTACATCAGACATTGAAGCTATAAATGGTTTCACATTTGATGAGTCAGTAACCGTTGTATTATGTATTTCTTTCCACATCATATCAGACGCTAATGCAGAACCTCCACCACTATCAATACGAAAAACAATTGCTTTAACATCTTCATTTTCTCTCGCAGATTTAATGGCTTCTTTTATGGTTTCGTCGCCCATGCTTGTAGACCCTCCAATACCGGGATTGCTTTCACCTGACACTATTCCACCTACAGCATACACTATGGCAATTTTAGGTTTCTGGACAGGAACCCAATCATGTACATACTCATCACTTCGGTCAATATCATCCCATTTAACAATATTGAATTCTTCTTCTAATGTTTCAATATATTCTTCAAACTCATCTGGATATTTGATGTCAGTAATCAAATTTGCATTCATTGCTGACTTAGCACTAAAATAAGGACCATTATCAATAACTGCTTTTGTTGAATCAATGTCCCATGATTTATTTACAGAAATGTCTTGTGCAAAAATTTCATAATAGTCATCTAGCAATTGAGAGTAATTTTCATGCATTTCATCAGACATTTCAGAATTTAACACAAGATCACCAGCCGTTTTATATGGACTAATTCGAAACACCTCAGGGACTATTGAAAGGGAGTCCAACAAACCACGAATGAATGTTACTTCCATATTAAGTCCTTTTAAATCAACACCATTCATTTCATGCAAATATATTTCATCAGCCATTGAAATTAAATAATATCCCATGTTTGAAATTGTATGATTTGAGTGAACTATAATTTTCTTGCCTGCATTTTTAAACCGAAGAAGAGCATCTCGCATTTCACCACGTTTTGCAAATCCTGCTCGTACATTTCCTAAATCAATTATCATACCTTCAATATTAGCATCTTCTGTAAATGAATTAATTTCATCAATCCAAGTTCTTAGTTGGATACCTTTTTGAGTGTTACCACCCAACAAATCAATTTTAATATTCAAATCAAAGGGTGGTTCGTATGGTTTTTCTTCAATGAAATATCCTTCTAAATCCATTCTAATATATTTTGGTTTAGGTGATAATGTTTTTTTAATATCTGATTTTTGATGTTGGGAATAAGAATAGAGTCCTATTGATCGGCTTTTTGTATTTTCACCACCACTTAATGACACTCCACCTTTTCCAAAATTAACATCTAAGTTTAATTGAAAATTTTGAGAATCATCATCATTAAAAGAAGCAGATAATTCAAGACCAAAAAATGGGGTTACAGAAATAAAATGTGATAAACTTCTCTCTGAACTTGTCCAATCTCTATCCTTTGTGATAACTTCTGAGCCTAAAGTGAAATTTAAATTATACAGAATATCATTATCTAAAAGTGTGAATGGTCTGAAAGATATTCCTGCTTCTTGTTGAATTTGCTTGAAATCATGATCTGTCCAAATTGTATAACCTGAAGAAACCCAATTAAAAGGTCTATATAACAAACCAGCTGAATAATTGTCATATTTATTCCATTTTAAACCAAGGTTTATGTAATTAGAAACTTCACCAGCTAAACCCAAACCAAAGTTATATTTATCATCTTGCCCGTACGAAATATCAAATCCAAATCCGTTAGAACGGTGTGCAAAATATAATGTTGGGTCATCTATTCCACCTCTATTATCACTTATTAAAAATAAGCCAGATTGCTTACCTCGGTCAATACCAAGTCCAGCAGGATTGTGAGATAAGGCATTCAAATCATCGGAAGTACTAACCGAATATGAATTCCAAATAGTTTGCGAGAACAATGGAAAAATAAGAAAAAAAGTTAAAAGAAAGAGCTGTAATTTGATTTTCATTCTAAATCCTTTTATTTGTTTTAAAAATGTAATATCTTCTCAGATAATATGTTAAATGTAGGTTAATTTACGTCTTTAAATTACACGTTTAATTAAGAAATAGGAAATACTTTTATGCATACATATTGTGTTTTAGGTGCTGGTAAGCAGGGAACTGCATCAGGATATGATTTGGCTAAATTTGGAAACGCTTCCAAAATTATCATGTTAGATTACTCATTAGAAATTGCTAAGGTATCTGCAAAAAGAATCAATGCATTATTAAATTCATCGGTTTGTGTCGCCAAATCAGTAAATTTAAATGATGAAGAAAAATTAGAAGAGATTCTTAAAGATGTAGATGTTATGTTAAGTGCTGTACCATACAAATTTAATATTGGACTTACAAACATAGCTATAAAAACCAAAACAAGCATGGTTGATTTAGGGGGGCATACCGATAATGTTAGAGTTCAACTTTCAAAACATAATGAAGCAAAAAATGCTGGAGTTACTATAGTTCCAGATTGTGGAATGGGACCTGGAATGAATATTGCCATGGCATTGTTGGCGATGGAACAGTTAGATAACCCACAAGATGTGTATATTTGGGACGGTGGCTTACCCCAAAACCCAACTCCACCTTGGAATTATAATTTATTTTTCCATATTGATGGATTAACCAATGAATATGACGGAAATGCATATTTTCTAAGGAACAATCAAATTACTGAAGTACCCTGTTTTTCTGGATTAAAAACATTACAATTTGACAATATTGGAGAATTAGAAGCATCTGTAACATCTGGTGGTCTTTCAACAATGCCTTGGACTTTTGAAAACAAGTTGCGAACTCTAGAAAACAAAACACTACGTTATCATGGACACTGGTCTGAAATGATTGCATATAGGCAACTTGGATTATTTAATCAAGAGTCCGTTATGATAGGAGATACAGAGGTTATTCCAAGAGAATTTTATCATTCTTTACTTGCTCCAAAACTTGAAAATGGTATTGTCGAAGATGTTTGCATCATGCGTACAGAAGCTCATGGTCAAAAGGATGGTTTAGAGACAAAAGTCCAAGTAAATTCTGTTGAGTATTTTGATACTGATACAAAATTTTCTGCAATGGAAAAATGGACTGGATGGCATGCTTCAATAATGTGTATTAAAATTGCAGAGGGTAAACTACACTCTGGTGCAATTTCTGTAGAAAATGCATTATCTGGCAAAGAATTTAAATTAGAAGGTGAAAAACGAGGATATAAAATCGACATCTCACTTTCTGAAACCAAAAAATGAAAGTTGTAAAAATTATCCAATGGGACATGGGGCATAGGGTGATGAATCATCGATCTGTATGCAAAGGTTTACATGGACATCGATACAAAGCAGAAATTTGCCTTGAGGGTAAGCTTGTTACTGAAGGTAATGTATCCGAAGAGGGAATGGTTATTGACTTTAGCGATATTAAAACTATTTCCAAGAAATTCATCCATGATAAACTAGACCATGCATTTATGGTTTGGGATAGAGACGTTGAGCTACTTGAGTTTTTCAATAAGAATAAAGGGCATAAACCAGTTATTGTACCTTTCACACCAACTGCAGAAAATGTAGCTAAATATATTTTTAATGAATTGAATGATAAATTTAAGGATAAATATCATACAGGGGTTTTCCTACATTCTGTTAAACTTTGGGAAACACCAACAAGTTTTACCATATATTCGCAAAACGATTCATAAAATTTTATCTCTTACTAAATAAACTCCACATTTTCTTTGGGATTTTATCTAGCCAATTAAATTCTCCTGCATTGTGTAACCATTCACCACCATCAATAGTTATGACATCACCATTAATATATGCAGAGTAATCAGACATTAAATACGCTGCTAAATTGGCTAGTTCTTGATGTTCACCATATCGTTTTAACGGAATACGCTTTTTAGGATCAACTATTTTTTGCATAACTTTTGGAAATAATCTCGACCATGCACCTTCGGTAGGGAATGGTCCGGGAGCTATTGCATTGGTTCTAATTCCATATTTACCCCATTCTGCAGCAAGTGAACGTGTTAATGCAAGTACGCCACCTTTAGCGCACGCAGATGGAGTTACAAAACCTGAGCCTGTCCATGCATACGTTGTAACAATATTTAGAACTGTACCCTTTTGGCTCTTCTCAATCCAATCTTGTCCCAATAGGAGAGAAAAATTATAAGTTCCTTTTAGAACAATATCTACAATTACGTCAAAACCTTTCACGGACAATTTTTCAGTTGGTGAGATAAAATTACCAGCTGCATTATTGACCAATCCATTTATTTCACCAAATTGTGAAACACATTCTTGCAAAACATGTTTAACTTCATTGTGTTTTCGCACATCACACGCAATTGGAAAGACTGTACCATTGCTATTTTCATTTAATTCAGATGCCGTTTGTTCCAAGACGTCAAGTTTTCTACTTGTTATGACAACATTTGCACCTAATTCTATAAAATATTTGGTCATAGATTTACCAAGACCTGTACCACCTCCAGTTACAATTATTGTAGTATCTTTCAGTGAATTTTCTTTTAACATTCCCGTTGTATGCATAAAATCCTTTTATTAATTTTCGTTCTAATTCTTGTGAGTGTCTCTAAAAGTGGGATAAATTTACGGACTTATTATTATACGAAAATGGAGAATTTATGTTAAATATTAATAAAATTTCAGCAATATCAGAATCAGTTTTAGATATTAAAACAACCCAATTATTTATGGGTATTTTTGAAGATGAAGATATTCATGAAAATATTTCAAAGTTAAATGCTTCTTTAAACTCAATTATTACAAATGCTGTGAAGATTGAATCTTTTAGCGGTAAATCTGGCAAATGTGTAACTGTGTATGCAAATGATAATATTAGCAAAATAACGCTAGTTGGACTAGGTAAAAAATCAAAATTTACTTCGGATGAAGCAAGAAGTGTTGGAGCAAATCTTACATCAATTGCAAATACCTCAAAATTAGATTCGTTTTCCATTGATGCAGGCTCATTTGAATTGTCTGGCAATTTTGTACAAGCAATTTCGGAGGGAGTAGTGTTGGGGTCTTATCAGTTTTTGGATTATAAATCTAAGAAAAAGAATAAGAATACAGTAACATCGGTTCAAATTGTAGGTAATGTTGATGCGGATGCTATAAGTACAGGTTTTAATGTAGCACAAGGAGTAGGTGTAGCACGAGATATGGGAAATCATCCTGCAAATATTCTAACTCCAACATATATGGCAAATTATGCTGAAGAAATTGCTAAAGATGGTAATATGAAATTTACAGTAATCGATGAAAGTAAGTTTCAAGAAATGGGTATGGGTGCGTTTTATGGTGTAGCTATGGGTAGTGCAGAACCAGCAAAAATGATTATTGCAGAATATAATGGAGCAGAATCAAATGAAAAACCATTTGCTTTGGTTGGTAAGGGTCTAACTTTTGATAGTGGTGGAATTTCCCTCAAACCGGGTGCTAAAATGGATGAAATGAAATTTGATATGTGCGGAAGTGCAACAGTTTTAGGTGTTATGAAAACAGTGTCTCAACTAAAGCCGAAAATCAATATTGTATTTGCAATAGGTGCTACTGAAAATATGCCCGGAAGCAAAGCACAACGCCCAGGAGATATTGTAACTGCTTATAATGGCAAAACAATTGAAGTACTCAATACAGATGCAGAGGGTCGGCTTGTTTTAGCAGATGTGTTATCTTATATAGTTGACATTTATAAACCAACAGCAATGATGGATTTTGCTACATTAACAGGTGCAGTATTAGTTGCACTCGGTGACCAAGCAAGTGGGGTTATGGGTAATAATCAAGAGTTTATTGATGACATAAAAAATGCGAGTGAATTAACTTCAGAAAAAGTGTGGCAATTACCATTATGGGATTCATATTGCAAAGATATAAAATCCAAAATAGCAGATATCAAGAATCTAGGAAGAAACAGATTAGCTGGAACCATTACTGCAGGTGCATTTTTGCAAGAATTTGTTGGTGATACTCCATGGTGTCACATGGATATTGCCGGAACAGCATGGGGTCCCACATCTCCAAGTTACCAACCTAAGATGGGTGCAACAGGAGTTGCGGTTAGATTAGTATATAATCTAATTGAAAATCGTTCAAAATAATTTGGTTCGCATTACAGGGTAAAACTAAATTTTGCCCGCTTATTTAGTGGCGGCTTAGCTCAGTTGGTTAGAGCACCGGAATCATAATCCGGGTGTCCGGGGTTCGAATCCCTGAGCCGCCACAATTATTACTTCTTCCAAATTTAAATTGAGATGTGCTTGTTGATTTTTCATTTTCTATTTCCAAAAATATATCATTCATAACTATATTAAAGATATTTATCTTATATGAAAACAAGTAAATCTAAAACTAAATCTGAAATTCTTACAGAATCTGCAATTGATTTATTCAATAAAGCAATTCTGTTGATGGAAAATAAAAATTTTGTTGAGGCAGAGAACTGCCCTGCCCCCACAAACTGGACCAGTCTTAGAGTTAGTATTGTAAGTTAA
>CAYNTS010000064.1:0-11876 GCA_964400495.1 uncultured bacterium | reverse complement strand
AAAGATTTTTATATTTATCATGAAAATATTATGGAACCGTGGGATGGTCCTGCTGCATTAGTCTTTACTGATGGGGATAGTGTAGGTGCAAAGTTAGATAGAAATGGATTAAGACCACTAAGATATTCTATTACAAAAGATGGGTTAATTATTTTGGCATCAGAAGCTGGAGTTGTTGATATTGAACCAGATAATTTAATAAGACATAGGCACATGGAATCAGGTGAGATATTAGGTGTTTCGTTAGATGGAGATGGTATTTTAGATAATATAACAGTAAAAAATACAGTTGCATCTTCTCAGAATTATTCAACTATAATTAAAGAAAATATTTTCAATATAAATAAAAAAAATAATAAAAATGCATTTATGAAAATGCCTGAACTTCCCATTTGCAATGATATTAAAAACCAAATACTATTCGGATTTACTGGTGAAGATTTAACCAGATTTCTCATTCCAATGGCAAAAAATGGTTTAGAACCGATTGGGTCTATGGGAGACGATACCCCCCTTGCAATTATGTCTAATCAAAATAGGCGATTATATGATTTTTTCAAACAATCATTTGCACAGGTAACAAATCCTGCAATTGACCCGTATAGAGAACGCCATGTGATGAGCCTAAATAAATATATTGGGTGTGAGGATGATTTACTATCTGAGAAAAGAAATTACCAGAAAATTATTCGGTTAAAAAATCCAGTTTTATCATTTTCAGATTTCCAAAATCTTCGGAATAATGTTGAGATATTTCCTTGGAAAGAAATTCAATGTCAATTTCATAAGTTAAAATCTCTATCTAAAACTTTAGATGAAATAAAGAATGAATGTCTTCAAGCGGTAAGAGAAGGCAGTAAAATTATTTTTCTTACGGATGAGAACATTGAATCTGATAATATCCCTATTCCAACATTATTAGTTGTTTCCACATTGCATCAGTTTTTAGTTGAAGAAAAATTACGTTCAAAAGTGTCTTTAGTATGTGTTTCTGGAGATGTAGTTGAAGATCACCATATTGCCTGTTTAATAGGTTTTGGTGCAAGTGCTGTGTATCCATATTTTTCATATAATTTGATTCGAAAACATTTTATTGATCATAATTGGGAAACTAAATTGATTTCTTACAAATCTAGCCTTGAAAAAGGGTTACTAAAAATTATGGCTAAAATGGGTATTTCTACATTAAGTAGTTATCATGGAAGTATGCTATTTCATGGAGTAGGTCTATCACAAAAGTTACTCGATAAATATTTTCCCTCAATTATGTGTAAAACTGGTGGGCTCTCAATGATAGATATTCAGTTATCTCTAATTAATAATAATGAGTATTCTAACAATTGGAATGGGAATAAGCTTCCAGAAGTTGGAAGATTTCGATTTAGAAAAAATGGTGAATCTCACAGTTTTTCTCCAACCAAGTTTAAAACAATTCAAAAGTTGGCTAAGGGAGAGCCAGTTGAGAAGCAAAAAATAGATGTACCAATTTATCCTCGTGATATTTTTGCAATTAAACGGTCTAAACAAAAATCTCCAATAAATCAAATTGAAGATAAAAGTAAAATATTGCAACGTTTTGGGATAAGTGCAATGTCATTTGGTGCAATTTCTGATGAAACGCATAGAGCTTTAACACATGGTGCCAATTTAGTTGGAGCACGGAGCAATACAGGCGAAGGTGGTGAATCTTCAGATAGGTACAATAGCTTAATTCGAAATCAAACAGAAAATTCAACTACTAAACAATTAGCAAGTGGTAGGTTTGGTGTAAATACAGAATATTTAGTTTCTGCAAAAGAACTTCAAATTAAAATTGCTCAAGGTGCAAAGCCAGGCGAAGGGGGGCAACTTCCTGGACATAAAGTAACAATTGATATTGCAGAAGCTAGAAATACTACACCAGGAATTACTTTAATTTCTCCACCTCCGCACCATGATATTTACAGTATTGAAGATATTGCTCAGTTAATTTATGATTTGAAACAAATTAATCCACGAGCTAAAATTTCTGTTAAATTAGTTTCTCAACCCGGAATTGGATTAGTTGCAAGTGGTGTGGTAAAAGCTGGAGCAGATATTATTTTAATTGCTGGTAGTGATGGTGGCACAGGTGCAACACCGTTAGGTTCAATGAAATATACTGGGCTTCCTTGGGAAATTGGATTAGCAGAAGTTCAACAAACATTAGTGAATAACAAATTAAGAAATCATGTAATTCTGAGAATTGATGGGGGAATTAAAAGTAGCCGAGATATAATTATAGGTGCCTTATTAGGAGCTGAAGAATTTGATTTTGGAACTTCATCTCTAATTGCCTTAGGATGTGTAATGGCACGCCAATGTCATTTAAATACGTGTCCGGTTGGAATTGCCACCCAAGATCCTGATTTACGTAAACGATTTAATGGAAAAGCAAAACATATCGCTAATTACTTAACTGCGATTGCAGAAGATGTGCAGTATCAGTTAAGTCAAATGGGATTTTATAAGTTAAGTTCAATTATTGGCAGAAACGATTTGTTATCATCACGACGTAAATATAACAAGTTTATTGATGATAAAGGATTGGATTTAAGTAAAATATTATTGAAAAATGATGGGAAGAATTTAGCGGTACATTCAAGTTTGAAGTTGGTTCAATCATCACCACTCATAAAACCCCATTTTGATGAAACTATATTTGATGAAGTTCGGCTGGCAATAATGACTCAAGGGCATGCAGTTATAAAAAAACCAATTCAAAATACAGATAGAGCAGTTGGTACTAGATTGTCGGGTGAAATTATGTTTTTACATGGATCTGGTGGATTTAAGGGAGATATTCAATACAGAGTTTATGGTGCTGCTGGGCAAAGTTTAGGAGCATTTTTAGTTGATGGTATTGAAATTAGACTCCGAGGAATTGCTAATGATTATGTGGGTAAGGGAATGTGTGGTGGATTAATAACTGTAAGATCCCCCAAAGTGGTTAGACAAAAAAGGGGTAAACATTCTATTATTGGTAATGTTGCATTATACGGTGCGACTGGTGGAAGATTGGTTGTTGCTGGAAGAGCTGGGGAACGATTTGCAGTACGTAATAGTGGTGCAGCAGCTGTTGTTGAGGGAGTAGGAAATCACGGGTGTGAATATATGACCCGTGGTACAGTTGTCGTTTTAGGTGAAATTGGAAGAAACTTTGGAGCAGGAATGACAGGAGGGGTTGTATATATTTACTATAGTTCTAAACAGAATTTAGAAAATATTAATAAAGAATATGTAAAACTACAACCACTCAACAAATCTGATATAAATTTACTTTGGAGAATGATTAGAAGTCACAAATTCCATACGGGTTCTCCTTTGGCTAATGCAATTTTGGAAAATTGGAAAAATGGTGAAAAGGATAGGTTTGTTAAAGTAAGTCCATTAGCGATGGATGATATTAATGTTAAATCTATTTACGAGAGCCATGTTCTAAGAAGAATTGGATAGGTTCCTCATTAAAAATTATGTGTAATTATTTCAATTTATGAAATAATGGCATTTCATTTTATTGACTAAAGATTGTAAATTATAGGTCAATATGTCATATTTTAATATACATTCACCATTTGAACTTTCTGGAGATCAGCCAAAAGCAGTAGAATCTATTGTAAATGGGCTGAACTCTAACGAAAAATATCAAGTATTACTCGGGATTACTGGCTCTGGAAAAACATTTACTATGGCAAATGTGATTCAGCAAGTTCAACGACCTACATTAATTTTATCACATAATAAAACTTTAGCTGCTCAACTCTACGGTGAATTCAAATCTCTTTTCCCAGAAAATGCAGTAGAATTCTTTATTTCTTACTACGATTATTATCAGCCAGAAGCATATATGCCTGTAACAGATACATTCATAGAAAAGGATTCGTCTGTAAATGAAGAAATTGATCGCCTTAGGCTAAAAGCAACTACCTCATTAATTTCCCGAAGGGATGTGATTATAATTGCAAGTGTGAGTTGTATATATGGGATTGGTTCTCCAGAAGAATATAAAAACTTATTAGTGCATATTTCAAAAGGGGAGACGATTGATGTAAAAGGGTTTCTAAAACAATTGGTCAATATCCATTATGTTAGAAATGATTTAATTTTAGAACCGGGTACTTTTCGTGTACGAGGTGATGTAATCGAAGTTTTCCCTGTGTATGATGAAGAAGCTGTCCGAATTGAATTGTTTGGCGATGAAGTGGAGACCATTAGTTTTTTTCATCCATTAACAGGTGAAGTAATTCGTACCCAAGAAGAATTACATATTTACCCAGCAAAACATTTTGTTACATCTGAAGAAAACCTAAAAAGATCAATGAATGATATTCGAGTAGAATTATCAGACCGATTAAAAGAGTTAAGAGCAGGTGGAGCGTTGCTTGAAGCACAACGATTAGAGCAACGTACACTGTATGATTTAGAAATGATGACAGAACTAGGGTATTGTTCAGGGATTGAAAATTATTCACGACATTTAGATGGCCGAAAAGTTGGTGAACGACCCAGCACACTTTTAGATTTCTTCCCTGATGATTTTATAATGATTATCGATGAATCCCATGTTTCTCTTCCACAAATTAGAGCTATGTATAATGGGGATAAAGCACGAAAAGATACTTTAGTTGAACATGGATTCAGACTACCATCTGCACTCGATAATAGACCTATGAAGTTTCATGAATTTGAAGAAAAGGTTGACCAGCAAATATTTGTGTCTGCTACTCCAAGCGAATATGAGTTGGAAAAAACAGGTGGAGCAATTATTGAACAGATAATTCGTCCTACAGGGTTATTGGATCCAAGTATTAGGCTCAAACCTACAAAAGGTCAAGTTGATGATTTAATTGGTGAAGTTAAAAAAGTAATTGCACGAGAAGAACGTGTGTTAGTTACTACACTTACTAAGAGAATGTCTGAAGATTTAACCGATTTTTTAAAGGGTGTAGGAATTAAAGCTGAGTATATGCACAGTGGAATTGATACAATTGAACGTGTAAAAATTTTGAGAGGTCTTCGCTTAAAAGAGTTTGATGTGCTTGTGGGAATTAATCTGTTGCGTGAGGGGTTAGATTTACCGGAAGTGTCTTTAGTTGCAGTACTTGATGCTGACAAAGAAGGTTTTTTGCGTTCTAAGTCATCATTAATGCAAGTTGCAGGCCGTGCAGCACGTAATGTAAATGGACAAGTTATCTTGTATGGAGATAAAGTTACAAAATCAATGCAACATTTAATAGATGAGACCAATAAGCGTCGGAAATTACAGGAAGAGTATAATCTAGAAAATAATATAAATCCACAAACTATTTATAAATCAGTAGATGATATTAAATTAACAACAGCAGTGGCTGATGAAAAAGAGACATATATTGTTGAGGAAATCCCCAAAATTGATTTTAATTCCTTAGAAGAAATTGAATTAAAGGATATGATTAAACAGCTTGAGCGTAAAATGCTAAAATATGCTCGTAATCTTCAGTTTGAAGATGCTGCAATTTTAAGAGATCAAATTGATCAAGTAAAAACAGAGTATGGGAAATTATAAAATGGAAAATGTATTAGTATTAGGTGGTGGTGGAAGAGAGCATGCTTTTGTATGGGCATTAAATAAAGATGAAAATGTAAGTAAAATTTATTGTGCTCCAGGGAATGGGGGTACAGCATCAATTTCTGAGAATATAAAATTGGATGTTTCAAATCACAATGAGGTTGTTTCATTTGTGAAAAATAATAATATTGGATTAACAATTGTTGGTCCAGAAGCACCTTTGTCTGAAGGGATTGTTAACACTTTCAAATCAGAAGGTTTACCTATTTTTGGACCTGATAAATTTGCATCTCAACTGGAAAGTAGCAAACTGTTTGCACGAGATATAATGAAAAAATATAACATCCCACACCCAGAGTATTATTCATGTAATACAAGAGATAAAGCAGAAAGAGTTAAAGAAGTACTTGAACTACCAATTGTATTAAAAGCTGATGGATTAGCTGCTGGGAAAGGGGTAATAGTTTGTCACACTGAAAATGAGTTTGAAGATGCATTAAAAGCAATGTATGATGATGCAACTTTTGGCGATGCAGGGAATGAAGTATCTGTTGAAAAATGTTTAATTGGTGAAGAACTTTCAGTATTTGCAGTGTGTGATGGAAACAACTTTGTTATTTTAAACTCTGCTCAAGACCATAAGAGAGCTTTGGATAACGACTTGGGACCCAATACCGGTGGAATGGGAGCATATTCCCCAACTCCATTATCAACTCCAGAAATGTTAGGAAAAGTAAGTAACCAAATTATTAAACCAACTCTTGATGCAATGATTGCTGAAGGTCATCCATTTGTTGGATTTTTATATGCAGGAATAATGATAGTGGATGGTGAGCCATTCGTTATTGAGTTTAATGTTCGAATGGGGGACCCTGAAACACAAGTTGTTTTTCCATTGCTAGAATCTTCTTTGTTTGAACTGTTAGCAAATGCAACTGATGGTAAAATAAACGAATCTGAAATAAATATTTCATCCAAAACTGCAGTTACAGTTGTGCTTTCTGCAGAAGGATATCCTGCCTCTTATCCAAAAGGAATGGAAATTCATGGATTAGATAATTTAGGTAGTGATTTGGTGTTTCATGCAGGTACCAAAATTGATGAAAATCAAAAAATTGTAACTTCTGGAGGGAGAGTTTTAAATGTAGTTGGATTTGGCGATGATTTGGAATCAGCAATCCAAGATGCTTACAAAATTGTTGAGAGGGTTGATTTTAGTGGTAAATTCTACCGTAAAGATATTGGACAAAGAGGGTTAAAGTATCAAAATGAGGGTAAATAATTATGATTATTGATATTGAAAAAATACGCCGTTCAGTTGGAATTATTGGTGAATCTGAACAAATAATTGAAATGTTGACCTTAATTGGTCAAGTAGCAAATACTGATATTTCTGTACTGGTTACTGGGGATTCTGGTTCGGGGAAGGAAATGGTTGCCAAAGCTATTCATAAGAATAGTCGGCGAAAATTTGAATCTTTAATTACTGTTAATTGTGCAGCTATCCCTGCAGGTATTATTGAAAGTGAATTATTTGGTCATAAGAAAGGGTCTTTTACTGGAGCTTCAGAAGCTAGAAAAGGGTATTTTGAAGCAGCTCATAAAGGGACAATATTTCTAGATGAAATTGGCGAACTCCCTCTTGAAACACAAGCAAAACTATTGCGTGTGATTGAGCAAGGTGAGTTTATGAAAGTTGGCGATACAAAAACAAATAAAGTGGATGTTAGGATAGTCGCTGCTACAAATAGAAATCTTACTGATGAAGTTAAAAATGGAAATTTTAGGCAAGATTTATATTTTCGACTCAAGACAATTAATATTCATGTACCTGCGTTAAAAGATCATTTGAGCGATTTGCATCTATATACTGAGAGGTTTGGGCTTCAATTTACAGCAAAGAATGATATCCCATTTAAAGGGTTCAGTAAAGAAGCAATTACTGCACTAAAAAACCACTCATGGCCAGGGAATATTCGTGAATTAAAGAATACTGTTGAGAGTTTACTCGTAATGAATCGAGGAGAGCGAATAACAGATGAAATAGTGAATAAACATTTTGGAACAAATTCATACGATTCAAATCCTAACTTGCCAGTATTTGTTGATGGTGATTCTGATAAAATTGAACGAGAATTAATTTTAAAACAATTATTATTCCTTCGTCAAGATGTAAATGAAATAAAACAAATGCTTCTTGGAACTGGAAAAATGACCTCCGAAGAAATGCAACCTGCAAATCCTGCATTATTTCTTCCAACTAGTGGGTCAGATGTTGGTAATATTGATAGGGATAATTTGGTAGATATTGAAGATGGACAGGTCAAAGGGATTCAAGACGAAGCTGTGGGTGAGCTCACAATGAGTGAAATGGAACAGGAAATTATTGAGCGAACATTGGAAAAGTTTGATGGAAATAGACGGAAAACAGCTCGTGCATTACATATTTCTGAGCGAACATTGTATCGTAAAATCAATGAATATGGAATTGATAGAAAAAACAGTAAATGATGTTTGAAGGAAGAATAAATAAGTTTGAAGTTTGAAGTATGAAGTATGAAGTGAAAAAATATTTTTTAAGATTACTTTTAGTAAGCACATCTGTAATGTTTATTGGCTGCGGATATTATTCTTTAAAAGGATCACTTCCTGCACATATTAAAAGTATTTCTGTATCACCAGTTATTAATGAATCCACTGAATATTCAATTTCTGAACTAATGAACACACAGTTAAATGAGTTAATGATAAATGAAAATGTACTTGAACTTGTATCTCGCGAATTTGCAGATAGCCAATTAGATGTATCTGTGAAATCAATTACGGATAATCCATATTCGTATACTTTAGAATCTGGTTTGGATTACGAACAAGTTGAGGAGTGGAAAATTACGATAAAAGCAAAGGTTGTGTGGTACGATTTAATTAATAATCAGCCACTGTTTGAAAAAGATATGAGTGAATGGGGTGCGTACGGAACAGGTGTAGATATTAATTCTGATGGAATTGATAACGATAATGATGGATATGTAGATAGTGAAGATGAAGACGAAATAGGTCCACCACGAGATAGTGCAATCGCCATTGCAGTTAGAAAATTGACTGAACGTATTGGTAATGAAATTACATCAACGTGGTAAATATAATTACAATTTAAGAAATAAGATTTAACAGTTATGATTAATTGGTTTAATAAATAGGAAATGTATGCAAGTAGCAAGAGTAAATAAGATTAGTGAATTTGAAGGACAAGAAGTCAAGTTAAACGGGTGGGTGTATAATTCCCGACGAAGTGGAAAAATTGGTTTTTTAATGCTTCGAGATGGTTTTGGAATCATCCAATGTATATTTGTTAAAAATGATGTTGGAGAAGACCAGTTTGAAGATTTTAAACGATTAACACAAGAATCATCTCTGTCGGTTGTTGGGGAAGTTGTGAAAAATGACCGTGCACCTGGTGGGTTTGAATTATTAGTAAAATCATTGTCAATTTTTCATATTAGTAATGACTATCCAATTACTCCAAAAGAACATGGAACTGACTTTTTAATGAATCACAGACATTTGTGGTTACGTTCAAAACGGCAACATGCAATTGTAAGGGTTCGTCATGAAATTATTAAAGCTGTACGAGATTTTTTTGATTCCAATGATTTCACATTAGTAGATTCGCCAATTTTTACACCCTCTGCTGCTGAGGGTACATCAACCCTGTTTAGCACAGAATACTTCGAGGAAACTGCATATTTGGCACAAACAGGGCAACTTTATGGTGAGGCATCTGCTATGGCACATGGTCGCCATTATAATTTTGGTCCAACATTTAGAGCTGAAAAAAGCAAAACTCGCCGTCATTTAACAGAATTTTGGATGGTAGAACCAGAAATTGCATTCTGTGATATTGAAGAAGATATGGAATGGTCGGAAAAACTAATTGAATTTATCGTTCAGCGAGTATTGGAAAACAAAAAAACGGAACTTGAAACATTAGAGCGTGATATCTCCAAACTTGAGAATATTAAAGCACCTTTCCCTCGAGTCAGTTATACCGATGCTGTCAAAATGTTGAATGATGGCGGGATTGAATTTGAATGGGGAGATGATTTTGGTGCACCGCATGAAACCTATATTGCTGAGCAATTTGACAAACCAGTAATTGTACATAGGTTTCCATCAGACATTAAAGCATTCTATATGAAACGAGACCCTGAAAATGAAAAAGTTGTTTTGGGTATGGACATATTAGCATCGGAAGGATATGGTGAGATAGTTGGCGGTTCCGAACGTGAAACTGATATTGATATTTTACTTGAACGAATTGCTGCAGAAGAATTAAATCAAGAAGATTATGAGTGGTATTTAGATTTAAGACGATATGGATCCGTTCCACATTCAGGTTTTGGAATGGGTATTGAACGCGTGGTTGCATGGATTTGTAAATTACCACATATCAGAGAAACAATTCCATTTGCACGCACAATAGGTCGATTAAAACCGTAAAAATTATCTTGAAGGTTAATTCAAGCAGGAATATATTTATAATAATCCAAACAATTGGGAAAAAGATAAGTACTTTGAAAAGGTGTAAATGAAAATAGCCCTTGGGCAAATAAATCCAACTGTTGGTGATATTCGTGGAAACACGAATAAAATTATTGATATAATAAATCAAATTTCAGGGAAGGCAGATATACTTGTTTTCCCTGAATTGGTTTTAACTGGTTACCCTCCTCAAGATTTACTGTATGAATCCAATTTTATTGAAGCAGTAGAATCTGCAATTAGCGATATTTCCAAAGTTGTGAGTTCAACAGTTGTTGTTTTAGGTGCAGTTAGGGTTGTAAATGATCAGCTATTTAATACAGCTGTAATCTTACAGAATGGGGGTGTAGTTGGATATCGTGATAAGTCATTGCTCCCAACCTATGATGTATTCGATGAAGATAGGTATTTCACCCCATCTAAATCAATAGAGCCCATTGAAGTTAATATAAATTCTAAGCCAATTTCTTTAGGTGTAGAAATATGTGAAGATATGTGGGATGATGCGTATCAAACCAAAGTTACAAAGCAATTATCCGACAAAGGTGCTGATCTCATAATAAATATTTCAGCATCTCCATTCCACATTAACAGAATTAATGAACGTATAGCAATAGCAAACACTAAGTCAAAAGACTTAAAGCAATACTTTATATATTGCAATTTAGTTGGAGCACAAGATGAATTAGTGTTTGATGGGCAATCATTTATCCTAAACCAATACGGTGAATTACTTGAATTATGCTCCCCATTTAAAGAAGATATAAAAATAATTGATATTGAAAATGCTCCAACTATTAAGCAAACTCAACTATCTGAAAATGAGCAGATATTCAATGCGTTAACTTTAGGAGTTAAAGATTATTTCACTAAAACAAATCATTCAAAAGCAGTTATCGGTTTGAGTGGGGGGATTGATTCTGCACTCACTGCTTGCATTGCAAACGAGGCATTGGGGACAGAAAATGTAATTGGTGTATCCATGCCTTCTATTTTTTCCTCTGACCATAGTATTTCTGACGCAGAACTTTTAGCTCAAAATTTAGGAATCAAATTTGAGATTATCCCAATAAAGGGAATCAATGAAAGGTTTTTAGAAGAACTCGATCCCTTTTTCAAGGATACTCAGTCTGGTCTAGCTGAAGAGAATCTCCAAGCACGTATTCGTGGGAATCTTTTAATGGCTATTGCAAATAAGCATAATGCTCTGTTATTAAATACGGGTAATAAAACCGAAACTGCTCTTGGTTATTGCACAATGTATGGCGACATGGCAGGAGCAATTGGTGTAATAAGTGATTTAAATAAAACCCAAGTGTATGCTGTTTCTAGATGGATAAATGACCATTCTGGGTGTGAAGTTATTCCAGATGGTACACTAAACAAACCCCCATCAGCAGAACTGCGACCCAACCAAGTTGACCCATTTGATTATGATGTAATAAGTCCGCTTGTGGATAGCATTATAACCGATAGAAAACATGCCCACACCCTAATTGCAGAAGGGGAAGATGCTAAACTTATTTTTGATTTACTTCGTAAAATTCGATTTGCTGAATATAAACGCCGTCAAGCACCTCCAGGGATTCGTATATCACCAAAAGCATTTGGCATTGGGCGACGCTACCCTATTGTGAACCAATTTACAGAAAAGTAAACCCTATGTGTAATGCCCATATCATGAGGAAAAGCAACCAACCAGCCCATGACTTTAGAGGTTGTGTCATAATTTAATTTTAGAATCAGATAATTTATTTTGAAATATATT
>CAYNTS010000063.1:0-11876 GCA_964400495.1 uncultured bacterium | reverse complement strand
GGCAGGATTCGAACCTGCGACCCCCTGCTCCCAAAGCAGGTGCGCTAACCGGACTACGCTACACCTCGAATATCGTCTAAATAATAGCAAAGAAAATTAGGAGTTTATTTATTTGCTAAGCAAATATTAATATGATTTATTTTATAAAAAAAGCCCCACTCGAAAGCAGGGCTTTTTCAAAAGATTCAATTAATGAAGTCTTATTTCATTAACATAACTTTTTGTGTATTCATATCAGCACCTACTTGTGTTGTGATGAAATAAACACCACTTGATACATTTCCTGCATCCCAAGTAAAGTTATATGAATCAGCATTCATGTTACCTTCAGCAATTACACTTACTAATTGACCAACTGCATTGTAAACTTTTACAGATACATCAGTAGCAATATCGAGTGTTAGATTAATACTTGTTGATGGGTTGAATGGGTTTGGATAAGCAGCTCTAAGTTCATAAGAAGCTACTTCGCTTAATGTTGCAATTACACCATCTTGTCCAACAACGATTTGATTAGATACATTATCAAATTCAAATGATTGAGTATCCAATTTGCCATTTAAGTTGTAAACAATTGTAGTTCCGTTACCTTCAACAACAATATCGTTTCCACTTACAGAAGAAACTAATTTGCCATCTACTTGGATACCAGCTACATTTGTAGCAACAATAGTATTTGCATCCATTGTGTAAGAAGCTTCAGCATCTACTGCACGGCTTCCACCAAGAATTGCATTAACCATACCAACGATATCGATAACATTAATAATGCCATCATCGTTCATATCTGCTTCACAAATTGCACTACCACCTAAAGGTGTACCGCCTAAGATGTGATCAATTGTTCGTACGATATCTTGAACATTCAATACGCCATCACCAGTTGCATCACCTGAGTGTGCACATACATCATCTACACTATAAAATTCAGTTGTAACCTGACGAATTTCAATTTCAGGAATACAAGTTGGTGAGAAACGCATAACAAGTTTACCATCAACACCATTAAAATCATGATCACTATCATCAACCATATAACCTAAACATGGTACAGGGTCACCACCAGTTTGTGCCAAGCAACCTTGGAACATAGCAGCATTTAAAGTTAAGAAATTACCCCATGCTTCTAGTGAAGGATCCATAACATACGCATCATTTGCTAAACCATCAGCTACATCAACACATGTAAGTTCCCAACCATCAGCCATACTGGTCGCAAATGGATCACAGTAGTCTGTACCTGCACCCATAGGTATTCCAGAAGCATCTGCAGTTCCTGCACAAGTAGCTTCGTCGCCACCTTCAAGCAAACAACCGCCATAAATCATTTCCCATACTCCACCAGCACCTGAACATGCCCCAAAGTAACCACCGTAAACAGTAGCAACCATAGCATCAACAACAGGTTGACCACCAAAAATTGGGTAATTAAATCCACCACAAGATGGGTCTGGATTTAAGTAAGCAGCTGTAATATAAGGAAGACCAAAAATACGATCATAATCAGTTCCGTCACCATCTTCATCTTCACCTACTATATCACCAAGACCACTTTCAGCTAAAGCACCATCTATAGCATGCCATTCTAAAGTTAAATCCCATGGAGCATTTGGTTCTGGATTTCCGTCACCATCTAAATCTTCAACCATAATACTAGGATTGTCTTCACCTATTTGCACTAAACCACCAGCAGTACCTGGAAGTGTATACCCAGGAGGAATACCTTCACCTAGTTCATAATCAATAGCACCATTACCATTAAAATCACCAAAATGAATTGGGAAAGGTACAGATGTTTGAGTTGGAATTGCTGGGAAGAAGTCAAAAATAACAGATTGACTCAGTGAGAAAGAACCCACAGTTCCAGCAGTGCTTGGATCATATGCATAAGGGTTATGAGATGGTAATCCAGCAATATTAGTTGCAGGCCATGATAAACCAGCACCTAAATCAGATGTATAGATTAACTCATCCGTGATTGGTAAAACTTGAACAGAAGAAATACAATCAACAGGATTAACATCTGGGTAGAAACTACCTTCAGCAATATGACCAGTTCCATCTGGATACAAGTTTACGTTTAAGTTTACACCAGCATATGTAAGATATGCTTCACTGTGAGGACCATTAAACGTTGCATAAAATATTTCACCCTGTTCAATAGCACTAATTGCTAATGAAACACCAGCACCATAAATATCGTCTACAACGATTGGTGTAGTATAACGAGCAACATCATAATATGTTACATTTAACCCTGACAGTTTATAGTTACCCGCAGCATCTTGCGCCACCATAAGCGATGAAACAGCGATAACCATCATTAGTATACGTTTCATTATTTACTCCTCCTTTATTTATTTGAGTATTTACCGTATTTTTATTGTTATTTACTAAAAAGTGATGTCTAGAATAACAGCCGAAACTAACAATATTTAACCGAAAATTCAAGAATTAATTTAAAAAGTTGTGATTTTGTGCTTTAGGTCACCTTTTAGATAACCAATATCGAAATGTAAAAGTTAAGACAACAACACCTAAAACTGTTAAAATAGTTGAGTGTAATTGTGGTGGTATAAAATTAAATAGATGGACAAAATAATCCAATAATACTCTATTCGTCCATATTTTCAGCAACTAAATCTGCAATATCTTTTACAACGATTGCTGTTTCTCCCTCTGGAGTAATAGTTGGTAATCCCTGGTTTATCATAGCATAACAATAATTACATGCAGTAATCACCGTGTTTGCTTTAGATTCTAAAACTTGAGTAGGCCTAACCAAATGTGTATGTCCCTGAGTATCTTTTTTCCACCATTGTCCACCACCTGCTCCACAACAGACTGTTTTTCTACTGTGTTCTTTTTGTTCAAAATAGTTTGGAGCTATTGATTTTATCACATTTCTTGGTGCTTCAGTTTCACCCATAAAACGAGATAAGTTACATGGATCATGATAGGTTACTTTTTCTAATGCTCCCGAATTAACCGAAATTTTACCATCATTTAACATCCGAGATAAAAACTGAGTGTGATGCTCAACTGTGTAAGGAATTTTATTGTACTTTGAATATTCTTGTCCAAGAGTAACTGAGCAGTGAGGACACATAGTTATTATTTTTTTTGCGTCCGCTAGTTGCTCCATGTTGTGTTCCATTTGCATACTAAAAGTGAGCTTATCGCCCAATCTGTTTGCAGGGTCACCAGTGCATTGTTCATCCTCTAAAACACCAAATGAAATTCCTGATTTATCAATCACTTTTAGGAAATTATCAACCGAACTCATAAAATTTGGATCCACTGAATGACGTGTAAAACATCCTAGCCAAAGTACATATTCTTTTTCTGAAGAAAATGTTGGTAGTGTGCTCGCAAATCCATTCCCAGAAGCACCTTCAGTATTACCGGTATTTTGAATATTCATAAATACTTTTTGATATTCTGGAGGTACATTGCCTTCAACTAATACTTGTAACCGTCTTATTTCGTCTGATCGTTCAACTTGGTTTCCAACAGGACATACTTCGGTACATGCCTGACATGTTGTGCATTCCCATCCGGCATCAACTTGAATTTTATCTAAAATATTAGAACTATTTTGGGATAATGCTTCCTTCTTCTGATCTAAAATAAAATGATGTTTTGGATCTAGCACTCCCTCACCTCGTGTTACAGGGCAAACTTCAGAGCATCGCCCACACTCGACACAAGAAAATAAATCCAACGCCATTTTTTGAGTCATATTGGTCATTTGGTTTAGCATTTCATCCAATGCTTCTTCTTCAGCTTCCATATCTATAACAACAGGTTCATGTGCAGGAATTGTAAATGGTTTGAAAAATATATTAAAGGGTGCCAAAACTAAATGCAAATGTTTGGATCTTGGGATTAATGTCAAAAATCCGAGAATAAGTAGTGCATGAAGCCACCAATTGATTTTGAAAACTAGACCTTGTGGATGAAAACCTTCGCCATAGATATAGGTTATCATTAACAAAGAAATAAAAATGGCAACAATTCCTGATTTTACGGATAAAGTACCTAGAGGTTTTGGACGAATAATAAATCGACGATACGCTAAACTAAGAATACCAATCAAAACAAGCACTGACCAAGGGAATCCAATACACACTGCAACCATGTGTCTTAATTCATCTGAAAACAAACCTGAATTGAATCCAAGAGCAAAGTGATCTACAGTAATTAATCCAAATGCAAGAAACCCCCAAAATACAAATGCGTGCATGAGTCCAGGCCAAAACCGTTGCCCAATTACTTTTGACTGGAATAAATACTCTTTAATTAAACGAATTAATCGCTGAGGAATGTTATCAAACGTAAAAGATGGGGTGCCTTTTGCAACTATTTTTAATCGTTTGAGGACTTCATAACCAAATGAGGAAAATGCTAGAATAATAAGAATGGAGAGAACAATCTGTTCTATAACAGAAAAATTATTCATCATGATTGCTTAGTCCTTTCTAAAAAAAGATTAAAGTTTTTCGATAAGTTTAGGGATTATTTCGTGGATATCACCAACCACACCATAGTCTGCGACATCAAAAATTGGAGCATTTTCATCTTTGTTTATTGCCACAATATTTTTTGATCCCTTCATGCCAACTAAATGTTGAATTGCTCCAGAAATTCCGAGTGCAAAATAAACCTTTGGAGCTACTGTTTGCCCTGAACTTCCAACTTGTCGAGAGTGGTCAATCCAATTAGCATCAACAATTGGTCGCGAAGCCCCTAATTGGGCACCCATTTTGGAAGCAAGTTCTTCAACCATTGGAATATTTTCTTCTTTTCCAATTCCTCGCCCAATTGTTACAATTGTTTCTGCGGTTGTCAAATCAACGCCACCTGAAGATTCTTGAAATTTTTCACCATTTGAAATCGAAGAAGAATCCGATAAATCAATTTCAATATTTTCAATAGGTGCAGTTCCATTAATGAGGTTGTCAATCTTAAATGTACCAGGCTGGAATGCTACTAAAATTTGTCCACTATCTGTTTTGATATCTGAGTAAATTTTACCTTGATACAATGGACGTGTTAAAACAACCCCATGCTCATTCTTACAATCGATACAATCTGTGATTAAAGGTCTATCTAATCGTGCACTTAATCTTGGCAACCAATCACGTGCTTCATAGGTATGACCAAAAAAAACAATGTCTGGTGATTCAGAATTAATAATTTGCGCAAGAGCTGAAGTAAAATTTAATGGATTATAATCTTTCAAATTTGGATGATCAGCAACTAATATTTTAGCCAAATCATAATTGATAAGTTCTTTCGAAGCATCTGAGCTAAATGTAACCGCAGTTATACTTCCACCTGTATCACTTGCTAATTTTTGAGCACCAACCAGTGCTTCTAGTGATATATTGTTAATTGAGTCATCAAATTGGATAAATGTTAATATTTTCATAAATATTCCTAAATATTAAATTCGTTTTTAAAAAGGTCAACTAATTTGTCTGCAATATCGTCTGCAGAACCTTCTAAATATGTAACATTGTTGGATTTCTCTGGAACATACATTGACGAAACATGCGATGTTGTTTCAAATGAATCAATTCCAAGTTCAGTTGCAGAAACAGTATCAACTGTTTTTCTTTTTACACCCATAATGCCTTTTAATGTTGCATATCTAGGTTTGTTAATCCCTGATTGAATTGATAAAGATGCGGGTAGTGATAACTCACTCCATTGAAACCAACCACCTTCGAGTTCACGTTTAACTTTAATTGTTGTATCATTTAAAATTTCTATTTCAGCTACTAATGCAGAATGTGTTGTCTTTAACATTTCTGCAACCAAAACACCCACTTGAGAATACCCAGCATCTGCAGATTGAGTGCCAGATAAAATTAAATCGAATGCTTCATTTTCAATTGCTTTAGAAATTACTTTTGCAAGTTCAAGGGGTGGGAGATTTTCAAAGTGAGGGTCATTTATCATAATACCTCTATCACCACCTTTAGCTAAACTATCCTTTATAACTTGGGAAGCTGAATCTCCTCCAAGCGAACATACTACAACTTCACCACCATGCTTTTCTTTTAACAAAAGCGCTTCTTCTAATGCATACGTATCAGATTCATTAGTAGTGAATGTTGTATTTTCATTATTTACTGATATTCCATCAGATCCAATTACAACTGGTGAATCTTCATTTGGAACCTGCTTAATTAAAACACAGATTTTCATTTCAAACCTCCATAAATGGTAAAAATAATTAAATAGAACTATAAAAAGTTACAAAGCATTGATATAAATAATCGACATAAAAAAAGACCCTTTTGTAGTATTAAGTAGATTTGTAACAATTTGTCATTTATTCTTGGTTGATATCATGTATCATACTCAAATTTATTGGTTATTATTTTCAATAAAGGATAAATTTAAAGGTATCAATAATTATAAACTAAATATCATCTGCATAATTTTAATTTCATGGTTATTCTCTGGAAATATTGCTGAACCATTTGAAAAGTATAAATCAGGCAAAACTATCAATGCTAAAATGTTTCAATCACCAATCATTTTGGATGGGTTATTAGACGATGTGTCTTGGGAAACTATTACACCTATCTCTGATTTTCTTCAAGAAGAACCTTTGAATTTAGAAAATCCGACTGAAAAAACTGAGGTTAAAATTGGATACGATAATGATGCACTCTATGTGGGTGTTAGATTGTTTGATTTGCACCCTGAACATATCAAAAAACAGTTATCTGAATATGATGATTGGTTTGAGGGTTTTGAAGGTAAAGCAGATTGGTTTGCCATTGAAATAGATAGCCATCACGACCATCAATCTTCATTTGCATTTGTTGTAAATGCATCAGAAGTTCAAGCAGATTATATGGTTTTTAATGACGAAGAAATTGATGATATTTGGGACTCTGTATGGGAATCTAAAGTTAATATTGATAAATTTGGATGGACGATTGAATATAGAATTCCTTTTTCTGTTTTACGATTTATTGAAACAGATAATATGCAATGGGGAATTAATTTTATTCGCTACATTCAACGAAAAAATGAAACCGATTTTTGGGTAACTTTTCCAAGAGGTACAAAAGGAGTTGTTTCTCAATATGGCCATTTAACTGGACTTCAAAATTTAACACCAAAAAAGAAATTTGAAATAAAATCGTATATTTTAGAGGGAATGAGTAATTTAGATTATTATAAACTCAATGAAAATTCAAATACTGTTGTAATGGATGCAGTTGTTAAAAATGATTTTATGGATGATATCGGATTTGATTTAAAATACTATGTTTCTAATAGTTCTGTTATCGACTTTACATTGAATCCTGATTTTGGACAAATTGAAGCTGACCCAAATGAAATTAATTTAACTGCCTATGAAACCTATTTTGAAGAAAACAGGCCATTTTTTATGGAAAATGCAACTCAATTTATCACCCCTTTGGAGATTTTTTATTCACGACGAATTGGTGATTATGGTTCGTCCATAATTGGTGCAGGTAAATTTACTGGTAAAACGAAAGATGGTTTTGCATACAACATTTTGGGTGCTGTTACCACCGACAGTTCAGCATCAATTCAACAACAACTTGCTCATGGGAATAGAAATGAATTTTATAATGGTAGGGTTCGCTATGATATTTTAGATGGAAACTCGAATATTGGTGCTTTTGCTACTCATTTTTCTGGAGTAGACACACTTAGTGGGACTGAAAATAAAATTGTTTCGAATGTACAATCATTGGATGGAATGGTTAAATTATTTGAAAATAAATTTGCTTTTGATATTCAATTTATTTCATCCAAAACAACAAGAATTATTGACTATTCTGGATATGGAATTTCGTCTGAAATTAGTTATAAAACTCCCGAGCATTTTACATTTTGGGTTGAATATGAAAAGTTATCTGATAGTTTAAATTTTGATTATTCTGGATATATGTTACGTAATAATATTGAAAAATCGCATTCTGGAATAAGATATCGCCAACAAGACCCAATTGGAATTTTTAGAACTGTTTCTACTGATATACAATTTCAATATGCTGAAAATTTAAAGGGAGATTTATTAAATCATGCTATTTCCATTAATACACATTCTGAATTCAAAAACTACTGGGCATTTGATTTTTCAATTTCACACACTAAATCTCATTTTGATGATTTAATTACGTGGAGTGACAATAATTTTAATGGAATTTATAATTTTGGAATCGATGCTCTAGGATTTGTTATAAAAATACCAGAAATTCGTGCTGTTTCTGCATCACTGGCTTCTGATATAAGGAATCCATTTTACATAAATTATTCTCTAGATTATGCAGAGAGTGAAATTGGTGATTGGGGACGAGAACATGCTTTGCAATTAGACTTTAAACCAACAGAATCATTTCAAGTTGAGATTGGAATTGCCAGAAATAATTCATTTGAAAATTTTCATTACCTAAATAATTCTGTAAAACCAAAGAACTTCCATGATCAGTTTACACCAAGAATTTTTGCAACTCAAGACGATACAATTTCTCTTTTTTCTGAATCACATAATTTTGAAGATGTCTTTGATTTTAGAATAGAAAAAAGTTTCAGTAAGCAATTTAGCTTAAGTATATTTACTGAATTTTCTTCAAGTTTTAACAAATTAGAAAAAGATTCTACAAATTTCAAATTTATTGATAAAGAAACTAATTACAATTATCCCAAACCATGTTCTGAAGTTTCAGCCTGTGATGATGAACTTAGTCTTATTCACCCTCAAAACGACCCATTTTTTTACACAAAATATTCCTCTCTAATCTCTAATATTGTGTTTAGGTGGGAGTTTTTACCAGGGTCAAGTATGTATATTGTGTATTCAAAATCTAAGTTTATAAATGGTAAACGATTTACATCTATTGAAGATTTTATAAATTACAATGATAAAATTCAAGGAATTGAATTATTTAACGATGAATCATTATTTATTAAAATAGATTATTGGTTTGATTTATAAAATCTAAACTCTAACTGATTGAAGTTTCTTAACTCCATTAATAATGGATTTTGAAGCAATTTTAATTTCTTCCTCTGTATTAAATCGTCCAACACCTATACGTATTGACCCATAAGCAAGTTCTTTTGAGCACCCCAAAGCCAACAAAACATGAGACGGATTCATTGTTGATGATGTACAGGCAGACCCTGTTGAAACTGCAATCTCTGGCATTGCCATTATGAGGGCTTCAGAATTAATATTTGGAAATGAAAGGTTCAAATTTCCCGCAAGGCGATTTTGATTATCACCATTTATAATGGTATCTGGCAGTTCTTTTAGGATAAAATCTACTATTGTATCTCGATATTTCTTTATTCGCTTTTGTTCATCAAACAAATTTGCAATAGCAATTTCACATGCTTTCCCAAATCCAACAATTTGATGAACCGGTAATGTCCCAGAACGAATACCATTTTCATGTCCTCCACCGTCAATTTGTGATTGCAAACTAACTCTTGGATTTCGCCTTCTAACAAATAATGCTCCAATACCTTTTGGACCATACATTTTATGAGCAGAAATGGATAGTAAATCTATTCCCATTTTTTGCACATCAATTGGTATTTTTCCTGCTGATTGTGCACCATCCACATGAAAAATTATATTATTGGCTTTGCAAATTTCACCAATAGTTTCAATAGGTTGAATGACTCCTATTTCATTATTTGTATGAAGGATTGAAATAAGTGCAGTGTTTTCAGTTATTGCATTTTTGAGAACGTCAATATCAACAATTCCATTAGTTTGTACTGGAAGATACGTAATTTCAACTCCTCTTTTTTCGAGGATTCCACAAACATCTAAAATTGCTTTATGTTCTGTTTGTAAAGTTATTAAATGATTTTTACCATTATTTTTTTCAAACCAACCCTTTAATGCAAGATTGATAGCCTCAGTTGCTCCGCTTGTAAAAATAATTTCTTTAGGATTGGCACCCACACTTTCTGCAACATGCTCTCGCGCAATATGAACAACCTCATCAGCTTCCCATCCAAAAGGATGATTTCGACTCGATGCATTCCCAAATTTGTCCTTTAAATATGGTACCATTGCATCAAATACAATTGGATCAATTTGTGTGGTTGCTTGATTATCTAAATAGATTCGGTTCATTAAGAAACTAATATTCTGTGCATTTTTGGTTCTTGTATTTCACCTATTATTTCAGCACAGAGAACATTGTTTTTAGTAAGGTCTGATACTAAATCACTCGCTTTGGCAGGTTCAATTGAAATAAGTAATCCACCTGAAGTTTGTGCATCAGCAAGCATTAATTGTTGATGAAAAGCAATATTAGATGAAAATTCAATTCTATCTTCAACAAAAGCTAAATTCTTTTTGGTTCCTCCGGGTACAACTCCATCCTCAGCAAGCTGACGTACCCCCTCAATAAATGGAATTGCATCAAAATTTAGTGTAGCAGTTACATTGCTTCCCTCACACATTTCCATTAAATGACCTAGTAAACCATACCCAGTAATATCAGTACATGCGTGTGCACCAAATTGAACCATAATTTCAGATGCTTTTTTGTTTAACTCAAGCATAGTATTAATGGCTGTTTCTTCTAATTTTATATTTGATTTATTATTTTTAATTGCTGTTGAAATTATCCCTAACCCCAACGGTTTGGTAAGTACTAATAGATCTCCTAGTTTGGCAGAATTATTTCGTACAATTTTATCTTTATCAACTATTCCAGTAACAACTAAACCATATTTTGGAACATCATCCTTTATGGTATGCCCCCCTAAAATTGCAATTCCAGCATTTGAAGTGATTTGGTTTCCTCCGTGTAATATGTCAGATAATACGTGTAATGGCAACTCATCTGAAGGAAATCCTGCAACATTTAATGCAAAAAGTGGTTTCCCTCCCATCGCATAAATATCAGAAAGCGAGTTGACAGCAGCAATTTTCCCAAATGTCATTGGGTCATCTACAATTGGAGTGAAAAAATCAACTGATTGAATTAATAATTGTCCATTCTCAAGAGGAAACACAGCACAATCTTCAGAAGATTCGTATCCAATAGTATGTGCATTTAATGCAGGTGTTGGTAAATTACTCAATACTTGAGCAAGGTCCTTTGGACTCAATTTACACGCTCAACCAGCACCTGTACTATATTTTGTTAATCGTATCGCTTTTGACATAAATCCCTAAATATAATAAACGTTAATTTAACTCCAATTGAAATATATAGTAAAATGATGTTATGTAATAAAATAATTTTCTGATTCTATTAAAGCTCTTTACAAATCTATTTTAAAAACTCACAAACCATAAAATATCCGTTTTTTTTGAATTTATTTGAAAAAGATACTAATGGATATTGGGTAGAAATAAGAAAAATAATCCCTTCCGACACTGCATTTTCTGATATGTTTGGTACAAGTATTGATTTAAATGATAATTTCATTGGCGTTACTTCACCACTTAAACATAATTTATCGGGTTCAGTTTATATATATGAAATTTCAGATACTATGCTTCACTCTAATTTTGCAACCTACCCAGTTATGGGCAATGCACCGCTAATGCTTAACTTCAACGACTTATCACAGGGTGAACCAACCTCCTGGCAATGGGATTTTGATAGTGATGGAGTAGTTGATAGTGAAGAACAATTCCCCGAATATACTTACCAGTTTGAAGGAGACTTTACAGTTACTCTTACTGTGAGTAATGCAGAAGAAACATCAACCTTCTCTAAAGATAATTATATTTCTGTAACAGGGGGTTTGCTTTATGGTGACCTAAATCAAGATAATATTGTAAATGTCTGAACTTCCTACATTTTATCGGACACCCTAAGAGAGGTAAATTACCAATCAAG
>CAYNTS010000062.1:0-12489 GCA_964400495.1 uncultured bacterium | reverse complement strand
TACAGATGGGCTGTATGACTTCTTAAGGTGTCCGTTTTTTTGTAGGAAGATCAGTCCGAGATATTATTATTTCAATAGATATTATTTTAGAAAATATTACCCCAACATCTGCCCAACTTGAAGCAGGAGATATAAACAATAGTGGCACTATTGATATTGTAATTATTGTGGGTGAAATAATAGGAGAATAGGGTATTAACCTACTAATTCATTTTTTTCAACACATTATAGATTTGTAATCCATGTCTATCTAAGTGTCAACTATCCTCATATTTTATTTTGTCTAGTACCTAATTAATTGAGTAATTTTCTATGCTGGATTTTAAGGATAAAATCCACTTTTTATTTTATAATATTTAGGAAATACATTAATCATGAGTAATGGTAGTAAAACTGTAATCGAACGCGATGTTGTAACGATTCGTTTTGCAGGTGATTCTGGTGATGGAATGCAACTTACCGGAACACAATTTTCAAACAATACTGCTATCTTCGGAAACGATTTAGCAACCCTTCCAGACTATCCCTCAGAAATTAGAGCTCCAAAAGGGTCTCTAGCAGGGGTCAGTTCTTTCCAAATTCAATTTAGTAACCGAACAATTCACACACCGGGTGATGAACTCGATGTATTAGTTGCTATGAATCCAGCAGGACTAAAAGTACATATGAGTGATCTTAAAGATAATGGACTTCTCATTATTAATACTGCAAATTTCAATAAGAAAAATTTAAAATTAGCAGGATGGGGAACAAGCCCTGTTGATGATAATACGCTTGACGGATTTCAAGTAATACCTGTTGATATGAATCTTCTTGTAGCTTCTGCATTAGATGATATGGGACTTTCTTCTAAAGTTGTTCAACGTAGTACAAATATGTTTGCATTAGGGTTGTTATATTGGCTTTATGGTAGAAACATGGAAACAACTCTGAACTTTTTGAAAAAGAAATTTGCAACAAAACCAGAAATAGTAGAAGCAAACAAAAAAGCAATTTCCGCTGGATTTAACTATGGTGAAACGATAGAGGCAATAAAAACTACATTTAAAGTTTCTAGAGCTAAATTTGAAAAAGGTACCTATAGAAATATTATGGGAAATCATGCAATGGCTTTAGGGTTACTTGCTGCTTCTGAAAAATCAAATCTAGAATTATTTTATGGTGGATATCCTATTACTCCTGCCTCAGATGTTTTACATTACTTATCTGGGTATAAGCAGTTTGGTGTTAAAACATTCCAAGCCGAAGATGAAATTGCAGGTATTGTTAGTACAATTGGTGCTTCATTTGCAGGCGATTTAGCAGTTACAGCAACTAGTGGTCCTGGACTTGCTCTAAAATCAGAGGCAATGGGACTTGCAGTTATGACAGAACTTCCAATAGTGATAATTAATGTTCAACGAGGTGGACCATCGACCGGGCTACCAACTAAAACAGAGCAATCAGACTTATTCCAAGCCATGTATAATAGAAACGGTGAAGCTCCTATGGTTGTGCTTGCTGCTGCAACACCAGCCGATGGATTCTTTATTGCCTATGAAGCATGTAGGATTGCATTAAAATATATGACTCCAGTTATTATTCTTTCAGATGGCTATATTGCAAATGGGTCAGAACCTTGGAAGGTACCAACAATTGATGAACTTCCTGAAATTATTACTCAAAGAGTTGAAGAAAATACTATAATTGATACATTTGGTCATGATAATGATTTGTTGGCTCGTCCATGGGCTATCCCGGGTACTCCAAATTTAGAACATAGAATTGGTGGACTAGAAAAACAGGATAAAACAGGAAATGTAAATTATGAACCTGAAAATCATCAATTCATGGTTGAACTTCGCCAGAAAAAAATTGATATTATTGCGAATGATATCCCAGATGCAAATGTATTTGGAAAAGATAGTGGTGATCTACTTGTAGTAGGATGGGGAGGAACACATGGCGCTATTCGTTCTGCAGTTGAAAAAGCACAAACAAATGGAGTTTCAGTTTCTCATGTTCATTTACGCAATATAAATCCATTTCCAAAAAACTTGGGCGAAATATTGGTTAAATTCCAAAAAATATTAGTCCCAGAGTTAAACCTAGGACAGTTAACAACCATGTTACGGGCTAAATATTTAGTAGATGCTGTAAACTTTGGTAAAGTTCAAGGAAAGCCATTTACATCATCAGGAATTCTTCAAATAATTAATGAAACGGTTAAGGGGTAATTGAAATGACTGAGATAGCTACACAACCATTAACTAGAAAAGATTTTGTATCAAACCAAGAAGTTAGATGGTGTCCTGGATGTGGAGATTATGCAATCCTGGCTCAAATTCAAAAAATATTCCCTACTTTAGGTGTAAAAAAAGAAAATTTTGCTGTATTTTCTGGGATTGGGTGTTCTAGTCGTTTTCCATATTATATGGAATCGTATGGTTTCCATGGAATTCATGGTCGTGCACCTGCTTTAGCATCGGGAGCAAAACTTGCAAATCCTGAATTATCTGTATGGGTAATTACTGGAGATGGTGATGCAATGAGTATTGGCGGAAATCACTTTATTCATGTTTTACGCAGGAATATTGATATGAACATCGTTATGTTTAATAACAGGATTTATGGATTAACTAAAGGTCAGTATTCCCCTACTTCTGAATTAGGAAAAGTAACAAAATCTTCTCCAGTAGGGTCATTGGACTATCCGTTTAATCCACCTCAATTAGCATTAGGTTCAGGGGGAACATTTATTGCACGTACTTTAGATAAAGAACAAAAGCACATGGCATCAATGTTTACAAAATCTCATGAACATAAAGGGACTTCGTTCGTTGAAGTATATCAAAATTGTGTTATTTTTAATGATGGTGCTTTTTCTGATTTATCTGACCGAACTATAAAAGCTGAAACACAGTTATTTATGGAACATGATAAACCATTATTGTTTGGTGATAATCTAACTAAAGGGTTAAAATTAGTAGGGTCACAATTTGAAGTAGTCGAAATTGGTAATAATTCTTCTATTGATGATATTGTTGTTCATGATGAAACAGATAAAAATTTAGCTATGCTTCTTAGTGAAATCACATATCATCCAGGTTTACCAACTCCTCTTGGAGTATTTTATAGAGAAGATAAACCATCGTATGATACTATGATGACTGAACAAATAAATAATGCCATTGATAAAAAAGGTAAGGGAAATATGCACGAGTTATTCACAGCAACCAACTCGTGGACAGTTGAATAAAAAATAAAGGGGAAACTATGTTTGATATACTTGATGATGAACTTAGAGAGATGTACGGAAAACGGAAATCTAGCAAAGTAAATATAGAAAAAGCAATTACCTTGTCTGATCCAATTAGTAATATTCAGGTTCAAAAACATGCAACAATAACCCCTGATGCTTCGTTGCAATCAGCTATCGATATTCTTCAAAAAAATCATATTGGGTGTGTTATTGTAGAATCTAAAACCCAAATTGAAGGTATCATTACTGAACGAGATATTTTGATAAAAGTTGTTGGAAAACGCTTAGATCTAAATACAGAAAAAGTGTCTTCATTTATGACTCCAAATCCTGAACTCTTACACTCAACTGACCCTATTGCATTTGCTCTAAACAAAATGGCAACCGGTGGGTTTAGAAATATTCCAATTGTTGATGAAAATGGTAACTTAATATTAGTTGTAACTATTTCAGATATCATTAATCATCTCGGAGATTATTTTTTTGATGAAATTATAAACCTTCCACCAAATCCAATTCGCCAACAAAGCCAACGCGAAGGCGGTTAAAACATTTTTAAAAGGTGATATAAAATGAGAACAGAAAAAGATTCAATGGGTAGTATGGTTGTACCTGATGATGCATATTATGGTGCACAAACACAACGTGCTGTAGAAAACTTTCCAGTTAGTGGAATTACAATTCCTAAGGCAATGATTCGTGCTTTAGGAATGATAAAACGGTCTGCATCTATTGTAAATCATGACCTTGGTAACTTGGATGAAAAGCGAATGAATGCAATCATTCAAGCATCAGACGAAGTTATTTCAGGCAAATTTGACTCACAATTCCCAATTGATATTTTTCAAACTGGGTCAGGTACATCCAGCAATATGAATACCAATGAAATCATTGCAAATAGAGCCAGCGAAATCATGGGTGATCAAATTGGTACTCGCGAACCAGTTCATCCTAATGATCATGTTAATTATGGGCAATCAAGTAATGATGTTATTCCAACATCAATTCACGTTGCAGCTAATATTGAATTAACGAATGAGTTAATTCCAGCACTAGAATCTCTTGCAGAATCTCTTTCGTCGAAAGCAAAAGAATTTGACAATGTTATTAAAATTGGTCGTACTCATTTACAAGATGCAACTCCAATTCGTTTGGGACAAGAATTTTCTGGGTATGCTCAAATGGTTAGAAATGGAATTTCCCGGCTAAAAAATACTCAAACTTTATTATCTGAACTTGCACAAGGCGGTACAGCTGTTGGTACAGGGATTAACACTCATGAGGAATTTGGTTGTAGAATTGCAAAAGAACTCACAAAATATAGTAGTATTGAGTTTAAGGAAGCTGAAAATCATTTTGAAGCACAAGCAAGCCAAGATGCTTCAGTTGAGGTATCAGGTGCACTGAAAACTCTTGCAGTCTCATTATCTAAAATTGCAAATGACATCCGTTGGTTAGGTTCTGGTCCACGTGCTGGATTGGGTGAAATAATTCTACCAGCAGTCCAACCTGGTTCATCTATCATGCCTGGTAAAGTGAATCCAGTGATATGTGAAGCAATGATTCAAACCTCAGCCCAAGTAATAGGCAATGATGTAGCCATAACACAAGGTGGTTTAGGTGGTTTTTTTGAATTGAATGTAATGTTACCTCTAATTGCACACAATTTACTTCAATCCATTGAGATTTTAACAGGTGCATCAAAAATGTTCAAAGAAAAATTAATTGATGGAATTAAAGTAGATGAAAGAAAATGTGCAGACTATATTGAGGGAAGTTTAGCAATGTGTACTTCATTATCACCTGTAATTGGATATGATAAAGCTGCTTCACTTGCTCACAAAGCATACGAAACTGGCAAAACAGTTCGAGAAGTTGCACTTGAAGATGCAGTACTTCCCGAAGATGAACTTGCACAACTTCTAGATCCAAAATCAATGACTAAACCGGGTAAATAAATATCAGAAAAACGCGTAAAAAAATAAAACAACAATCATGGGGAAAGGTGTTTCGTAACACCTTTCTCATATTATTTACCGGATTTCTAATTGGATTAATTTACATGATTGTCCTATCACGAGATTTACCATCTCTTGCTGAACTGCAACAATTTAATCCTGAGCAAGTATCTAAAATAATGTCTGCAGATGGAAAGGTTATAAAAGAACTTTACATCCACAAGCGAGATGTTGTTAAAATTAGTTCAATCCCTAAAAATCTTCGGAATGCATTAATGGCAATGGAAGACCGTCAGTTCTTTGAACATTCTGGAATGAGTTTTCGTTCATTTGCTCGTGCTATTATTGTAGATATTTTGACTATGAGTCGTAGGCAAGGGGCAAGTACACTTACCCAACAACTTGCTAGAAATATGTACAACACAATTGGCTTTGACAAAACCATAACCCGTAAAATTAAAGAGCTTATAACTGCTGTTAATATCGAACAAACCTATACTAAATCTGAAATTATGGAACTCTATTTTAACTCTGTGTATTTTGGACATGGGATGTATGGTATTCAGGCTGCTTCTCACCATTATTTTGGTAAAGATGTGTCTGATGTTGACTTAGATGAAGCTGCAATTTTGATAGGACTCCTCCCTGCTCCAGCGCGATATTCACCCATTCGACATCCCGATCGTTCAATTATACGACGAAATTTGGTTTTAAGGGTGATGAAAGAGCAGGGGTATATTTCTGATTTACAATATGCATCTACAATTGAAAAACCTCTTCCTGTAAAAGAGTTTGACAAAAGTGACAGCTTTGCACCCTATTTTTCTGAGTATATTCGCAGACAACTGGAACTAATTGATGAAGAAATGGGGATAAATTTATATGAAGATGGTCTCATTATTCACACAACCCTAGATTCTCGTGTTCAATATGCTTTAGGACAAGCATTTGATAGAACACTCAAACATAATCAAGAAGTGTTAAATGCCGAATTTCTAACAAACAATAAAAAATTCGAGTTAGCATTGTCTAAAGTAAATTTTGATGCAGATTCTCTAAAGACTATTTTAACTGAAAATGATACTATCCCCCTTCAGTTGAAGAACCAATTTTTAGTTCAAGGGGCAACAGTGGTATTAGACCCTGTTCATGGGCACATTTTAGGAATGATCGGTGGTCGCCGTGAGCCCATGTATCGAGATCATTTCAACAGGGCAACTCAGGCAAAACGCCAACCCGGTTCTGTTTTTAAACCACTTATTTATCTAACGGCTTTAGAACAGGGATACAAACCAACAACGGAGTTACTCAACCAACCTCTAGTAGTTTTTCTAGATGATACTACTCAATGGAATCCTCAAAATCATGACGGTTCAACAGGACTTCTCACAACATTAAAAGAAGGTCTCAGACGTTCATTAAATTTGATTTCAGTTCGAATAGTGCAGGAACTCATTACTCCAAAATCTGTGGTAGAAAATGCAAAAGCATTTGGACTTACTACAAATATTCGAGCTGTGGATGCAATTGCACTTGGTGTATCTGAAGTAATACCATTAGAAATTACTTCTGCATATTCTGCATTCGCTAATAATGGAATTTACACAGAACCAATTTCCATTACTCGAATTAAAGACAGACATGGACGGATGTTAAAAGAATTTATTCCTGAAAGTCGAGAAGTTAAAGATGAAGATTTAATTTATATAATTCGGGACATGATGAAGGCAGTTGTTGATGGTGGTACTGGTGGTTCAATTAGATGGAAATATAAATTTTATGCACCAACTGCTGGTAAAACAGGAACCACCAATAGTAAAGCCGATGCATGGTTTGTTGGATATACCCCACAACTTACCATTGGTGCATGGATTGGAATGGATGACCCTGCAATTTCTCTTGGAGAAAAACAATATGGTTCTAGTGCTGCATTGCCTATTTTTGCTCGTTCTATAAAAAATATTTATGATACAGGTGAATACAAATATTTAGATTCTGAAATAATCTTAGATTCAACATTAGATTGGGATACGCCAAATGGGATTGTTGAAATGGACATTTGTAAAGATACACATGATAAAGCTACTCGATGGTGTAAAACTGAAAAAAGTAAATTTTTAAAAAACAATAAACCCAGAGAAAGTTGTCAAAAACATTCGAGTCCTTTTTCACGATTTAAAGATAAGTAGTTTTTAGTAAATAGTTTAAAGAGTAATAGCAAGTATCCAATATCTAATATCTAATATCCAATCAATTATTCTGCAACTGGAGTCACAATAATCTCAACACCTAATGAGTCACCTAAATCAATTAATTTATGAATTAAGTCCTTTTCGAAAGATGAACAGGAAACTCGTGCATTGAGCGTGAATAAAATGGTTCCAGATACAGGGGCATTGGATGTGCTTGTTTCCATTTCTTCAATATTGATATGATGTTCAGCAAAAAAATCAGTTACTTTATGTACAATTCCCTCATGATCTGCACCTGATAAATGAATAGAATGTGTTACGGTAAGTGGTTTATTCTCAGAAAGTTTTGTAGATTTTGTTGATATTGTCAATCCATCTATAGATTGCAACGCTACACTAAGAGATTCAACCCAATCGTTGGGGACTGAGACTAAAAGTAACATTGCAAAATCGCTCCCAAGTCGGGTCATTCGACTATCTTCAACATTCCCCCCATGGTGAGAAATTACCCCAGTTAATCGAGAAACAATTCCTGTTTGATCAGGTCCAAATGCAGATATGATAAGATTTTTCATGGAATAAATTTAACTATTACTTTTGAAGTATTCAACACTCATTATTAACTATAAAACTTTTTAGTAAAATCTCCTTAGCAAATTCAAGCTTTTTCTCATTCTCTCCAAATATTCTACAAAGTTCTTCACCTTTTTCAACTGAGTCACCTACTTTTTTATTGAAAATAATTCCAGCAGACATATCAAGAACATCACCTTGTTTCTTGCGTCCTGCACCTGTTTCAATCACAGCAAAACCAATTTGTTCAGTATCCATGGTAATAATTTTGCCAGAAAATTTAGCTTTAACAATAATTTCACACTTCGGGACTTTGCTTGATTTTTCTAATGAACCACCATGAGCACAGACCATTTTTTCAAAAACTTCATAGGCGGAACCATCATCTACAACGGATTGAACTTTCTGTTCAGCATTATCTAAGCCAGCTAGCTCAAGAGCATTTTTACATAGTAATTTTGTAAGGGCAATTACATCTTTAGGACCACCACCTTGAAGAACATCCATACTTTCTTGGACCTCACACCATAAACCAGCAGTATTTCCCAATACCTGATTCATATCTGAATAATGAACACTCATTTTGAGCCCATATAATTCACCTACTTCAGTTAGCAATGAGCCGAGTAATTTTGCTTCATCTATAGTTTTCATAAATGCACCGTTACCAACTTTAATATCCAATACCAATCCTTGGATACCCTCAGCAATTTTCTTACTCATTATACTTCCGCAAATAAGTGGATTTGAGGCAACCGTTGCAGTTACATCTCGGAGAGCATAAATTTTCTTATCTGCCGGACATATATCATCGGTTTGTCCCATAATAGAAATTCCACATTCTTTAACATTACGCTTAAATGTATCAAGTGACAATGATGTTTGATATCCCTGAATTGATTCTAGTTTGTCCATAGTTCCACCAGTATGTCCAAGTCCTCGACCAGATAGCATGGGTACATAACATTCACATGCTGCTAAAATGGGTCCTAAAATGAGAGAAATTTTATCTCCCACTCCACCTGTACTATGCTTGTCAATTACAAACCCATGGAGATGCGAAAAATCCAATTGTACTCCTGAATATAACATTGCGTGGGTATAAGCAAGTGTCTCTTGGTGGGTCATTCCATTTTGGAGTACAGCCATTAACCATGCAGACATTTGGTAATCAGGGATTATTCCTTCGGTAAATTGATTTACAATCGCATGAATATCTTCATCAGTATGTTCTTGTTTTTGGGCTTTTGATTGAATGTATTCAAAAGGGAGTTTCATTTGGAATCTTCTTTAAATTTATCTGCAAAATTAATATAATGTTGGGCGTTACCTACATTATCATTAAACTCTGCATCGCTAACATCCCTGATATATTTTGCGGGAACTCCCATCCACATTGTTTTTGGTGGAATAATTTTGTTTGGTGGAACTACTGCACCCGCTCCAATAATTGCACCTTCACCTATTACTGCATTATCCAAAATTACAGACCCCATTCCAACTAAACATCTGTTTTCAAGAATGCAACCATGCACAATTGCATTATGTCCAATTGTTACTTCATCTCCAATAACTGTTGGACCCATTTCAGTTGTAACATGAATTGTAGTATTATCTTGTATATTTGTTCGCTTCCCAATTGTGACAGAGTTCATATCACCACGAATAACAGTTCCAAACCAAACATTAGTTTCGGAATCAATCGTAACATCCCCAATAATGCTCACATTTTCAGATACAAATACAGTATCGTGTAATTGGGGAGTTGCCCCTTGAAATGATTTAATCATTTTTTCCATTTTTTAACTTAAATACATTTAACAATTCAAAATTAAAGAACTGTTGTTCTCGTGAAATTGTATAGTATAAATATAATCCAATGATTCCTAAAATTACATTAGGCAACCACATGGATGTAATTGGTGATAGTAACCCACGGTCTGCAAATTCTTCTCCACCTATTAAAAACGCCCAGTAAATAATGAAAAATCCCAAACTAAATGCCATACTTAAGGCAAATCCACCTTTTTTAGACATGATACCAAGAGGTGCACCAATCAAAATAAAAATGATACTGGCAAACGGGATAGAAAACTTTTTGTGAAGCTCTACCAAATATTTACTTATTGATTTTTCATACGAACCAATTAATGTGAAATCACTTTTTATACCCCGTTTGAGATTACGCAGTCGTCGTTTAAAATTCCCCATCACTGTAACATCTTCGCTCTTGAGTGAGTCAAGCATAGTGAGTTCATAATGGTCTAATTGAGTATTAATAATATCTTCAGATTTTCGATGTAAAATATTTAATTCTGCTTCACTATTGAGACGGTTGTCAATTCGTTCACGAACATTTTCAATTTTATCTTCAAAGGATGCAATTTTTTTCTGAATCATCTCATAGGTCATTTCTCTGTCACCACGAATTTTGCTATCACGTCGTTGCATCACCAAATTATCTACCGGAATAACAACATCATAATTTTCAAAATAAATCTGGCGATATTCATCATCCTGCCCAGCGAGTTCATGGATTACTCCGTTTTGTAAATGCAATATAACTCCATCATCAATTGTTTCAATAGTTCCTGTTTCAGCAGTAACTGTATTATTAGATGATGTTTTATCAGTATTGAAAATTATGATATCTAAAAATATTTCTTCATTACGACCACCGAGTAGAATTGTATGGTCAGGGAGTGCATTAATAAAATATCCAGAATCAAATTCTAAATCGGGGCGTTTTCGACTAAAATCAGCAGAAAGTAATCGTGCCTTGTGATTCATTTCTGGAAGGTACCAATTATTGAAAATAGTCATTAATATTGTTATTAGTATTCCAAAAATTATTGCCGGAAATATGAGTTTTCCATAACCAACCCCGGATGCTCGCATTGCCCCAATTTCATTATCGGCAGACAAACGACCATACGCCATCATGGTGGAAACGAGTACTGCCATAGGAACTGCTAAAGCTAAAATCCACGCAAGATTTAAAAATATATATTCAAGTAGCAAGGTGATTTCAAGTCCCTTACCTAAAAACTTATCAATACTTCTAAGTAAAAAGTTTGCAAGTAGTACAAAAAGTAGAACGGATAATGCCATTATGAATGGAGGTAAATGTTCTTTAAGAATATATCTATTTATTAATTTCATGCGGAGAATTTACCGAGAAGGGAACGTAAGGAAGAAGTAATTTAGTTAGTTTAGAATGGTTTCAACAATCATTACAATATCTGTAACATTAATTATTCCATCATTAAACATATCTGCAATAATTAATTGGTCGTTTGTTAGCTCCCCATTTAACAATAAAATGTGGTCAATAATTGGTATAATATCTTGAACATTGAGAATATAATCTTGGGTAACATCACCTTTTTGTACATCGGTTAATCTTATAACTGTATATTGGCTAAATTGCCAGTCCGCACTCCCGGTTAAAACCAACATTTCTTTTTGGGTATTTGTTTCATCATCTAAAATTGTGAATTTCACTTCATCACCCAATTGGCAATATCCAGTTGAATATAATCTATTGTCATCCCCCATTGCAGGGACATCAGTATATTCACCACTCCAATATCTATAACCGACTAATTTATCATTACAATATGCACAAATTATTTCATCTTCATTAATGGGATTACCGTTACTCATTGCATCTTTCACCATATAAAATGATTGTTGAGTTGATTGGTTTACTACTAAATCATCCCTAATTCTAATTTCATTAACGGGTTCTTGTAAATACCGTTGGGTTGATGGGTCATTATATTGGAAATTGAAAAAAGTACTTGAACTAAACCAATAACCTTTATCTGGATTAAATGCTCTTAAACTGCCATACCAATTATCATCTATTTTTACATAAGCATTACCACCCCCAAAAATAGCTGTAAGGTTATTTAATACTGAACTATCAAGTGCATCTACAATTAGTTGACTTGCGCTAAAAGGATACGAAATTAAGTTATTTGCATAATGGAGATTATATGTTGGAGGAGTTTCAGAACTACCTTGATAAATTAAATTTGTATTCTCTGAAACAATAATCCAATATCCAAGTGAATCTGATATTGTATCTAACCCACCTACCCACTGATTATTTCCATTATTAACTGCCAAACTACTCTCAGAGAATATTACGAGAGTTGTATCACCTAAACTTTCAAATACGCTTGAAATATTTGTATTTTCTGGCAAGATATTGAAACTCACTAAATTGGCTCCATTATTTAATGGTATTAGTCCTTGGACATTCATTGATGTTGGATTTATTGTACTATTTGATTGGTAAGGTGTGATTTCATTTGCAATTAAACAATTACACATTATAACTAACAATCCAGAACCTAGAACAATAATATATTTACTTAAATTATTCAAAAATTATATAATATCCTTGTCTTTTAAGGGCAGTAATTTAATAAACATAGTTGAATTAATAAACAATATTAGATAAATAATTTTAGGAATCATTACTAATGTGACAAAACTCACAAAACTAAAGTATTTT
>CAYNTS010000061.1:0-12771 GCA_964400495.1 uncultured bacterium | reverse complement strand
ATTAAATTACAGATGGGCTGTATGACTTCTTTTGGTGTCCGTTTTTTTGTAGGAAAATCATAACACTTGGTACAACTTTTTTTTTGGGGGGGCAGGTCAAAAGCATCGATTCCATTATGGTTAACTTTTATTATAAGGAAACTTGATATTATAAGGGGGTTTTTCATCTGACTTTCTCTATGATAAATCTACAAACCTAGCGATGCAATATATGCTTGACCTATGGAAATTCCACCATCATTAGTTGGGGATTGAATATTTCGAAATACTTTAATTCCTTCAGATTCTAAGGCGGTAATACTTCGCTCAAAAAGTATTTTATTTTGGAACACTCCTCCACTTATTGCAACTTGTTTCATCTTAGATATTTTAACTGCATCGACCATACTTTTTACCAACGAATTATGAAATTTAGCCGAAATTTTATCTTTCCCTACATCAGATTTAATATCATTTATTATTTGGGTTAACAAACTTTCAATGCACAAAATATTTTCATTCCATGTTACTTCGTAAAACTTCTCTTCTTTGAGGTCAGCAATAAATTCTAATTCCATTGCCGATTGTCCCTCAAATGAGTTCAAATGGCTAAGACCAAGCAGTGAAGCAATACCATCAAATAAACGACCAATACTCGAAGTTAAGGGTGAATTGATACGATTTTGAATCATATTTTGAAACACTTGTATTTCATTTTTAGACCATATTGTATTGAATGTAAAGTTAGTTTCAAATAAAGATAATAATCCCAAAGCACTGCGTTGAGGTTCCTTTGCAGTTAAATCACCACCCGGAAGAGGAAATGTTTGTAAATGTCCCCATCTTTCAAAATGTTCGTTTTCGCAAACCAAAAACTCACCACCCCAAATTGTATTATCGTCGCCGAATCCAGTACCATCCCATGCAATTCCAAAAACTGGTTCAGAACAGTTGTTTTCAGCCATAACAGAACCAATATGTGCATGGTGATGCTGTACTTCAATTACTGGCAAACCAAATGAATGAGTAAATTTAGATGATAAATAATCAGGGTGTTTATCGCAAACCACTACTTCCGGTTTTATATCATATAATCTTGGTAAATCATCTATAATATTTAAAAATGCCTGATATGATTCACTGTTTGCTAAATCACCAATATGTTGACTACAAATAATTCGATTCCCGTGAGAAATAGAAATAGTATTTTTCAAATGAGCTCCAACACTCAAGATTGCTGGTCCATCCGTGTTAGTTTTGATTGAAAATGGAGAATAACCCCGTGCTCTTCTAAAATATTGAATACCAAATTGAGTATTTCTAACGACGGAATCATCAACCTGTCTTGCAATTGGTCGGTTGTGATGTAAAAAAACATCTGCAATTTCGTTTAACTTTGATTTTGCATCATCGTTTTTAACAGAAATAGGTTCATCATGATAATTTCCCGAAGTACACACCAGAATTTTCAGAGAGTTTTCAGTTTGTGTTGATGCATATAATAGATGATGTAAGGGAGTATAGGGTAACATCACGCCAATATTTGGGTTATTATTTGAGATCTTACTCGAAATTAATTTTAGAAAATTATTTTTTAACTTTAACAACACAATAGGGGCAGAATATGATTGCAAAAGTTGTAACTCATCCTCGGAAACAATACAGAATTCCTTTACTGTTTCAATGGAGTCAACCATTATCGCAAAAGGTTTTTTTTCTCTTCTTTTTCTGTGGCGTAATAATTGTACTACATCATCTGAACTTGCATCACATAGTAATTGATATCCTCCCAACCCCTTGAGTGCAAGAATTTTCCCATCCTTTAAATCTTGTTGAATATTAGCAATTGAATCTACAGATATTTGGGGGCCACATTTTGGGCACGCATTTGGTTGTGCATGGAACCGTCTATCATTTGGGTTTGTGTACTCCTTTTCACAATCTTCACACATTTCAAAAGAATGCATTTCTGTATATTTCCGATCATAGGGAATTTCGTTAATTATCGAAAATCTAGGACCACAATTTGTACAATTTGTAAATGGATATAAATAGCGTCTGTTTTTTGAATCATAGATATCTTCTAAACAGTCAGGACAAGTAGCTAAATCTGGTAAAACAGTTACTGTTTTCTCACCGTATGAATCACTTTCAATAATGATAAAATCGGATTCATTTTCTACTTCTTGGATTTTATGTGATATTACAGATTCAATTTGAGAAATATTTGGAGCATCAGTTTGTAATTTTTCTATAAATAGTTCAATTATATTTGATGTTTGTTGTGCTTCAATAAATACACCTTGAGAGGTATTACTTACGTTGCCAGCAACAGATAAGGAATTTGCTAAATTATAGACAAAGGGTCTAAAACCCACACCTTGAACTGCTCCAGTTATATGAATATGATATCGAATCATAAATAATTATCCAATTAACACTACCATTAATTTACGACTTTATTGTCGTATTAAAATAACTGGTTATTTTTCACGAATTGGAAGCAGAAAAAAATATCCCATTCCAATTGCAATAAATTCACATGATAATAAGTACCAAGGCCATGGTCCTAAAATGTCCAAGAGAGATTCAACGGGAGGTTTACCCATCATCCACATATAGTTTGAATCAAGGAAATAATTAATTGGAAACAGACAAATGAAGACTATGTTTAACCAAAACAATGAAACAAAAATAGATTTATATGTTAACCTAATTCCATAGACAACTGAGGCATAAATCACTGCCAAAACTAAACCAGAATGTTCAATAAAATAACCAAAATATTCAAATTGTGGGAAGTCAATTGTTAAATCTGGAGTGATAATACCCTGAAGAGTTCCAATCAACACCCAAAAATATGTTATTTCAAACAATCGTTTTGATTTTGTCCATAACATATAAGCAACAAATGGAACAGAAATTGGACAAAGATGAAGTGGCAAATGTCGAGTAATATCAAAAATATCAATCGACACAAAATTTAATCGGCGAATAATTTCACTAATGACTATTATTATAGCAATCATTTTCCCAATGATATGAGCTTTTTGAGGGAACTTCAACCCAAAATATGGTACAAGTATCGCCAAAACTAGACTGATAATTAAAGCTACAAGATGTGAATACCCATACATTGCAAAGGAATTCATGCAGAAATTCTTTCGTTTAGGTGTACTCTATCAAATTTTAACATTACCCTATAAAGTCCATAGAAAAATAAGATTGCAGAAATTTCAAATGTAACAATATGAAATGGTTCTTTTCCAATTAACAATACATGGTTCACAGGTGGTTTTTGACACAAATACATATAATTTGATTTTAGAAACCAATTAGTACACCCTATAATAACAGCTAAACTATTTGTAATTATGAATACTCTTATCCAAATTGACTTACGTAATTTCATTTTTTGAACGGTAACAAGCCATAGCACATTCAAAATTATCATGGCATGAGAAAAGAAAAATATATTGAATTCTAAATTGGGAAAGGGTTTTTCAGGTGTTGGAGTCATTAAAGATTGAAAAGTACCTGCTAATCCCCAAAAAAATGCCAATTCAAAAGCAGTTTGATTTTTAGTTATCAATGCATAAGAAGAGCAAAATACCGCAAAACTACATAAATGAATTGGTAAATTTTTTGATATATCAAAACTTCCATTATCAAGTCGAAACCAAATCATAGACATTTCTTGTCCAAATGTTAAGAATGCAAACAACCAAGAAGTGTAAAGAACAACTTTGGAATTAAAATATTTCAACCCTATGAATGGAATAAAAATCCAACATAATAAAATAATTCCAAGTATTTGTAAATGAAGTGAATTAAACGGTTGAAATATAGGCAATTAGTCTTTTCTTTCTATATTCTAATCCAATTGGGATATAGATAATCATATAATGTAAGATAGCTGCAAATTCTAATCCTAGAATATACCATGGCCATTCTCTCGTAAAAATAAATGGATTATTTGCAATAGGTGCTTGTGCCAAATACATATAGTTAGCATCTAACAAATAATTTACTGTTCCAATTGTAGGTAATACTATTTGGGTAAACAAAAATATGTTAAGCCAAGATATTTGTCGAGGACGCATTCGAGCAATTATAGTTAAGTATAATGCCGAAAACATAATTCCACCGTGAGAAATATAATAGTCAACAAATAAATACCCATTCATTCCAGTCGTAAATTCGGGGGATAAAAATGAATGAAATGCCCCGGTAATCCCCCAATAGAATAAAATTTCATACGCAAATTGATTTCTCCAAAGGAGTACAATTCCAGATAAAATTGAAGTAATCCCACACATTTGTAAAGGTAAACTGGATTCAACTGTCCACACTCCTGTTGTAATCATGTAAGAATGGTACACAAATACCCGTGATATTAAAATAATACCAATTATTTTGCTGAATAATTGGTTGTTCTCATCGTTTAATTGTCTGCAGAAATAAATCATACCAACAATTATTGCGATGGTAATTATATTGGTTTGCCACCAAAGTTGGCTGAATATTTCAATAATTTCATGGGGAATCATGGCATTGAATATACTGAAAGTTTTATTCAATTAAAAAAGTAAAATATTAATTGTAGTTTCAACCAAACAAAATGAAACTATTATTCTTTTACTACAATAGTCTTGACATTAGTGAACTCTCTGATTCCTTCTCTAGATAATTCTCTTCCATAACCTGATTTTTTTATACCTCCAAAAGGTAATCTAGGGTCAGATTTGGTCATATCATTTATAAACACTGCTCCTGTTTCAATTTGCCTTGCTAACTGGATTCCTTTTTTAATATTTTGTGTCCACACACACCCACCTAAACCAAGTTCCGAATTATTAGCAATTTTAATTGCTTCTTCCTCACTATTGGCAGAAATAATGCTTAACACAGGTCCAAATGTTTCCTCATTCATTACAGGCATATCTTGATTACAATTTGTTAATAATGTGGGTTCATAAAAGAATCCTCTTCCATCTATTGATTTGCCACCAAATAATAAATGAGCACCCATCGAAATAGATTGTTGCACTTGTTCATTAATTTCATCAACAAACACTTGTTTTGCTAATGGTCCAATGTGGGTCGTTTCTTCAAAAGGATCTCCCACTTTAAGCAATTTCATTTTTTCTAGAACTAATTCAATAAATTTATCTAATATAGATTCTAAAACAATAAATCGTTTTGCAGCTATGCAGGATTGACCTGTGTTCAAAAAACGCGCACTTATTGCAGTATTTACACAATCTTTAATATTCGCATCATCTAGAATAATAAATGGATCTGCCCCACCTAATTCCAATACAGTCTTTTTTATTTCTCTACCGGCAATACTTGCTACTGAACTTCCTGCTGATTCACTTCCAGTTAATGTAACTGCTTGAATATTCGAATGTTGAATAACTAACTCAACCTGCGAGGAATCTATTAACAATGTTCTAAAAACATTTTGAGGAATACCAGCTTCTTTAACAATTTCTTCAATCTTTAACGCACAACTAGACACATTTGAAGCATGCTTTAAAACAGCAGTATTGCCCACCATTAAATTAGGTGCTAAAAAACGGAACACCTGCCAAAATGGAAAATTCCATGGCATAACTGCAAGGACAGTTCCAATTGGTTCGAACGATATAAAACTCTGAGTAAAATCTGTTTGAATATGCTCATCCTGTAGAAATGACTCGCCATTTTCAGCATAAAATTCACATACCCACGCACATTTTTCTATTTCTGATTTTGATTCAGCAATGGGTTTACCCATTTCTAACGTTATAAGTTTTGCAAGCTCTACAAAATTATTCCGAAGCACCTTAGCTAAATGATTTAAATATTGTGCACGGTTATCATAGTTTGTTTTTCTCCATGAATGATATGCAATATTTACATCATCTAAAATTGATGACACCTCAACATTAGAAAATGTTTTATATTCTTTTATTTTTTCACCACTTGTTGGATGAATTGAAATCATTTTTTCTCCAGATTACTACTCCTAAATTGCAACAATATTAAAATACAATTAAAGTTAAATTAAGAATAACTTGTATCCTTTTTCTTGTTCACTGATTAATAAAATTGGTAATTTTCTAAGCTGTATTTTATGGCAATTTTCATTTTTTAATTATAAGGCAGGATGATTTTATGAGTAATTCAATTGTAAATGTACCAAAAGCAGTAAACGAACCTATTAAAAGTTATAGTGCTGGCTCTTCAGAAAAACAATCATTAAAAGCAACTATTGCTAAAATGAAATCAGAGCAAATTGAAATCCCAATTATTATTGGTGGTAAAGAAATTAAAACAGGAAATATGGGAAAATGTGTAATCCCACACAATCATAAACATGTTTTAGCTACATACCACAAAGCTGGTGAAAAAGAAGTAGCTATGGCAATTGAATCTGCTCTTGAAGCAAGAAAAGCATGGGCATCTACTCCTTGGGAAGCACGCGTGAGAGTATTTAAAAAAGCAGCATCTCTCCTTCAAGGACCTTGTCGTGATATTATCAATGCTGCAACTATGCTAAATCAAAGTAAAAATGCATTTCAAGCTGAAATTGATTCTGCATGTGAGTTGATTGACTTTTTCAATTTCAATTGTGAATATTTACAAGAAATTTATGCAGAACAACCACCTTATTCACCAGATGGAATGTGGAATAGTGTTGAATATCGTCCATTAGAAGGGTTCGTATTTGCAGTAACACCATTTAACTTCACATCTATTGCAGGAAATCTATCATCTGCACCTGCGTTAATGGGTAATGTTGCTCTTTGGAAACCTGCTTCTTCAGCAGTGTATTCTGGATATTTTCTCATGAAACTTTTTAAAGAAGCTGGAGTACCCGATGGTGTGATTAACTTTATACCAGGTTCTGGTGGTCAAGTTGGTAATCCCGTATTGGCTAGCGAACATTTAGCAGGAATTCATTTCACGGGTTCTACAGAGGTATTCCAAGGAATGTGGAAAACAGTTGGTGATAATATTCAAACATATAAAACATACCCTCGAATTGTTGGCGAAACAGGTGGTAAAGATTTTATTGTGGTACATGAATCTGCAGATTCTGATGTAGTAGCAACAGGAATGCTTCGTGGTGCATTTGAATATCAAGGTCAAAAATGTTCGGCAGCATCTCGTTGTTATATTCCAAAATCACTTTGGGGTGCTGTAAAAGAAAAATTTATAAGGGATGTTGCAACACTTACAATGGGTGACCCAGAAGACTTTACAAATTTTCTTAACGCAGTAATTGATGAATCTGCCTTTGATAGCATCACATCTTATATTGATTTTGCTAAAAATGCAAATGATGCTGAAATTTTAACTGGTGGAAATTACGATAAATCTACAGGATATTTTATTGAGCCAACTACAATTGTGACTACTAATCCTCATTTCAAAACTATGGAAGAAGAAATTTTTGGTCCTGTGCTTACAATTTACATTTACGATGAATCATGGGAAGATGTGTGTAAATTAGTTGATTCAACATCTCCCTACGCATTAACAGGTGCTATTTTTTCAAAAGATAGATATGCCATTATTGTAGGAACAAAACTACTCGAAAATTCTGCTGGTAATTTTTACATAAACGATAAGCCAACGGGCGCTGTTGTAGGACAACAACCATTTGGTGGTGCAAGAGCATCAGGAACAAATGATAAAGCAGGTTCTGCAGTTAATTTACTTCGGTGGGCATCTCAACGAACTATTAAAGAAACATTTGTTCCACCGACAGATTACCGATATCCATTTTTGGAAGAAAAATAATTACCAAAAAATGAACGCTAGACCTAAAACAGTAATGATTGCATTGGGTGGAAATGCGCTTTCCCCAAAAAATGAAGTTGGGACAATCCAGCAACAATTTGAGCATACCCGAGAAAGCTTAAAAGCGGTAATGCATTTTGTACGTGCAGATTATAAAATATGTATTACACATGGAAACGGACCTCAAGTTGGAGCAGAACTTTTGAAAAATGAAGTAGCAGAGGATACAACTCCTTCGCTTCCATTAGGTGTTTTGGTTGCTAATACTCAAGGTGCAATGGGGTATATGATTCAACAATCACTCCAAAATGCACTGTATTCTGAAAAATCAGATAGAGAAGTTGTTTCATTTATTTCACAAATGAAAGTGGATAAAGATGATCCTGCAATAAAATCACCAAGTAAGTTTATTGGCAAACGATACAATGCTGTTGAATCTCAGGAGCTTACTCAAAAATATGGTTGGCTTTTGAAAGAACAGGAAAAAGGTGAATTTAGACGAGTAGTACCTTCCCCTACCCCATTATATATTTTCAACGGAAAATCAATTAAACATCTTGTTGATTTTGGATCAATTGTAATTGCCGGTGGTGGTGGTGGAATCCCTGCTTACAATGATGAATTTGGAAACCTTGAAGGATTAGATGGTGTAGTTGACAAGGATATGACCACTGCACTTTTGGGTCGAATAATTAAAGCACAAGAAATGTATATTATTACGGATGTGGATAATATTTTTCTCAATTTTAAACAGGAAAATGAAACCCCTATTCATGAAGCGAGTGCAAAACAAATTGAAACATGGATGAATGAAGGTCATTTTGGGAGAGGCACAATGGAACCCAAACTTCGATCAGCAATTTATTTTTTGAAATATCATGGTTCATCCGTTGTGATTACATCAATTGATAAAGTAAAAGATGCCCTTGAAGGTAATGCCGGAACACGAATTGTTAAAAATAAAGAAGGATAATGCATGAAAATACATGAATATCAAGGAAAACAGATATTAAAAGATTTTGGAATCCCAATTCAAGATGGATATGTAATTGAATCTATAAACGATGCTGAAACAACCATAGATAAAGTAAAAGCTGATTTTAACTCGGATGCAGTTGTCGTAAAAGCCCAAATCCATGCCGGTGGTCGTGGAAAAGGTGGCGGCGTTAAATATTCACCATCAAAAGAAGATGCTCTTAAAAATGTAAACAATATTTTAGGAATGAATTTAGTTACGCATCAAACAGGTCCAGCTGGGCAATTGGTTCGTAAAGTATATATTACTGAAGCTCTGGATATTGACTCAGAATATTATGCCGCAATTACTCTTGATAGAGGAAAAGGTATGGATGTTTTTATGGTGTCAACTGAAGGTGGAATGGAAATCGAGAAAGTCGCTGAAGAAACACCTGAAAAAATTATCAAAACGTGGATAAACCCACTCATTGGTATGAAATCATATCAAGCAAGAAAACTTGCATTTGGACTTGGATTATCAGGGTCAGCATTCAAACAAGCGACTAAAATTTTTATGCAAATGTACACTTGCTATCGCGGAACTGATTCATCGTTAGTTGAGGTTAATCCGTTAGTTAAAACGGATGAAGGTGATATTGTTGCTCTTGACGCAAAATTCAATTTTGATAGTAATGCAATGTATCGTCAAGAAATTATTGCAGATATGAGAGATTTGCACGAAGAAGACCCAACAGAAGTTGAAGCAAGCAAATTTGATTTAAACTATATAAAACTAGATGGTAATGTGGGATGTATGGTTAATGGTGCGGGTCTTGCAATGGCTACTATGGATATTATCAAATTATCAGGTGGTGAACCAGCAAACTTCTTAGATGTTGGCGGTACTGCAAACGTTGATACAGTTAAAAATGGTTTTAAAATCATTTTAAGTGATAAAAATGTTAAAGCAGTTTTGATCAATATTTTTGGTGGAATTGTTCGGTGTGATCGCGTAGCAAACGGTGTCGTTCAAGCAGTTAAAGATTTGCATTTAACTGTACCTGTTGTAGTCCGACTTGAAGGTACAAATGCAATCGAAGCCAAAGAAATATTAGCAAATTCAGGAGTTTCAATTATTCCTGCAGAAAGTATGCAAGATGCTGCTGAAAAAGTAGTGAATGCTACTCAAAATCAATAAGAGGATTTTATGTCAATATTAATTAATAAAGATACGAAGGTAATTGTACAAGGAATTACTGGTTCAGAGGGAACATTCCATGCAACACAGATGCTTGAATATGGCACAAAAGTGGTTGGTGGTGTAACCCCAGGAAAAGGTGGACAAATGGCATTAGATGGTAGAGTGCCAGTATTTAATTCTGTAGAAGAAGCTAAAAATGCGTCAAGAGCAAATGCGTCAATTATTTTTGTTCCACCACCATTTGCAGCAGAAGCAGTTATAGAAGCATCTATGGCAGGGATTGAAGTGGTAGTATGTATTACCGAAGGAATTCCAGTACAAGATATGGTTCAGGTTAAGAGAATAATTACTGAAAACAGTACGCAAGTTGTTGGACCAAACTGCCCTGGAATTATAACAGTAGATGAATGTAAAATGGGTATTATGCCCGGATTTATTACCAAGAAAGGTAATATTGGGGTTGTTTCAAAATCTGGTACACTCACCTATGAAGCAATCGGTCAATTGGTTGATGAAGGTTTAGGACAAACTACTGCTTTAGGTATTGGTGGTGATCCAATTATAGGTACCGATATGAAAAAGGCATTAGAATTATTCCAAGCGGATGATGCAACTGAAGGTGTTGTAGTAATTGGCGAAATTGGTGGACAAATGGAAATTGAAGCGGCTCGTTGGGCAAAAGATAATATGACAAAACCAATAGTTGGATTCATAGCTGGTCAAACGGCTCCTCCTGGACGAAGAATGGGACATGCTGGTGCAATTGTCTCTGGTGGTGACGATACAGCTGAAGCCAAAATGAGAATAATGAAAGAATGTGGTATTGATGTCTGTGAATCTGTAGCAGAAATTGGTGCAAAAATGAAACACGCTTTAAAGCATACCGAAGTAACAATTTAATTAAAGGGGAAACATGGGTAATAGAACATTTGCAATAATCAAGCCTGATGCAGTAAAAAATAATTATACTGGTCAAATTTTTGATAGAATTTTGAAAGCTAATTTTACAGTTTTAGGTGCAAAAATTACGAAACTTACAAAACAACAAGCTGAAGGATTTTATGCAGTTCATGCTGAACGGCCATTTTATGGTGAGTTAACAGAGTTTATGTCATCAAGTCAATGTATGGTTTTAGCGCTACAAAAAGAAAATGCAGTTACCGAATGGAGAACTACTATCGGTGTTACAAATCCAGATGATGCTAATGAAGGGACTATCCGTAAGGATTTTGCAACAAGTTTGGGCGAAAATGCTGTACATGGGTCAGATTCTGATGAAAATGCTGAAAAAGAGATTGCTTTTTTCTTTACAGAATCGGAACTTATTGCTAATCAATAAGGGGTAAATTGTGCTAAAACGGGCTTTTATAATCATATTTGTAGTATTATTTCTTTCATCATGCGACTCAACAGTTGAGCGGAGAGTTATTGACGTAAATAGAACTGTAAAGGTCCATTCTGCACAGTTTCAAAACAACCCTGAAAACTATACTTTTGCGTGGTCACCTCCGGAAGGTCCATCTGAAAGTAGAGCTAATTTTAAAATTGAGCGTAATGTAATGCTTTTCACTCCAGATATTGAGGGTGAATATCAAATTAATTTAACAGTTGAATCAATTGGTGGAGAGGTACTGCATGAAGAAGAATTTCTTTTTACAGCTAAACTTGTTGAAATAATAAACGATAACAAATATATTGAAATTGCTGAAACTCAACCTATTAAAGAAGCACCCAAAAAGCAGGTTGCAAAAAAAGAAGTGAAAAAACCGAAGCCAAAACCAATTAGAAAACAAGCTCCACCTAAACCAAAGGTACAAAAAAATCTAACCATTCAAGTGGCTGCTTGGCCTTCTCTTGAAGAAGCCAGAAAAGATCAATTGGAATTAGTTGATTTAGGGTTTGATGCATATACTCAACGTATTTATATTACAAAAAAAGATGCTGTCTGGTGGAGAGTTAGGGTTGGAAGCTTTAAGGATGAATCAACTGCTAACGCTGTAAAGAATAAGCTTACCAAATTAAGAGGGAATGATATCTGGATTGATAATGTCAAATGATGAATTATCAAACAAATCTACACTTTTGCCCTTCGAAATAAAACATAATTTAACCGATTTAAAATACGCTATAAAATTTGGTATAAAATTCCGAAATATTTTTTTCGGCACACTCACTGCTCTCCCAATTTACCTGCTGTTTAAGTTACATCATCAAATAAATTTACCTCAATCTATTTACTATGTGTTAGGCGGTATTGCTCTAGCATTAACATTAATCGTTAATTCTTGCATATCTCAAACAACCCTTGACTTGTTAAAGCGAATAGAGTTTAAAAATATTTTTGATACTTTTTCTACTGCATTTAAGAAATCAAATGATATACTATTTCCTCCAATTGGTGTGCTAATTATTGTACTATTTTTTAGTGGTATTGAATGGATTATAGCTAAAATTTCAGGATATTTTATTTTAAAAACAGTGTTATATGGAGCTCTATACCCAATCCATTTACTCATTGCTTCTTTTATGATTTATTCAATATTGGTTGCACTATTGGGGGTAATTATTTCACCAAGTCTCTCCTGTTTACGAACAGAAAGTCAATTTGATAGAGTATCTAACTTATATTCGATGTTTTGGAAATATTGGTATAAATTTGCTTTTTATGGCTTACTACTTTTATGTATGACAGTATTTTTCACTTCTATTTTTACAATACTGTTAAAAGGTAGCATCTTACTTTTAGATGTGTTTTATAATTCTAATTTAGTCCAATATTTTTTAAATATTTCAAGCATTCAGAATTGGCAAAATAGTTTATTCTATCACTCTACTTTATT
>CAYNTS010000060.1:0-13177 GCA_964400495.1 uncultured bacterium | reverse complement strand
TGGCTGTGGTTTTTGCCCGTATTATTTTTGTTTCAAATGATGTATTTGGGTTTGTAATAGATTGATAATGATATCTAATTGTTTAACACATTCAGATTTATCACAAAAAATGTGTGTAAGTAATTCAATGGGTTCAACACGAGAGTGTTGTGAATTTACATGTGACATCCACGAAATTGAAATAAGGATAATATCATTATGGGTTAATTGATAGCTTTTAAATGAAGGGATTTCGTTAAATGATTGAGTCAGTTTTTTTAACTCTTTTGAATTAGGGTTTATTTTTTTATTTTCACTAATATATTCATCATCAAAATAATTAGCAATTTGAAGTAGTGTGTCTTGTGCTTGATTTTGTGTTTTCATATTTCTCCTTGGTATATTTGTAATATAATCAATTATTTTCAAATAGAAACTAAGAAGCTAAACAGACAGGATGTGTCGCATTGGGAGTATTTATTTATATTTCTTTATAGTATCAATAAGAGATGTAGTTATTTTTCTTTTTAAATCAATTGGTGTTAGAACCTTCACATTATTTCCCCAACTTAAAATCCAACCAATTAACTCAGGGGTAATACCTGTAAACAAAGTAATCCATAAATCACCCGATTTATACTTACCTATTTCTTGTGTATGATGCCAGTTTCGTCCATCAATATAATGAGAAATAGATTTATCAAATCTAAGTTTAATCTCTATTGGCTTACCTGAATAGAGCCCAAACCTGTTTTTCATAAATCGCTTTTCATCAAAATTATGACCATCTGTAAATGTTGTTTTAAGCAAAGTTAGTTTTTCAATGCGATGCACTGCTAAAAAAATGAATGATGAATGTTTTCGGATGTAAACTATTATATATAATCCGCCGTTGTAATAGATGAGTTTTACTGGCTCAAATGAAAAATTGGTATGTTCATTTTTAGATTGATTATGATACAGTACTTTGCATTGTTTCTTTTCAGTAATTGCAATTATTAAATCGGATATAGTTCTATTGTGATTTGAATAATCATATTGGGCTTTTGAATAATTTTCAAATAGATTTTCAGATGTTGAATTCTCTAACTCCAAAAATACTTCTTCAGGAACAATTTGGTCTATTTTTTTATAAGGTTGTCAACATCATCTTCAATTTGAGTATCCTTGAAAATGGTTAAATTTGATTTCAACATTTGCATAGCCAATACTTCATTGGTATTAAGTGGTACCGGAATAAATTGTTTGAAATGATCCATTATATACCAAATATTTTCATTTGCTTTGATTTTCTCAGAAACAAGCGGAACACCATTTTCAGACAATGTTAACATATCTCGTTGTATTGTTCGTTTTGAAACAGAATGGTCAAAATAATCTACTAACTCTTTAGTTGTAATATCCTTCCGAGTAGTTAATAATTGTAAAATTCGTACAATCCTCTGTATTTGTGAAAATTCAGACATATCTTTCCTAATATAGGCACTTAAAAACACAAATCAAAAGAATATGAACTCATGATTTTATTTATCAATATTTTCACCATGTCTTTAAAGTGCCTTGATTCCTTAATGTATTAAATTAAAAATTCAATTGATGTCGTAATATAGAAATAATTCATATAAAAAATAATAATTATTCAATTCATCTTCTCTCGTTGTTTTCAACAGGTTTTAATATGTAAATTTTCTATCTTTATTTAGTTAGGATTATGTCGAAAACACAGTTGAAAAAAGTAAATAATCAAGTTGATTTTATAGCATTAGAACATGAGATTCTTGATCAATGGAAAAAAGATGATACATTTAATGCTCTTGTTGAAAAAAATCGTGGAAATAAACATTGGTCGTTTGTCGATGGACCAATTACTGCAAACAACCCGATGGGTGTTCACCATGCGTGGGGTCGTTCTTTAAAAGATATTTTTCAACGATATCACGCAATGAAAGGGTTTGACCTCCGCTACCAAAATGGGTTTGATTGTCAAGGTTTGTGGGTCGAAGTTGAAGTTGAAAAAGAACTCGGATTTAAAGATAAACGAGAAGTCCTCGATTATGGAATTGAAAATTTTGTAAATAAATGTAAAGAACGTGTCAGAAAATATTCATCTGTTCAAACAGAACAATCAAAAAGATTGGGATATTGGATGGATTGGGACAATTCCTATTTTACCATGTCTGATGAAAACAATTATACTATTTGGGCATATCTTAAAAAACTATTTAATGATGGTAAAATTTATAAAGGGTCAGATGTTGTTCCATGGTCTGGTCGATCAGGTACGTCATATTCTCAAATGGAAATTATTGAAGGTCGTAAACTTGTTGCACATAAAGCAATTTTTGTACGATTTCCACTTAAAGGTAGAGAAAATGAATATCTTCTAGTATGGACGACAACACCTTGGACACTAACTTCAAATGTATCTGCGGCAGTCAATGTGAATTTAGATTATTCTAAATTGAGGGCAACAGATGGTGCATTATATTATTTTGCAAATGACAACCTAGAATTCAAACGATTAGATAAACAATTTAAAGAGAAAAAACAATGGATTGATGGAGTTCCCAAATTAAAAACTCTTGCTCAAGTATTTAAAGAACGCGGTGGTTATACTGTTGAAGGCATAATTAAAGGTGCAAATTTAGTTGGTTGGGAATATGAGGGTCCGTTTGATGATTTAGAAGCACAACAAAAAGCAGGTGGGTATCCATTTGTTAAAAAAGATTTAGAATCAAAAGGCATTACAGCAATATCTTGTCATAAAGTAATTGATGGCGGGAAAGATGGCATTGGTAATGACAATGTAGTTTCTGGTGAAGGAACGGGAATTGTACATATTGCCCCTGGATGTGGTGATATTGATAATAGAATCGGTAAAAAACTTGGGTTAGTAGAAATTGCGCCTTTAAATGATGAATCAAAATATATTGATGGTTTTGGTTGGCTAACTGGAAAGTCGGCAACAAACCATGAGACAACAGATGCGATTTTAGAAGATTTAAAAACTCGTGGATTTTTAGTATATACAGAAAAATACCCCCATATTTATCCGCACTGCTGGAGGTCTGGTGATGAATTAGTCTTTCGTATTGTAGATGAATGGTATATCAATATGGATTGGCGAGATAGAATTAAAAATATCGTGGGTGATATTAATTGGATACCTGAATGGGGTCATGATAGAGAAATGGAATGGCTCGAAAATATGGGCGATTGGATGATTTCCAAAAAACGATTTTGGGGACTTGCATTGCCTGTTTGGACATTCGAAGATGGCTCATTTTATGTGGTTGGTTCTAAGGAAGAATTAAAAGAACTTGCTGTAGATGGTTGGGATGAATTTGAAGGCAATAGTCCACATAGACCTTGGATTGATAAGGTGAAAATAAAACATCCAGACTCAGGACTTGTAGGAACGCGTATTCCAGATGTTGGGAATCCATGGTTGGATGCAGGTATAGTGCCATTTTCCACATTAAAATATAATGATGATAAAGAATATTGGAAAAAGTGGTTTCCAGCAGATTTTGTTGTTGAATGTTTTCCCGGACAATTTAGAAATTGGTTTTATTCATTACTCGCTTTGTCAACAGTTATGGAAGATAAAGCACCATTTAAAACCTTATTAGGACATGCACTCGTAAAGGATGAAACTGGACGTGATATGCATAAGTCGTGGGGTAATGCAATTTGGTTTGATGATGCCGCAGAAAAAATGGGTGTGGATGTTATGCGGTGGATGTATGCGAGCCAAAATCCTGAGCATAATTTGCTTTTTGGATATACAAATGCAGATGATGTTAGGAAACAACTCATCACGCTATGGAATACATACTCCTTCTTTGCTACGTATGCAGTTCTGGATAATTTTAATCCCCAAACTGACACGGCTAATCCAGCAGATTTAACACAGCTTGATAAGTGGATTATAGCAAAAGTAAATGAGTTTGTTAAGTCAGCTGAAAACCATTATGAGGAATATCAAGTATTTAAAATAATGAAAGAATCAACAGAAATATTGGATGATATTTCAAATTGGTATGTAAGGAGAAACCGAAGACGATTTTGGAAATCTGAAAGTGATTCTGATAAGACAGCAGCATACAGCACTTTGTACCACGTTTTAGTTACACTTATCAAAACGTTGGCACCAGTTATCCCATTTGTTACGGATAAAATATACTCAAACTTAGTAAAAAATACAGACTCAGATGCACCTAGTAGCATTCACCTTTCTGAGTTCCCTAGTTATAATCCAGATTTAGCAGATTCAGCGTTAATTCAAGAAGTAGATACAATTAAAAACATTGTTAATCTTGGACGTTCAGCACGAAACAAAGCAAATATTAAAATTAGACAACCATTAGCACATATTAGCATATCTGGTAGTGATGAGGTATGTAAAATCGCTGAACGCAACATATTAGAAATCCTTGAAGAGTTAAATATTAAATCCCTTTCAGTTGTGCAAGATGAAACTGAATTGGTATCATATTCTATCAAACCTAGTTTCAGTATATTGGGACAAAAATTTGGTAAAGATATGAAAATGGTTGCTTCCTTGTTAAATAAGTATTCACCGAGTGATTTAATTAAATCAGTTCAAAGTAAAAAACCAATTGTTTTAACCCAAGATGATTTTGAAGCAGAAATATTACCAAATGAATTGATTGTAGAAGAAATTCCAGTTGAAGGATATTCGATCTCGTCTAACTCAAATACTATTGTGGGAATAAATACTGAGTTGAATTCTGAATTGATAAACGAAGGAATGGTGCGAGACTTAATTAGGCAAATTCAAAATTTACGGAAAGATTCTGGATTAGAAGTTGAAGATAGGATAAACATCTGCATTGAAAGTACCGAAGAATTTAATGGTGCAGTTGTAGAGTTTAAAGATTATTTTATGGATGAAGTTTTAGGTATAAATCTTTCATTTAAAAATGAAAATTATGATTTTAAGCAAAATGTAAAAATTAATGGGAATCCAGTTGAATTTGGATTGTCGATAAACGGTCGATAGGAGGCAGTAATGACAGGAAAGAAAAAATGGACGAAAAAGGAGTTGCAAGACTTCCAAAAAATCATTCTAGGAAAACGAGAAAAAGCCATAAATGATTTGAATATAGCTAGAGAACGTGCAGAAGATATGAAAAGTAATAATACTCATAATGCAATATATTCTTCTCACATGGCTGATGCAGGATCAGACCACTCTGAAATGGAAAAAAGTTATTATTTGATTGCTAGAGAAAATAAATTTGTAGAATATTTAAACAAAGCATTAGATATGATTGAAGAAGGTAGATTTGGGGTGTGTAAAGAATGTAGTGAGTTGATTGCTAAGGAAAGATTGTTTGAAGTTCCTCACACAACTAGTTGTTTCACATGCAAAACTAAGGTTAAATAATTGCAAATATTTATTCCAACTATTTTGGTCGTAATTTTAGATCAATTTAGTAAAATTTCTATCAAACAATATTGGGATGTAAATAATTTACTCCTATTTGACCATATAAATATTTTAGGAAATTATTTACGATTTGTTTTTGTAGAAAATCCTGGAATTGCATTTGGGATTAGAGTAGGTTCATTTAATGTCATAATTGCAATATTTAGTTTCTTAGCGACTATATTTATTAGTCGATATCTTTTTATTTATGGAAATAAATTTAATTTTAATTCAGTTGGACTTTCTCTTATTTTAGGTGGTGCAATTGGTAATTTAATTGATAGAGTATTATTTTTTATTCCTAATTCAGGCTATAATGGAGTAGTAGATTTTATTGATGTCGGTATTGGTGCTCACCGTTGGTATATTTTTAATATTGCTGATTCAGCAGTATCAGTTGGGATAGTACTCTATTTTATTCACTCATATTTGCATTCAAAAACGGTAAACTAACACAATTATGACACATCAATTTGATTTACAAGTTGATATTGAAAATATTCGTTTGGATGTGTTTATTGCTGAAAAACTCCCACAATACTCACGATCAAAAATCAAAAACTATATATCACGAGGACTCGTTACAGTTAACGGACACGCTTCAAAGGCATCACAAACACTTAAGGGAAATGAAAATATACACTGTGAGTTTGTTAGTGATGAAATCACTAAGGTTTTAGCTGAACCTATTGATTTAAATGTTATTTATGAAGATGAGCATCTAATCGTAATTAATAAACAATCGGGACTAGTAGTTCATCCCGCAAGTGGAAATTGGACAGGAACTTTAGTGAATGGATTGATGTATCACTTCAATGAATTATCATCTGGAAGTAGTGATATTAGGCCGGGAATTGTACATCGTTTAGATAAAGAAACATCAGGTGTTATTTTAGTAGCAAAAACAGATGAATCTCACATGAATTTAGCAAAACAATTTGAAAAACGATCAATAAAAAAACAATACAAAGCTATTGTTTGGGGACAAATAGACGATAAGGGTGAGATAGAGGGGTTAATAGGGCGACATTCTAGAAATAGACAAGCCTTTGATATGGTTAGTTCAAACGGCAAGCATTCATTTACGCAATATAAAACTGATTCATACTTAGCTCCGCTTTCTGTTGTTTCCTTATTTCCAAAAACTGGCAGAACTCACCAGTTAAGAGTTCATTTAAAGTCAATTGGACATCCAATATTTGCAGATGAATTATATTCAGGTGGGAAAAAAAGAATCAAATCGTATCATACACAATACTCAATGCTATTAAATAGATTGTTTAAAAATATGAATCGTGTTGCATTACACGCTGAAAAGATAGAAATTAAACATCCTGCAAATGGAGAAAAAGTGGTGTTTGAAGCACCAATACCAGATGACATGATTAGAATTCAAAATATTTTAACTGACCTACATGAATAATCAAAAGATTATCACCGAATTTATCGATTGTTTAACCAATGAAAGAAAATTATCACAGCACACACTTCGTGCTTATACTACAGATTTGAATTCATTTGTTTCATTTATAGAAGATACCAAGCCAAAAACATCTATTCTTGATGTTGAAAAATCTGATGTGCAATTATATTTACGGTCATTATCCTCAGCAAGAAAGAAATCAGCAAGAACTGTTTCTAGAAAATTAGCTTCCATAAAATCACTTTTTAAATATTTAACAGAAAATAGTGTTGTCGATGTTAATGTTACTCAGTCAATCAAATCGCCAAAACTCCCAAAACGGTTACCAAATTATTTACAGGTTTCAGAAATTGATGATTTACTTAATCTCCCCGTAGATGATACATATCAATCATCCCGCGACCTTTTAATTTTAGAATTATTTTATTCCACTGGAATGCGAATATCGGAATTGGTTCAAATTAAGATGAGCAAGATAAAACTAGAAAGTAGAAGTATTCAAATAACAGGTAAGGGAAAAAAAGATAGATTGGTAATATTAGGTGAGTTAGCCGGAAAAGCAATGAGAAAATATTTAAGCAAAAGAAGTGAAATAAAAAGTATGGTTAATTCTATTTTTCTTTTTCCACAACAAGTTAAAAGTACAAGCCCACATATTAGTGGAAATACCGTCTATAATATTGTTAAAAAATATATTAAAATAGTGTCAAAAAATGAAAAGTTAAGCCCACATTCTTTGCGACATACGTTTGCAACACATTTACTTGAAAATGGTGCAGATTTAATGGCTGTAAAAGATTTATTGGGGCATAGTAGTTTATCATCAACGCAAATTTATACGCATGTTAAAGTGGATAAAATGAAAGAGGCATATAAACAGGCCCATCCACATGCAAAATGAGGATTTAAATGAGAGAAGTTGAATTAGGGATTGACAAATTAGGATTAAATAATATTGGTAAAATTCATAGGAATCTACCTGTTGAAAAACTTATTGAGCATACAATTCTAAATCAAGAAGGGAAGATGGGAATGAACGGTGCTACTATGGTAGATACCGGGAAATATACAGGTCGTTCTCCTATGGATAAATTTATAGTGGATGAATCTACAACAAATCAAGAATTTTGGTGGGGTCCGGTCAATAGAAAAGTAGATGAGTCTGTTTTTGATGAGCTTTTCAACAAGGTCGTTTATTATTATAATTTGGCAAATGAATCTACAAATACCTATGTGTTTGATGGGTTTGCAGGGGCTGATGTTGAAAATAGATTGAATGTACGTATTATTGCTCGGAAAGCATGGCAAGCACATTTTGCAAATAATATGTTTATTCGTCCAATACACAATCAATTGACCAATTTTGCACCTGATTTCACTATTATTAATGCTTCTGATGTTCATAATGACAAATTTGAAGAACATGGGCTCAATTCCAGTACATTTATTTTGTTCCACATGAAAAGACGCGTTGCTATTATTGGTGGTACAGAATATGGTGGAGAAATGAAAAAAGGTATTTTTTCCGTAATGAATTTCATACTTCCATTGAAAGGAATTTTATCTATGCATTGCTCAGCTAATGTAGATAAAGATGGTGACGACACTGCATTATTTTTTGGACTATCTGGTACTGGAAAAACAACTTTATCAACCGACCCAAATAGACCATTAATAGGTGATGATGAGCATGGTTGGTCTGACAATGGAATTTTTAATATTGAGGGTGGATGTTATGCAAAAACCATCAATTTAAATAAAGAAGCAGAACCCGATATTTATAATGCGATTAAACATGGGGCATTACTCGAAAATGTAGTAGCGGATGATACAACACGAATTATTGATTTTACAGATGGTTCTAAGACAGAAAATACACGCGTTTCATACCCATTAAACCATATTGAAAATTCATTGTTTGCACAAGGTAAAGATAGTATGGCTTCGCATCCTAAAAATATTATTTTTCTTACATGTGATGCGTACGGTATTTTACCACCAGTTTCAAAATTGACAACTGAGCAAGCAATGTATCATTTTATTTCTGGGTATACCGCAAAAGTTGCAGGAACTGAACGAGGAATTACTGAACCACAAGCTACTTTTTCTCCATGTTTTGGAGGACCATTTTTAACATTACATCCTTTGAGATATGCTAATTTATTGAAGTTAAAAATTGAAACATATAATGTGAATGTGTATCTTGTTAACACTGGATGGAATGGCGGTTCAGCTAAATCGGGTGCAAAACGAGTAAGTATTCAAAACACTCGTGCAATGATAACTGCTATTTTAGATGGTTCAATTGAAAATAGCGAATTTCAAATTGATCCAGTATTTGGTTTGGCAATACCAACCACTTTACAGGGTGTTGAAACTAAAGTATTAAACCCTCGTGAAGCTTGGGATAATAAAGCAGAATATGATAATCAAGCCAAAGAATTGGCAAAACTATTTAGAGATAACTTTGAATCTTATGGGTCTGAAGTAGAAAATTTAAAACACGTCGGACCAAAATAAAAAGAAAGGGGACATAATGAATATAGAAATGACAGCAAGACACTTTACACCATCTGATAAATTACGGGATTTGGTTGATGAGAAAGTCGGTAAAATTGAAAAATTTAATCATGGAATTATGAATTGCCATATTGTACTCACAAAAGATGCATCTGGTGAATCAGTAGAAATTAAAGTACATGCTAAAGGACATGATTTTGTTTCTCATGACAATGCATCTGTATTTGAAATTTCATTAGTAAATGCAGTTGAAAAAATAAAAATACAATTAGTAAAACATCACGATAAGTCAATGGGTAAATAGTATTAACTCCATAAAAGCTATTATTCCAGTAGCTGGGCAGGGTACTCGGTTTGAACCTCATACGCAAAAGGTACAAAAATGTTTACTTCCAGTTGCTGGGAAACCAATCCTTGAACATATTTTAGAACCTTTAATTAAAATTGGAATTACTGATTTTACTCTTATTATTGGCCATTTAGGCGAACAGGTTGTAGAGTTTGCAAATCGATATTCTAATGAAATATCCTTTCAATTTGTTGAACAAACAGAACAACTAGGATTAGGTCATGCAATTTATCAAGGATTAGATGACAAAAATGATACTCCTGTCTTGGTAGTATTAGGTGATTCAATATTCCAAATGGATTTTGCAAAGTTGATTAATATGCAAAATAGTGCATTGGGTATATTTGAAGTTGATGACCCTCAAAGGTATGGAATTGTTGAACATAAAGATGGGATGATTACAAAACTAGTTGAAAAGCCGGAAAATCCCAAAAGCAATCTTGCAATTGCAGGTGTTTACTTTATTAAATCGGAAGCTACATTAACAAACTCGATTCAATATTTGATTGATAATAATATTAAAACTCGTGGTGAGTTTCAATTGACGGATGCACTTCAAAATATGGTTGAAAACAATCATGTTTTCAAAATTGCTGAAGTTGATAATTGTTTGGATTGTGGTATTCCACAAACAATGCTCGAAACCAATAAATTTCTATTGAGAGGTAATATCAATAAAATTTCACAATCAGCTGAAGTAATAAATTCAAATTTAAAATCTTCATCAATTTCAGATAATTGTAAAATAAAAGATTCAGAATTAAATAATGTTATTATGTTTGAAAATAGTGAAATTGAAAATATGAATCTTTCAAATAAAATAATTGGTTTTAATGAGGTTTTAACAGGAAATTAACAGTTTATTTGTTGGGCATAATCACAATATTTATGGCGGGGAAATGGTGGAACGAAATTTTATTTTTACTTCAGAATCGGTCACAGAGGGGCATCCTGATAAAGTATGCGACCAAATTTCTGATGCAATATTAGATGCAATATTAGAGCAAGATGCAGATGGTAGAGTTGCTTGCGAAACACTAGCGACAACTGGACTTGTGGTGGTTTCTGGTGAAATTACAACCAAAGCGTATGTAGATATTCCCAAAACTGTTCGTGATACATTAAAAGATATTGGATATACGCATTCAGATGTTGGGTTAAGTGCCCAAGCTACAGCTGTGTTGACAACGATTGATGAACAGAGTCCACATATTTCACAGGGAGTGGATGATGATAACCATGAACAAGGGGCTGGCGATCAAGGTTTAATGTTTGGATTTGCCTGTAATGAAACTCCAGAACTTATGCCGTTGCCAATACAACTCTCACACAGATTAGCAGAAAAATTGGCTGAGGTACGTAAAAATGGGGAGCTAAATTGGCTCCAACCTGATGGAAAATCTCAAGTATCAGTTGAGTATAACGGTTTTGCACCGGTTCGGGTAAAAAAGGTTGTAATTGCCACACAACATGATGACATGTTAGACACATTTGGTTCCGAAAAAAAAGAGCATGCATTTATTTCAGAAAATATCATTAATAAAGTAATTCTACCAATATTAGAAAAGTATGGAATAGCTTACGATAATGAATTTATTGTTAATGGTACTGGCCGATTTGTTTTTGGAGGTCCGCAGGCAGATACTGGGTTAACTGGGAGAAAAATTATTGTGGATACATACGGAGGATATGCACGCCATGGTGGTGGTGCATTTTCTGGCAAAGATCCATCAAAAGTTGATAGATCTGCAGCATACATGACAAGATATATAGCCAAAAATTTAGTAGCAGCAGGTTTAGCAGATAGATGTGAAGTACAATTGGCATATAGCATTGGAGTTGCAGAACCTATGTCAGTAAGCGTTGAAACCTTTGGAACAGGCAAATTATCTGACGACAAGTTAACTGAAATTGTAAAAGATAAATTTGGACTTAAACCCTCTGATATAATTTCTCATTTAAAATTAAAACAACCTATCTATAAACAATTAGCAGCGTATGGGCATCTTGGACGTGAAGGTTTGCCTTGGGAAGCATTGGACAAGGTTGACACATTAAAGAAATATATTTAGGAGTTTAAATGTCAGACTCTCTAGTGGAAGGAAATAAAACAATGAATTATAAAGTTGCTGATATGAGTTTAGCAGATTTTGGACGAAAAGAAATTCAATTAGCTGAAGTAGAAATGCCGGGTCTAATGACACTTCGAAAGCAATATGGTCAATCTAAACCATTGAAAGGTGCACGAATTGCTGGTTGTATTCACATGACAATTCAAACTGCAGTGTTAATAGAAACTCTTGTAGAACTAGGTGCAGAAGTTCGTTGGTCATCATGTAATATTTATTCAACACAAGATAATGCAGCAGCAGCTATTGCTGATGTTGGACTGTCAGTATTTGCATGGAAAGGTGAATCTGAGGAAGAATATTGGTGGTGCATAGAACAAACTCTTGATTTTGATGGTGGTAAAGGACCTAATATTCTTCTTGATGATGGGGGTGATTTGACCCAAGTTATTTTAGAAAAGCGCAAAGAATTAATTTCTGATATTCGAGGAGTTTCTGAAGAAACTACAACAGGTGTTCATAGATTATATCAATTGTTTGAAACAAACGATTTACCATTTCCTGCAATTAATGTAAATGATTCAGTTACTAAATCTAAATTTGATAATAAATATGGTTGCAGAGAATCACTTGCTGATGGAATAAAACGTGCTACAGATATTATGCTTGCTGGTAAAAAGGTAGTTGTTTGTGGCTTTGGTGACGTAGGAAAGGGATGTGCTCAATCTATGGCAGGGTACGGTGCGCAGGTATTTGTCACTGAAATTGACCCAATTTGTGCATTGCAAGCAGCTATGGAAGGATTCTCAGTAGTAACAATGGATGAAGCATGTTCATTTGGAGATATTTTTGTTACTTCAACAGGAAATAGAGATATTGTTACTGGTACACACATGGAAAAGATGAAAAATAATGCTATTTTATGCAATATTGGGCATTTTGATCACGAAATTGATGTAGCCTACTTAGAAAATAATTCATCTGTTAAAGAGTTTAATATTAAACCCCAAGTTGATAGATTTGAATTTTCAGATGGTCATTCAATAATTTTACTTTCTCGAGGAAGATTAGTAAATCTTGGAAATGCAACTGGACATTCCTCATTTGTAATGTCAACTTCGTTTACGAATCAAGTTCTTGCTCAAATGGCATTATGGAATGGAGATGTTGAAAATGGGGTTCATGTACTTCCGAAGCAATTAGATGAAGAAGTTGCAAGATTACATTTAGACCATTTAGGTATTAAATTAACCAAGATGACAGACGAACAAGAGGAATATATTGGTGTTTCCAAAGATGGACCATTTAAACCGGATCAATACAGATATTAAATGAAACAAAAAGGTAAATCAAAAAGAAGAAGAGCAGGAGTTGCTCTTTTT
>CAYNTS010000059.1:0-13285 GCA_964400495.1 uncultured bacterium | reverse complement strand
TATTTTGAAAAAGGGTCTAATAACCAATTTCTTTATTATGCATCCCTATTAGATTTTCCCTATTACCAATTGATGCAATTTCATAAAGAAATAGAATCTAATGATTATTATTTAACACATGAACATCCATTTCAAGCAACAGATGTAGAAAATATTTATGGGGATGTCTGTTTAATACCTGAAACAATTATCACCAAATTTGTTGATGTTGACGAAGATGGAATTGGTGATTTAGATATTTCTAAATATGTCGTTTATACTTTTTCAGCGAGTTTTACAAATTATTATTTTTTCGATTTACTAGATATTCATGATCCAGTGAGAACAAACTTGCGTGATGAACATGGAAATACTATCATGGGTACATTTGGTTCTATGACATCAAATAGTATTAATATAAGAATAATAGATTGTGAATTGGATTTTCAACATCCAATTTGTCAAAATCTTAATCCTTAGATAATAATTTAATATTTCGTTTCAAGCCAGAATACTTTGTTCGTTTTACTGCACTTTTTTTGAATAATGTTCTAAATTCATCTTCTGTTAGTTTTGACCACTCATCCATAGACCGGTGTTGCAAGTTTTCCCTAGGTTCAAAATGTGAATCTGTTGTTTCCTCTTCATTTTTATGATTCCACGGACACACTTCTTGACAAATATCGCATCCATAAATCCAATCATCTAATTTATCTTCAAATTCTTGTGGTATTTTATCCCTATGTTCAATTGTTAAATATGAAATACATTTATTAGAGTTCACTTTATAGGGCTCTTCAATTGCTTGGGTTGGGCATGCTTCTAAACATGCAACACACGAGCCACATAAATCTTGTGCAAATTGGTTATCATAATCAAATTCGTAGTTTACTATTAGCTCACTTAAAAACACCCAAGATCCATATTCTGGGCTAATTAAATTGGTATGTTTCCCAATCCATCCTAAACCTGATCGTTGTGCCCAAGCTCGTTCTAAAACTGGTGTTGTATCCACACTAACAATACCTTCAATATCAGACTTATTTTCTTGAATAAATGATAAAAGTTGATATAATCGCTTTTTAATTATGTCGTGATAATCATCACCCCATGCATAATTAGAAATTTTACCCACATTATGTGATGAATCAGCATTCCCAGTAAAATAATTAGTTGCTAAACTAATAATGGACTTTGCTTCTGGATAATAATTGAATATATTGCTTCGCTCATCTTTTCGCTTGGCAATCCAATGCATATTTGCATGGCAATTATTTCTTAACCAAGAATCTAATCGAAGAGAATCTTTTGAGTGTTTTTTTGCAGGGGCAATGCCAACCAAGCTAAAACCCAAATTGAGAGCTTCTTTTTTGATAGATGCGGTTAACTCCAATTTATTCATGGAGTTTAGAGGGAGTTTAGAAGATCCTTAGCTTCCTTGATTAATAACACATCACCATCATCTTCAGGGTCTAATAAAATAGAAATTTTAAATTCGTAAATTGCATTTTCTTCTTGGTCAAGTTCAATATATGTTTTTCCTAACCATACATGATGTCGAATATCATTTGGTGCAACTGAAATAGCTTTATCAAAAAATTCAACTGCTTTTTCAAAACTACCTTTTGGAGGAGATTCATATACCAAACTTGCAATCTTTCGTTCAATCCAACTTAGATTTGAAATTTCATAATGCCATCTCCCAATTACATGATACGTTCCATCATAATTTGGGTCAAGTTCAATGGCTTTTAATGCATATTTTTCAACTTCATAAGAGTTAATTATCTTCTGCTCCGTTCCTTCAATCATCCCAATTTTACCAATTAATACTGCATACCAATGGTGAGCTCTCGCAGAATTTGGTTTTAACTCAACTGCTTTTTTTGCTGATTCAAATCCGGGGTAAAATTGAGTTTTATGGATTGAAACATCGCTAGTTTGGTCTGCAATTTCAAAATGGGCACTTGCTTTTCTCCATAATAACTCAGCATCATTAGAATAAACTGGCATAAAATTATTTATTTCTTCCAACGCTAATTCATACCGTCCATTGTCAATATGCTCATCAATAACTTTAAATCTATCATCAGAAAAAAGTGCACCAAATAATAGTATAACCCAAATAAATCTCATCACTAAAATCTTTCAGAGTACATTATTTTTACTTCACGATTGGTATAGTCTGCACCCACTTTTTTACTGATATCATTAAAATTAATTTCTAACATTAAGTTTGATGCAACAGCCCATCGAATTCCAGCGTTGAGTAATCCAATTCCTTTTCCATAAGTTAAATCATTTATTTTATATTCATCATTATTATCATTTAATGCAGCATTATATTCCAATAATAATGAAAAACTTCTATTGAGTTCTTTATCAATTCCAAAAAAGAAATTGATATCATCATCACCATCATCGCTTTCGGTAATAGACTTGTTTAATCCAAGATGTACACCTAAATTACCCATTACATTCCAGTTTTTAGAAGATGTTACATACAACCCCAAAGATTTAGTTTCATATCTATTTACTGTAGCAATAAGAGTATCACCATTTTGATTAATCTCAAACCTATCATTAGCAAATTTCCCTTTCCCTTGAGTATCAAGTCCAAATACTATGGCAGGTCGTGATTGTGTTTCTTCAAAAGCTCGGTACTTTACTTGCACTTCTGGGGATGCTTTATTAGTACTAGGTTCATTATTGCCAATGAAATTTTGTAATCCATATGACATTCCAAAACTAAAATTATCGGTTAGCCCAACAAATAATCTCGGTAAAATTCCTCCATCTTTCATGAGAATAGTTTCAAATGTAAACGATCCCTTTGGTAATGTGCCTGCAGTTGGAATAGTTACTAAATCCAATGGTGGAAATGGTTGTTCGCTCTGCGAAAAAATGGTTGAACATGCCAAAAGTATTAGTGATATTTTTTTCATTTCTTAGTATTTCCTATTTTACTTGATATAAATTCTTGGTTAATTACATTCCCCAGCTTATCTTTTTCAATAATATAATATTGTGCTAGTTTTGGGTCAAAATTACTTATAAACTCACGTATTTTAGTGTCAGATTCCCCCGAATACCATGATTCATTAATTAAATGATTATCTTCATCATAATCTAGCAGAATACTACCAATTGAATATCCATTCATAGATTCAAATTGATATGATTCAATTAATCCATCATTAGTATAAAATATTTTCATTAAATGGTTATAGTTATAAGGAATAAATCCTGGAGAAAATACAAAATCAAAGAATTTACTGGAAACTATATTTTCCCCAAACCATGCTTCAAACTTATTAATACCATTTACAGAATCTTGATAGTATTCTAACAAACCATTTTTTCTATAAACATAGTCTCGTTTTAACACGGTTGTATCTGTATCATTACCCCAATAAATACTACTCACTCTACCATCTCCATTCCGTGTAACTCGCATACTATGTTCAGGGTCAATTTCGCCCCTAAACAATTGTAAACCCTTTAGTAATCCATTCATGTCTTTGTAGTATTCAAAGTCAATTTCTGGTGTCATATCTTCAACAATTTCTTCATTTTTAGAGATAAATTCTTCAATCTCTTCTGTTAATTCAGGTTTTAATTCACGAAGATAAAATAGATAATCTTTATAGCTTTTTAATTTTGCCCTATAGAACTCATAGGTTTCAAAATACTGACGCTTCATTGTTTTGGCTTGTGTCTGATAAACATTCATTTGTTTAGCTTTTTCAGACCAAGTTAAAGGTTTATATGAATACTTAAACTCCGGTTTAATTCCTGAAAAATTATATGGGTCTTCCCCAATTTCAACTTCAAATTTTCTCACGTACTTTGTATATTTGACATCAATCTCATTGAACCGAGTATCTAAATAATTATGTTCTTCAAAAATAGCGTGGGAAACAGACCTGTAAAATTGATGTTTTTCATCCGAGTCTTCAATTATTTCTGCTATTTTTTCAAAATCCAATAAATCATTTATAGATGATTTTACGTCATCAATTAAATAAGGGCTATCCACATTTACAGAAAATAAAAATGTTAACCATATCCCAATGAGATAAAAACTCTTATTCATTTCTTAGAATTTCATTTACTATCAAAATAATATCTACTACGTTTACCACCATGTCGCTATTTCCATCAGCAATACAAAACTGGGTATCAGTGAAATTTACTTCATCTAAAATATAATTGATAACCATTACAATATCTAAAATATTTAAAACATCATCTTGTGTTACATCACCATTTGGTGTACAGCTAGAATCAACTATATTCTCAACTCCAGGTGTACCAAAATCACCACTTGTCATTATTTGTGTAGATGTTGACCAATTCATACCATTATCATTTTCAGAAGTCGAGTCTACTAATTGCATACTTGCCCCATTTGGGTCAGGAAATGTGGAACCATTATCATACACAACACAATCAATCATTTGTCCTGATGGAATTCCAATGCACACTTCATCCCACGAATTACTCATGAAAAAATTAGAATAAGTATAATCCACCGGAATATATCCATTTAAGGAAATATCATTTTCTATCCCAAGTACAATAAACTCATTTGGTAACAAATATAAATCGCTTCCTTGTATTTGATGATAGTCCTCACCATTATCATAGATTATTAATCCATTTAAGTTAATTATTTCATTACCAATATTAGTAAGTTCAAACCACTCACCATACGAATCTGAAACTGCTTGAGGGTTTTGCATTATTTCATTAATGACCAAACCGGTTGGTGCTTCAATTTGTTCGAGAATAATAGACCACATAACAGGTCGATGATCAGAAATATTAGTTTGGTATGAAGAGCTTCCAATATAATTATCCAATCTAATCGTTTGAATTTCGCTATCGTCAATAAATTCTGTAAGTGAAGATGAAATCAAAATATGGTCAATAAATGAATTGGTACCCCAGGGATGGCTATTGTAGTAATTATTGGATGCAATTGGAGTAGTGGTAAAATACATTTCATCATTATTTACCAATGGCCAGAGCGAGTTACTTGATTGAGAATTCGTAATTTCATCATTAAAATCACCAGCAACAATTACATTATTTGGACTTTGATTTTCAATATAATTAGCAAGGATTTCGGATGCTAACAATCGCCTTTCAAATCCATCATTACAACATTTGAAATGTACATTTATTATTTCAGCGTTCAAAGTTGAAGCACCACACCCCCATTGAATATCGGCTTTGAGTGGATTTCGATACGCAAATTCCCAACTATCATAGGGAAATAATGTTCCAACATTGGATATATATACACAATCAGATCGAACGGCAATGGCTAAATCATATCCAGAATACCCTCCATCTGCTTCATAATCTGTATGAACAAAGGTGTATGCTGGTAAATAATTTTCCAAGGAATTCAAACTACTTAATTGGCTAATCTCCTGAATCAAAATTATATCAGGTAACATATCTGAGATTACTTCTTGCACATAACTGATGGTATTAGATGTTGCAGGAAATTCTCGAATATTCCATGTCATTATTTCCAATCCATACCAATCATTTTGAGTGGGTATATTCCAATTATTTTGCATTGGATTTACTGAAATTGTATCAGCTGGTGGACATTCTTGTGAAAATACAAAATAAAATGAGATAAAATAAATTATATAGATATGTGCAATTCGCATACTATAATTTACAACAGCATAGTTGAGATGTTACTATGAGAATTACTTTATTGGAAATGACAGTAGGACAGGTAAGTGATCTGAAATATATGTTTCATACACATCAAAGCTACCCATATAATCCCCCATCATAATTGTTTTGACGGTATAATCATTTGGGTCAACCAATGAATTAGAAACTAAAATATGGTCAAGAAAGCTTACATAGGGTTCTTTGGGATAGGATGCCTGCGTAATATCAAAAGTAATATCCCATGTTGGGAAAAAGTATGCATCATTATCTAAAAATGGTTGAAAACAGTGTTCGGTTGGATCATCCTTTAAGTCATCATTCCAGTCACCTAATACAATAAATTTAGTCCCTAATTTTTGTTCTTCTTCAGAAACATATTGATGCAACATTTTTACAGCTTTTTGTCTGCGCGATAATCCAGAATTACAACATTTCATGTGCAAGTCAATAACAGTAAAAGCAAATTGTGTATTGCCATCATCATATACTAAATCACCACGCAATGGAGGGCGACCTGCAAAATTATAATCATTTTCTGCAAATGGTTCAACAATTCGTTCAAGAGTAATCAAATTTTTCTTATAAATAATTGCTTGGTCCATAAATGATGATTGCTTTGAAACCTCATACCCATACTCAGGTAATAAATTCATTAGTTTACTAAACCATCCCGTGCGTTTGATTTCTTGAAATGCAATAATATCAGCTGAAAAATCATGAACTGCTTCTGCTAACGCTTCAATTGTTGAATCATTGGCATGTGGGAAAAACTCACAATTCCATGTGATAATTTCAATGTTTTTCTCAGTGTCAAGTGTTGGAAAATCCCAGTTATCAAACTGAATATTATAGGGGAAATCTAACGGTTTATTATCATTGTTGTTTTTGTATTTAGCATTATAATAGGATTCTAGTGCTTCATTTTGTTTTTGTCTAATCCAAATCAAGTCCTGTAAATCTGGCTGAAAATTATCTGCTAATAGAGATTGACTCACATCTCCATCTATTTCTGGAACAATTTCTCTTAATAAATGAGAATCTGCATCAATTTTCAATTTTAAATGGGTAAAGGAGTTACCATAATTTTGCATTGTAAATACATGGGACATTGGGTCATACCACAATGAACGATACCCTTTGGAATTTCCTCCACTCACAATTAAGTCTGCACCATGTGCAAAATATCCCATTTCAATCGCATTTAATGAAGCTTCATCCATATTCTTTGTATTTGTTTGAATATCAGTTAAAAAGTTTTCATATACTTCTTCTCTATCCCATGGAATTCCAGCACTTGTGAGTACGATTACAATTTCAGCCCCTTGCTTTCTAATAATAGGAATCCATTTTTCAAGGGTTGGTTTTTCATGCAAAATTTTAACATTTTGTAGGTTTTCTTCAAGAACTAATTCTGGAATTTCGGAATGTATTACTCCTAAGATTCCAATTTTAACACCATTAATTTCTTTAATAATATATGGTTTGAAATTACTGGATAGTAAATCGCAGTTTTGACATTCTATGTTTGCCCCAACAAATGGAAAATCAGCAGATTTTACAAGTGAATTCAAATTATTAATTCCTGAAATAAAATCATATCGAGCAGGGACTACCGCATTATATTGAAGTTTATTGAACCATTCAATCATAGTTAGACCATTGTCTGCCATTCCAAATGGTGTGCCTTGGAAAAAATTTCCACCATCGAGTAAAAGAACACCTTCTTTATTTTGGGAAGCTTCTAATCGAATATCTTTCATATATTTAGAAAATCCTGCACCCCCCACCATATCAGGTGGATATTCAGGGTTTAACCAATATGCTTTATCTTCTGTAATAGCACCGTGAATATCATTTGTTGTAACTAGATGAATATCTATGGTTGTAGTATTTTGGGGGTAACAAAAAGAACTAACAAAAGTAATGAGTCCAATGTAAAACATAAAGGTGTGTTTAATTTTCATTTTTACCATTTTCCGTACATGGGATTAGGTAGAATGAATTTATTTACTCCCCATGTATATTCGGTGTTATCAGGAAAATCACCCATTGCATCACCAAAATATGCAAGTACTTTAAAACTACCATATTCTTCCATTCTATTGGTCCCTTGGAATACCTCATTGCGTCGAATGTGTTTTTTGTCAGATCTCTCTTGTCGCAAAAGATAAATGTCTGATTTATGACCCACTTTTAAATTTAACATATTTACCCGTGTGGCATCTGTCCTAACTGCCATGCGATTACTAATAAAAACAAACCGGCAATTTGGAATAGTTCGCATTCTATCAATAAATGCTTTTGCTCCCGGGACCAAGTCTGCCTGTGCCCTATTTACCCAACTTGCCCAACTTTCCATATTAAAAGATTCACCTTTATCAACAAGTTCAACTTGGTATTGTGAATTATCCAAAACCGTTTCATCAAGGTCCATAATAATCACCCACTCCTCAGTTTCCTGTTCAGCTTTTGTTTTTAAAATCTTCCAAGCAGATTGATATGTTTGCTCGCAAATAGATGAATATTCAGTAGAATTTCGCACCCATCTTATATCATTAGGAAGTTTATCTTCAGTAAGGGTAACAGAAATGAAAACAAATAGTATAAAATGTAAACTTCTCATATTAACTATATCCTAACTTGTAATGAAATTACTAACTCTAAATTATTTTCCTTTACTGTATCCAAAGAAAATGGATTACTTTGGTCAGTGTCACTTGAAAAAATATCTGGATAAGGATACGATACACTCCAATATCTGCATCCAATATCTAATGAAGCACTATGATAATTCCACCCCGTTCCAGTGGAAAATATTGTTGTAGATAAATCATCTCTAAATGGGGATGTCTTATGTGTTAATCCAACTCGTAAAGGAGGGAAATTATATAAAAGGTATTCAACTCCAACACTAAATGTTTCTGTATCCAATAATTTAAATGAATCAATTTCATACTTGGAATAATCTGCTTTTTCATATTCAAGTGAAATTGAATGTTTCTTTAGTTGATTTGCTGTATGTTTAAATCCAAACCTAAAGTATGATGGTTTATAAAGTTCACTAAAAGCAATTTCAGAATTATAAACAAATTCGGGCAAATTAACAGTTTCGTCCATTTTAATATTAAAATTAATATATTCAAATCGTGTATCCTCCTCAAATCCAAATGCAAATTCAGTATTTTGAGATAGTTTTATCAAAGCGCTAATTGAAATAAATTCTTTTTTAGATTCTCCCCAAGAATTATACTCCTGATTTTCTGCCAAATCATCTCTGATTAATTTCAAAGTATCATTTTCTAATTTATTAACAGAAAATCCGATATAAACATTTTTATCTAATGCAATTCCTAACCCAAATGAATTACAATTTATTGTACCACTTGTTTCAAACTGGTAATATCCCTCTAATTCATCGTCGCTATTACGTATTTCTTCAATATATGTGTAATCAGTTGAAATAAATGGACCAGTTGAAGCTGAAAATCCTATATTTTCACCTACATACATCAACCCTATATTTGACAAACTATTGGTGTTTGAATTATACACATAGGTTAAATCTGAAAATGTGTTTTCAAACCCATCGATTGCAGGGAAACTCCGGTATTCGCTCATAAACATATTGTAGAAATTTGCATCAATTTGGAATCCCTTGTTTTTCATTAAAAAAGCTGGGTTGGTAATTGAAACTGAAGCAGTTGAATTATTTATAAAACCAACACCCCCCATAGCTATACTCTCTGCAGAATAATTACTTACTCTATTTCCAACTACTCGGTTAAAATAATGTTGCCCAAATACTAATGAACCAATTAATACATAAAATAATATTGCTTTTTTAAAATACATAATCTACCTGTAATGTAAAATCTGATGAATTTTCATAAATTGTGGGATAAGAAATACTGGAGGGATTACTATCAATATCTGATCCTTCAGGATAAACTCCTGTTACATTTGTTAATACATTATTTAATGTTCGACTAAATTTGAAATTTACTTTTAATACTTGAGTTACCCACACATCTGCAGAAACATTAGTAAACAAAATTTGATTTGAATCTGAGAATATTCTAAAATCACCCGATGTAGTGTTTAAAAAATAACCATCTATCATATATACTGCACCTGTCAATGTTGATTTATTATCAAAATGGTGTGTAAATGATACTCCAAACGAAATTTCAGGGAATCCTGCATCTCCAACTTGCATTTGGTAGTCTGAACCATCATAATGATCAACTAAGCTTGGGCGTGGTGCTCCATGATATCTATTTATCAAATAACTCAATCTAATATTATTGTAATTTGATAACTTTAATTGAGCAGTAATATTTGTTTCACTAATGAAATAATTCTTTTTACTAAAAACATTAAAGGGAGATTTGGCTTGAAATTTTTGACTTACTTTTATGAAATAATTGAAAATGGGTGAATACTTGATAGAACCTCTAATTCGATAATATCGTGCTTTATCAGCAACTCGAGTCCATGTATCCCAATCTAATGTGGCTAAAAAATTTCTATGAAATTCATATCTGCTGTATATATATAACCCTTTCTCTGCTTGGGGTTGTGCATTCGTAAGGTGTAAATAAGAATAAATAGGGTCTATTAAACGATAATCATAACTAAATAGTGTATTTTTATACCTTTGATAATTTGAAAATGATCGTTGATATGCATTATCATATTCTAAATCATAATCTCGATATAAAACTAACACATCTAATTTATCAAATTTAAAATATGAATTTATTATCCATGCAGCTGGCTCGTCACCTAATTTATAAATTTCATCATTTGAATTTAACTCACCATATTCACCCTGAAAGGTAATATTTTCAAGATTATATGTAAAATCAAATCCCAATACTCGTCGATATGATTTGGCTTCATCCCAAAGACTTGATTCCCCGCTTGAACTATACATCGCAGAAATTTCTGCATCTGCATTTCCTGGTTCAAATAATTTGTCATCATCTTCAATAATTGTATCTTTAATATATTCTAAGTCTGAATTTAGTACTCGATCATATAAACTCTCATAAAAAGTTGAACCAAAACGAAGATCTTTAGTTGGAAAAATATCAATATGTCCCCCATAGGTAAATTCATTTACAGAGTTTATAAGTGAATGATTAAATAAAGTACTATCACCTGACAACCCCCATTCTAACCGTGGATACAATGTAATCAATGAGGCAAAACTACTATCAGAATTGATAATTGCATCTCTTGGAGAATAACTTACAAACCCTGAAATATTTAAGGTGGGATGAGAGTATTGAACACCAATTCCACTTAAAGTAAATTGGGTTGTTTTTGAACCATCTGGCATGATTCCATTTTGACGTTTTGTCCAACCATAACCAGATCTTCTTGATCTGAAATCATCTGAACTTTCAAATACAACACCTTGTCCATAAGAGGCAGAGAAGTTACCAATTATCAATTTGTCCAAAAAAATATTATCATTCTCAATATTTTCAAATGAAATATACGCTTTTAACTCTTTTGATTTGATAAATTCTGTTTGATTTAAGGATGGCTGCCCCATAGTTCGGAAATATGAAACACCTGAAATTAAATTATTCCCACTATTTGTTCTAATAGTAGTATAAATTTCAGGAATACTTGCATTTGCATTTTTAAATTCAGTTGATTCTGAATCACTACCAGATGTTCTTGGACGGGTATTCACATCAACATGAATTCGAGTGTTGTTTTGATTTGGATGCAAGTTCTTTTGTGGATATGTAATAAACTTTCTTAATTTTTTAAGTCCATACCTACTAATTCCATCTGCATTTTTTAAAACAAAGTCACTTCTTATTTCAAAATTACTTTTTTGTTTTAATACTGAAGCAACATCTAAAGGAGATAGAATGGGTAAATTTATTAAATCATAATATCCTAAATCATTGATATCTTCAGGATATAAAACCATATCTAGCCAATATTGAGATGCATTACTCATATTGCCATCTTCATTTAGAAAATTTCCATAATCAAAAGTGTTTGTTTCAAGTCTATTTTTAAAGGTGGTTAAATCATCAGATTTAACATAGATAAATGGCTTGAGTTGCTCAATTTCTGTAGATGTTATTGATGGAATTGTTAATAATTCATAAATATTCTCAATTTGTCCATGTTCCATCATAAATTCTGCTATTAATATTAATTTGGAAGAATCTTCAATAGGGAGATTTATAATTGAATTATAATCTGCATCATTTATATTTATTTGCTCAATATTTGAAAACAAAAAACCAATAGCAATAAAGAAAGAAAAAAACAGTTTAATCAATTTTAATTCCTATTGAAATTTGATGAGTAAATGGCATAACATGATGTGTTAATAATCCATATCCAAATTCTAAATCCAAAATACTAATATTAAATCCTGCACCAATTCTGTTTGGGTTAGATTGGAATCCAGCAGTTAATGATAATATTTTATTTACATCATAATTCAAACTACTCATGTATTGAGTTGAGCTACTTCCAAGTAACCTACTAACCGTAAAAGATGTCAACACCCCTTTATAAGGTGAGTATTCAACACCCATATTTAACCGTTTAGGGAGTGGAAAATCTGAAATTGTTGGATTATTTATGTTTTTAATAAATGCTCCAATTCTGTGTCGCCCTCTAAAAGTTGCTTGAATACCTAAATCAACTCCAATTGTACCAGCCGACCCTAATACTTCTCCAGATATTGTCTTACCTTGGTTTACCGATTGAAAATGAATTGTATATCCCAATGCAAGGGTTGAATTTCTATCTTTTTGAACAAAGAATCCTTGAGAAAATCCAACGGATTGTTCAGTAATTAATTTGTTTCCTTGATAGTTGACAGACAACCCTTGATAAGACAAGCCTATATTCCCAAAATTGGAAGGTAGTAATAAACTCCAATTAGTGTACGGCAAATATTGAAGGTTAAACAAATTACTATATCCAAAATTTATGTGGATATCATGTATTTCTGCGAGTCCAGAGGGATTGTGAAATGGACTTGAACTACCCCCTTCTTTTGCAACTACGGAACCAGCAGAAGAGAAAGCTTCATATCCAGTGTACAGATAATCACTAAATGTTTGTGAATAAATACAACCTAAAGAAAAAAGTACAATAATATAAGAATGGAATATTTGTTTCATTGTACTGGTACTCCTATGACAATTGGTGCTATCTCTTCAAAAGATTTTCCAGTAGATACTTCAGTTGCTTCAAAATGCATTAAATATACTCCTGGTGGAGAGAGTTCACCTAATTGATTCCTACCATCCCAAGTTTCAGTTTTTTCAGGGATATCAAAAAACACAGGAACACCTTCGAATCTAGTATCAATAAACCTACCAGAAATATCAAATATTCGAATTACACATCTATAGCCATTTGGTATTGAATAAGTGTATGAAATTTCTTGCCCTCTACTTGGAACAAATGGATATGGGTCAACTTCAAATCTTAAATCTTCTGGAATAACTATTTCATGTACAATAACAGCAATATTTTCTTCATATTCTACTGTTAACTGCCATTCATTATAAATATTTAGCAACTCGTCATCATCACAATATGCTCCCAATAC
>CAYNTS010000058.1:0-13547 GCA_964400495.1 uncultured bacterium | reverse complement strand
GTGCCATTCAATATACCTTTTACTGATGTAATGGTATTCCCAGCCAACGGACCTTCAGCCAAGTTTAAAATAGGAGTTCCGCTTGCAACCGTGCCTTCAATCTTAAATTCAACATTATTTGTTTTTGCTAACTTGAGCATTTCTTGATAAGCCAATGCTGCTGGACCCTTGTTACTTGTAACCACAGATTTACCCGAATCAAACGCAGCCTTAAAATGTGAAATTGCAGGTTCACCTGTTTGTAAATCAGTAAAAGCGAGTTCGCAAATCACATCTGCATTTGATTCGTTAATAGTTTTTAGAGCATCCCAACCTATTTCTAAAATATCTGCTTTGCATTGACAGTTGTAATCGTTGAGTGATTTTCCATTTTGCGCAAAATCTAATAGTTTGTCAACATTCAAGCCTTCAAGACAGTAAACTGAACCTTTCATTACATCAGACACAGCCACAATTTGCCATTCATATCCATATTTTTGTTTTAACTCATCTGTCTTATCTCTCAAGATTTCACATAAACCCTGACCAACTGTTCCAAATCCTATAAGTGCTATTTTTTGCATTATTCCTCCTTTAGTTTATAGCAGGGAGCAAGGAGCAGTGAGTAAACACCCACATCACTCTGCTATTAATTTAGTGATTTAGAAAATCCTGTTATCATTTTTGAAATTTCAACTAACTCGTCTAAAATAGGTTGCACAATTTTCAATTCTAAATCGTTATTATTTACAAGCATCATAAGAATATTTGCGACTTCAAAAGCAGATCGTCTTGAAAAAATTAAAAACCTTTGAAAATCAGGTTTACTGTTTGAGCCACTTCCTTCAGCGATATTGTTTGTTATTGAAAGTGTAGCACTTCTAAGTTGTTCTGCAAATCTAAATTTCTTTTGTTGCTCAATTTCTTCTGCAATTTTGAAGAGAAGAATTGAAATTTTAGAAGAACGTTTCCAAATATCTAAATCTTGAAACCTAAAATACTTCATATTCAACTCCCTACTCAACGCTACTTGCTAAATGCTCTTTAAAGCTTGTTCAATATCGTTAGTAATATCTTCTACATGTTCAATACCTATTGATAATCGAACATAATTAGGAAGAATAGACGCAAGTTTTCTTCCTGTTTCACCTTGTTGCTGATGGGTAGATATTGCCGGAATAGTTGCAACTGTTTTTACTCTACCTAAATCTGTTGCTCTCCAAATCATATTTAATTTATCATAAAATTTTCGAGTATTTTCAGGCGTGTATGGATCTTTTTCTTTTATCTCAAATGTCATCATATATCCATACAAGTTTTCATTTTCACCTGTATCATACTTGCTATCTACTAATTTTAAGTATTTATCAGCAATATCTGCTTGTGTATGACTTTCCAATCCTGGATAATTAATACTAGCAACTTTAGGGTGATCTTCTAAATATTTGGCTATTTTTAATGCTGAACGACTCATTTGAGCAATTCGCACTCTTAGTGATCTCATATCATTCAAAGTTAATATCGCATTAAATGGGCTTAATGCTGGTCCATTATCTCTGTATGGTAATAATTTTGTCCAAGTTGCAAAATCTGCACGCATTTCATCAGGTCCAACAATACTAGGGATGTCCATTTTAGATGTCATTGTTCCCACAATTGCCCAACCATTTGAAGCCATTACTTTAGATGCAGATTGAACAACAATATCAGCACCAAACTCTAACGGTCTCATTAAGGCAGGTGATGCACATGTGGCATCAACAATTAGTGGGATACCAAAACTATGTGCTAGTTCAGCTATTTTTTCAATATCAAACAATGCAACAGCAGGGTTAGATGGCATTTCACCATAAATAAAACGAGTACCCTTATCAACTTTGGATACCCATTCATCCATATTATTTAAATCAGTTATCCACCGTACTTCAATACCTCTATCTTCCATTTGGCGTGCTGAGAATTGTTGAAAAGTTCCACCATATACTCGAGAAGTAGCAACAAAATTTGGTGTTGGGAGTGAATCATCTTTAACAAGAAATGGTTCAATTGCAGTTCTTATTGCAGCCATACCACTACTGCAAGCTACACAACCTGCATTTAAACCTGTCCCATAAGATTCTAATAATGCAACTGTTTCTTCTAGAAAAAAAGTTGATGGGTTTGCTATTCGTGAGTAAGTCCAGGAAGGCATTTGATACGCTAGAGCGACTTCCATTTCATCAAAATTATGAAATGCTTGAGCAGGACTCATATAGATTGGTTCCATGATTGACCCATTATTTAGATTTAAAGCTTGTTGTAAATCATATAATCCATGGGTTGCAATTGTATCAAACTTCCAGTTTTTTGTTTTTAATATCCTTCTTTGCCTGTCTGAAGCAATTCGTTTTCCTTCTTGAATCCACTTTTGGGTTCCATTTTCATGTATTTTTTTAAATTCTTCCATTTTCTACTCCATTTATAGGTATTTTAGTTTCATGTTTTAATGTTGATAAAACAACTAAAGTCTTAAGATGTTGAATGTTATCCAGACCAGATAGTTTGTGCAACATAAATTCTTCATAGTTTGAAATACTTTTAGTCACAACTTTAAGTAAAAAGTCAGCATCTCCTGCAATATGATAACATTCTAATACTTCTTTCATCCCTGTTATTGATTTCATAAACTTTTGAACAGGTTTATTGCCATGTCTGACCAATGTAACCTCAATATAAGTAAAACAATCTGCATTTACTTTTTTGGAATTTAATAAAGCAACATATTTGTTGATATATCCGTTTTTTTCTAATTTTTTTACTCTTTCTAAAGTTGGCGGTGGAGACATGTTTATTTTTTGTGCTAATTCACGATTGGTTATTCTTCCATTATTTTGCAGAATTTCCAAAATTAACTTATCAGTACTATCAAGTTTCATATTATTATATTATCTATTATTTGCATATGTCAGTATTTTATAATGTATTAAAGTTACTATTCATTATTATTGATATACAATTCAAAGATTGTATAATTAATGACATAAAAAAAGCCCAGCATGCTGGGCTTTTTTTATTAGAAAGCTATTAATCTATTTTGTTATCTGAATTTCCACCTTTTCAACTGGTGTATATTTTTCTCCCTCAGGTGCTTTTCCATTAGCTGGATTTGTTCCTTGTAATGTCAAAATATAACTTGACACTTGAAGAATCTGTTCTTCTGTTAAAACAGTTTTCCATGGAATCATTCCTTTTGTAATTACCCCAATATTTATAATATTGATAATATCTTCTAAAGAACCACCATGAATCCAAAATTCATCTGTCGTATTTGGACCTATTAATCCCTCGCCATTAGCACCATGACATGCCAAACAATTGGTCGTCCAAACTTCTTTTCCTTTTGCTAAACCTGCTTCATCTGTAATTGCTTGTAATTCAGTTTCAACTTCAACCTTAATTGGTTTAGCATCTTCAGCAATAACCAATCCAAAAACAAATAGTATAGAAATACAAATCATACTAATTTTCATAAAATCCCCTTATAGTTATAAAAATATTTGTGGTAAACAACTACTTAATTTAAGAATAGTGCTTCCATTTATGCATTTTAATTATTCAACTAAATTATGTATTAATTCCTTGTTGTGATAAAACAAAAACTTCTCGATATATTGTTTTGCTTCTTTTAAAGTTTGGTAATATCTAACACTATTATACGAATTCCCTTTAATCATTGCAGACAATACATTTTTTGAATTTTTATCAAATAAACATAATATGGGTATTTTAAGTGCTTGTGCTTGACCTAATTCATATCCAACTCCAAGAGATGGTTGTGTTACTTCAGCTATTAGAAAATCAGCCTTATGTATCCAACCCATATCACGATTATAAATCCATTTATCACTTTTATGATTCTCACCCATTTCTGACACACTCTCTAATCCAACATGTTCTGTCAGGACTTCCCCAAAATTATTGAGATATTCAATTATTTCCTTGTAGATTTTAGCGTCTTCCCTTCCCCCTCGGATAGAACCAGCGAAGTATATTTTAAGAGGCAAATTGCAACTCTTCATTATCTTTAAATTTTACAGAAACAATCTTAGAAACTCCTTCTTCTTCTTGGGTTACACCATATAGATAATCAGCTTTTTCCATTGTAAGCTTATTATGGGTAACTACAATGAATTGTGTTTTTTCTTCAAATTTCTTTAAAACATTTGTAAACTTACCAATGTTGCTGTCATCTAATGGTGCATCAATTTCATCTAGAATACAAAATGGACTGGGTTTTACTAAGTAAATTGCAAATAATAACGAAATAGCAGTTAATGCTTTTTCACCTGCAGAAAGCATGCGAATAGTTTGTGCTCTCTTCCCTGAGGGGCGTGCAATAATTTCAATATCTGCATCCAAAGGATCCTCATCGCCAATCAGTCGTAAATGAGCTTCACCACCTTCAAAAAACATAGTATATGTATCTTTAAAATATTTTCTAATTTCTTCGAAAGTATGTAAAAATCGTTTCCTTGCTTCTAAGTCTAATTTATTGATAGTCTCTCGTAAAGTTTTCTCAGAGGATACCAGATCGTCGTACTGATCTTTTAAGAAATTAAAACGTTCGAATTCCTTTTCGTATTCATCTTGAACAGCTAAATTTACAGGTCCAATTCTATCAATTGATTTATCAATAGAATCAGTTTGCTCACGGAGTTCATCCACATCAATTTCTGTTAAATCTAGTTTTGCTACGGGTACATCTTGATGATACAATTCTTTAATTTTATGCTTAATAATTTCTTTTTCATTCGACATTTCAGATAATTGCAGCTGGATACTTTGAATAGCTTCCATTTGAGCTTCTTTGGCTTTTTGACGGTTTCTAACACCAACCTGCAAATCTTGAAGTTCATCATAAGATGTATTCACTGATTTTTCTAGTTCAATTCGTTGATTTTGCAATGTATTCTGACTTGTAATAAAATCAGTTTTTTTGAGTTCTGCATTTTTCACATATTCTACATTTGTTTGAATTGAATTTGCAAGTTCGATATTCTCAGCTTTAAATTTTTCTGTTCTATTTTTTATTTCATTTATACTATCCTGAGATGTTTTTAATCTAAACTCTAAACCCTCAAATTCTTTTTCTTTTTCAACCATAAATACACGGGCATCCAACATATCCTGTTGTAACTTATTTCGATTAGATAAAATTACTTGAATAGATGTTGTTATTTCATCAACTTTCTGTTTCGCAAATGTAACTGATTCTTTAGATTGATTTATTTCTGTTCGTAATGCTAATATTTTAGTCTCGATTTCACCAAGAAGAAGTTGATGTTTTTTCTTGTTATTTTTCAAATCGGCAACTGTTGTACCTAATTGTGAAAATCTAACTTCATTTTTACTCAATTGTTTTTCTAATTCAAATTTTTCATTTATTGTTTTATCGAGAGATTTAGAAAGATATTCACAAATTTCATACTCTGAATTTGCTTCTTTTTCAATTTGATGTATTTGTTCTTGAGTTTTATCAATAGATTCACGTTTCTTTTGAATATCTTTTTCTAAATCTTTAATTTGTTTTTTTCTACCAATAGTTGATGTAGAAGATTGTTTTTGGATTGATTTAATTAAGTGATTTTTTCCGAAGTAATCACCATTTTGAGTTACCCAAGTTGCACTATTTAGCTCTTTATTAGATAGTGTTTCAAATACCTTTTCGTTTTCAATAACGAATGTATTTCCCAACAAAAAGCAAAAGAGATTATCATATTTTGATTTAGTTTTAATACAAGATATTGCACTTTTAAATGTTGTGCTCTTTGGTTTTGCAATCGTTGGTAGTGAATCAAGAGGAATTATACAAATTTGCAAATTTTCCACTTTCTTAATTTTAGAAATTATTTCAAGTGCATTTTTACGTGTATCCACCACCAAATATGAAGAAGCATCACCCAATGCAATATCAATTGCAGTTCGATAACTATCTGAAGTTTCAATTAAATCTGAAACAACGCCCGCAACACCTTTAAAAGAATGGGGATTTTCTAAAACATGTTTTACTCCAGAAGACATCCCCTCATTAATTTCTAATATTTCATTAAAAAATGTATGCTTTGACTCTAAAGATGACAACTCATTTTTTAACTGTGAGAGTGACTTATTTTTGTTTAATAATTTTTCTTCTATTTTAGAGTGTTTTAACTGACTTTTTTCGAGTTTTAAGTTTAGTTTACTTGTTTCCTTTTCTTGATTGGTAATTTGCAACCTGTTCATATTGACATCTGCCTCAATATGTTTTCTTTGTTCAGAATATTCTACTAATTTTTCATCAATTTCATCGATTGTAGTTTCATTTTCTGAAACTTTTATTTTTAAATGCTTAAGGTTAAATTCTTTTTCTTGAAATTTATGAATAATAGAATCTACCTGTTCTTTTGAAGCTAATAACTCTTTATTTGATGTTGAATATTTATTTTCAGATAATTGAAATGCCTCATTAGCATCGTTATATTTCTGTTTATACTCCTCTATAATTGGGATAAACGACTTAATTTTACTATTTATTTCAATCATTTGATTATCTACTGATTCCAAACGACTTTCAGAACGAGTAATTTCATCATTGTTATACTGTATTCTGTTTTCATTATTTCGTCGCTGTTCAGTATTTACTAATATTGCATTATTAACTGATGATAAATTTTTATTAACTTCATCTAATTGAACCCCACAAACATTTAATTTTTCTTTGCTTGAATTATATCGTTTTTCAACTTGATTTATAAGTTCTTCATCCAAGCTAGTTTGACTAGACATGCTTTTCTGTTTGCCTTGACTTTCATTCAAATTAGTAGAAAGTGGTTTCATTTTATTATCAATCAATTGGATTTCAATTTGAGCAAGTAAAATATGTGAGGACTCTAATTTTTCAGATAGCTTTTTGTGACGTTCAAACCGTTTTAATTGAAGTTTTAATCCTTTCACCCCTTTCTCAACTTCAAACAAAATATCTTTTACTCTATCTAAATCAATTTGCGTGGACTCTAATTTTCTAAATGTAGATTGCCGTTGTTTTTTATATTGATTTATTCCCGACGCTTCTTCAAACATTTTCCTTCTGTCAGAAGCATTATGTGACAAAATGGAATCAACCATTCTAAGTTCAATTACCGAGTAAGCATCTGAACTCATGCCAGTATCAACAAATAGTTCATAAATATCTTTTAGACGACATGGAGTATTATTTAAAAGATATTCACTTTCACCACTCCTGAAGAGTCTCCGTGTTAATTTGACATCGTTGTATTCAATAGGGAGCATCCCACGGTTATTATGAATTGTTAAAGATGCTTCACAAAATCCGATTGGTTTCCTATTAATTGTACCATTAAAAATTACATCTTCCATTTTTGAGGATCGAAGGATAGAAGTTTTTTGTTCACCAAGAATCCAGCGAATAGCATCGACAATATTGGTTTTTCCGCAACCATTTGGACCTACAACAACCGTTACACCCTTCCCAAACTCAAGCTTGGTTTTATGCAGGAAGGATTTGAATCCTTGTAAATGTAATTGTGAAATATACACGAATTAATTTAGCCGGGAGGCCAATTTAAACTTCTTCCACCTAAAAGATGTAAATGCAGATGAAAAACTGTTTGCCCCCCATCTTTGCCAGTATTAACCACCCACCGATATCCTTTTTCATCTATACCCTCTTGCTTTGAAATAATATTCGCAAGTTGAGTCATGGCAAGCAAACTTTTTGAATTAGAATCATCAAGTTCTAAAGTTGATTCAATATGTATTTTAGGGATTATTAATATATGGGTTGGTGCTTTGGGATCGATATCTCTAAATGCTAATGCTAAATCATTTTCAGCAAGAATTTCCGTAGGAATTTCACCCTTAACAATTTTACAAAATAAGCAATTATTCATGTTTGCGTCCTTTAAAATAAAATGACAGTTGCAAGGAAACATGACCTTGAATTAAATCACTACTCATCCATGATAATGTTAATTGATTACGAATATTATTATTAACAAATTTAACACCCATACCAACCTCTAATAGAGGTTTCCATACGTTTAATTGATTTGTTTCAGATAAGGCTCCAACTCCTGTAATTATTATTGGTCTAAAAGTCCCATCAATTTTATCATTAAAAAGTATATGTATAAACTCAGATTTAAACTGAAGAAATGAATTTGAATATGAGTGTTGGGGTTGATAAGAGAAATCATAATCAACTTTGTCTCCTGAAAAATGCAAACCACCTTTTAAGGAAACTAAATTAGTTTCATTTATGGGTTTCAGAAATGAATATGATATTCCTGCACCTTCTTTTGTCATTTCAATCGTTACGCCATGAAAATTACATAATAAAAATGAAAAAAATATTAGATATACATATTTAATCAATTCGTTTACCTCGAGCAAAATCTTTACAGTGCAATCTTTCAACAATTTCATCATTGATAATGCTTGTTTGAATTATTTCTTTCACATCGGCTAATGTAACTTTGTTATACCATATTCCGCTTGGATAAATAACAACAACAGGACCCTTTCCGCATAAATCCAAACATCCTGTTTTGTTTGCTCGTACATTATTCTGCAATCCTTGTCGTCGTAATTCTTTTACAAACTCAAAACGAAGTTCGGGTTCTGTATTAGAACATGATCCTTTTGGACTTTTTTTATCACGTTGGTTAGTGCAAATAAAAATATGTTTCTGGTATCTCATGGAACTAAAACCACTTTCCCAATTTGTTCTCTGTTTTCAATTCTTTTATGGGCTTTTTGTACATCTGACATTTTAAATATTTTATCTACAAATGGGAAATATTTCTTTTCATATATTTTTTTTAGCATTGCATGAAAGCTTTTTAAATCTGACATGGTTGAACCAAGAATTGTTTGCTGTTTCATAAATAGGTGACGTAAATCAATATCTACTGAAGGACCAGTTGTAGCTCCACAGGTTACAACCCTACCACCTTTAGCCAATAAACGCATAGTTTGTTTCCATGTTGATGGACCTATATGCTCAAAAATCACATGAATCTTAGTTTTATCTAAATAATTTTGAATTTGTTTATGCCAATCTGCTTCAGAATGTAATACTGTGAAATCTGCACCCATTTTTTCCGCATGTGCAATTTTATTTTTAGAACCGACAGTAGTTAAAACATGTGCCCCACAATCTTTAGCAATTTGAATTGCAGCAGAACCAACTCCAGATGTTGCTCCATAAATCAAAACTGTTTCACCTTTTTGAAGTTTTGCCCGTGTAATAAGCATTTGGTATGCAGTCATAAATACTAATTGCATGGATGATGCTTCTTCAAATGTTAAATGTGGGGCTTTTAATGCTATATTCTCAGTAGACAACACTACATATTCAGCCTGCACACCATTTTCTGTCTCACCTAAAATGCCGTATTTTTTACAATAATTTTCTTGACCATTTAGACAATACGCACACGTTTTACAAAATGTACCCGGCTGAATAACAACTTCATCACCCACTTTATATTGTGTGATATTTTTACCAACTTCAGATATTACTCCAGCTCCATCTGAACCCGTAATAAGAGGTAATGGTATTGGAATTCCAGGGAGCCCACCTCGCACCCAAATATCCAAATGATTAATTGAAGCTGCTTTCATTTTAACTTTTACTGTATTATCAGTACAGATGGGTTCTTGTATTTCGCCCCATTCAAGCACATTTCTATCACCATGCGATTTGATATGAACAGCTTTCAATTTATATCCTCAAATTCTGCATCTTTAATATCTAATCCATCCTTACGAGATGACTTACTTGAGGAATTAAAATTATTTTTTTTGGGAGATGTTCTAGTAAATCGTTTAATTAATGAGCGGACTATCCAAAATAGAATTAAATATGTAATTATTGTTTTAATCATCAAGACTTTTTATAGGGTTAAAATATCGAGTGCCCTGTGATGGAGTTTGAATAAATTTCATAATTTCTTCTAAATCCCTATCATTATTTACAAAATCAATATCATTGGTATTGATGATTAAAAGAGGACTTTTATCGTATCTGAAAAAATATTCATTATATAATTGGTTTAAAGCATCAATATATTTCCAATCAATGTTAAGTTCGTATTCACGACCACGACTTTTAATATTTTGGAGCAACCGTTCTGTATCTGATTGAAGGAATATAACCAAATCTGGGTTCGCAATATTTTTTTCTAAAAGTCTTGCCACTGTATCATAAAGCGACATTTCTTTATCATTCAAATTAAGAGCTGCAAAAAGTCTATCTTTCACGAACATATAATCTGAAACTATTGCGTTTGTAAATAAATCTGTTTGTTGAAGTTCGAGTTGCTGTTTGTATCGAGATAATAAGAAAAATAATTGTACTTGAAACGCAAATCGTTCAGGCTCTTTGTAAAATTCTGTTAAAAATGGATTTTCTTCAAATTCTTCAAGTACTAATCGACCATTTAAACGTTCAACTAAAATTTTAGCTAAACTTGTTTTTCCAACACCAATGGTTCCTTCTATTGCAATATGATATGCTGATTTCACTCTATACTTGCCACTTCCTCAATTAATTTAATGACTGTAGAATTATCCTTTGTTGATTTCAAAAGATCATAAATTGATACATTTGACCCTGCCAATTTATAATCTTTAGCTATGTCTGACCAAGGTTCGAGAACAAATTTTCTTTCTTTAATTTTAGGATGCGGTATAATTAGGTCTGGCTCATTAATTTCTTCCTCGCCAAAAGACAAAATATCAATATCAATTATTCTCGGACTATATCGCTTTGTATCCAAATTTCTACCAGAGTTTTTTTCAATATTTTTTAACACTATTAGTAACTGTCTGTGTGACAGCGATGTTTCAATTTCCACAACCATATTCAAAAATTCATTTTGACTTTCGACATATAACGGTTCAGTTTCATAAATTGGAGATTCTTGAATAATTGTAATTTCGTTGACATTATCTAATGATTCTATCCCATTTGATAGATTTAATTTTCGTTTTGAAATATTTGATCCTAGTGATAAAAATGCTCTCATAAATCCTCTTTAGAAACATGCACCTCAACTTCGACACTATCACAGTTGTGATTTAATGGTGCATTTGGTTTGCGAACTGATATTTGTACTGAATTACCATTAAATTTAATACGTATTTCTTTAGCTAATTTCAATGCAACTGTTTCTATTAGATTCGTAGTTTCTTCAGTAAATTTTTCTACTACAAAATCTACAACATCAGAATAGTTAATAGTTTTTGATATATCATCATTTAGCTGAGTAACCTGTATTGCAGGCATTAATTCAATATCAATTTCAAATGTTTGCCCATTTTTCTTTTCCTCTGATAAAACCCCATGGAAAGCAAATACTTGCAAATTATTAATTTTTATTTTGATCAATTTTTTCCCATTTCTACAAAAAATTCATTTCCTTTTCGCTGAGTAATTGATTTATCAGGAAAATATTTAGCAAGCAAATTAAAGTACTTTTCAAACAATGGTAATGTTTTCTCTAACTTTACTGCAAACGGAGGTCCACCCTCATTTTCATCTTTATTAATAGGAAACAAAAATCCAACAAATCTCCCATCTCTATTTAAAATGGAATGTACCATTTTAACATATTCTTCACGTCTTCTTGGATTTATTGCACAAAAACAGGTTTGCTCAAAGACTATATCAAATGTTTCTGAATATTGGTGTGGTAAATTAAAAATGTCATCTTGAACAACATTGATTGATTGTGAAAGTTCTTTAGACTTTTGATTCATAAATTTTATGGGTTCATCAGCAAAATCAACCGCTGTAACATCATGACCTAACGAGCTGAAATGAAATGCATCATAGCCATTCCCAGCACCTAAAATACAAATTTTAAGTGGTGGTGTTTGCAACTTAATCCACTCCGAAAAATAAGGAGTTGGACCATGTAAATCCCAACTTGTATCGTTAATGATGTATTTCTGATTCCAAAATTCTGAGTCAGAAACTAAATGACTTCTATCCATAAACTACTAATTTACCCTTTAAACAATGTGTATAAAATAGTAAATTCTCCTCCGACGATAAAATTAATAATTGACCAGAGGGGAATTTTGAGGAGGAAATCTTCTAATTTAGTCTAAAAGCGATGTCTTGGACGGTCTTTTCTTCCTTTGTGACCTCGGATTTTGTTTTTCATCTGTCTCTTAAACTTTCTTTCAAATGTTAAATACTTTGCTTTTTGATCTAATGTAAGAATATCATCACAATTTTTATAGTGTTTATATTTCAGCGATTGCAATTCTTTGTCCAAATCGTACAATGTTTCAATAATATCATCCACTTTAGATGATTTAATATTATCTTCTTCCAACATAGCATCTAGTTTTGCAAACTGTTCCCTCTTTTGCGTATGAATTGATTCAAGTTGTTTCTCAAACGTACGGAGTCGAGGAAAAAAATGTTCAGCTTGTTCTTCTTCTAAATCCAAGTATTCAATTAATTTCCACTTTCGTATCATTTCAATTTCTTCTCTATCTGGTCCACCCATTGGTTGAGATAATAAAAAAGAAAAACTCATTAAAATTATTAGTGTATACTTCATTTTTTATCCTTTCAATTTATCTAATTTAATTAATTCAATTTCGCGTAATGTTCCACTAAATTCATTGATAATCTCATATACATCCATTTCGTCAATCAAATATGATAATGCATCTGATTCATCAATTTCATTTAATTCATCCCAAACATAATATTCTGTTTGGTTTTCATTATACTCTACCCATATTTTTTCATACCGAGTATCTAAAATCATAAAAGCTGATTGATAGCTTACAAGTCCAGTTAGTACCAATAATAAAGTTAGGTTTCGGATTCCATACAACTTCTTCTTTTTGGTAATCTTTTGATGAATATTATTCAAGAATTCATTACTCATTTATTAGTCCTTTCAAACTTGATTTTGCTTTATGAAATGAAACTTTTGCAGAGTTCTCTGAAACAGATAAAACCTGTGCAATATTCTTAAATGGCATATCTTGATAAATTCGTAATAATACAATATTTCTCTGCATCTTGGGCAATTTTTTACTCATATTCATAATATCTAATTTTAAATCTATATTTGCATGCGTTTCACAATCATCTATTGTTTCGGATTTTAGTTCAAATCCAAACCATGAAAGTAGTTTTTGTTTTCTAAAATGATTATTCGTGTGATTCATAACAATTCTATACATCCATGTTTTAAACTCAGATTCAAATCTAAATGAAGATAATTTAAAATAAATTTTAACAAATACATCTTGAGAAATATCCTCAGCATCTTCTGTATGTTTTACCATACTGTTTATAAAATCACTTACCCAACCTTGGTGTCGCTCCACCAATTCGTTAAATGCATTTTCATTTCCAGCAATGAATTGTTGTATTAATTCTTTATCTTCCATGCGTCACCGTAAGTTATGACAAAGGAAAATTATTTAGGTTAACTTATTTTTTTGGTTCTTCACAATAATTAGTACTTTTTAGGATTTGAGTAAAAAAGAAACAG
>CAYNTS010000057.1:0-13721 GCA_964400495.1 uncultured bacterium | reverse complement strand
AAATTGTCATTCCATCTTTGAGTCCACACTTTTCTAATGCAACTTGTAGTGAGTCTACAATTTTATTTCCATCTAGTGGATAATCATTACATGAACTGATAGGCGGTGTTGCCTTATTACCTGTAGGTGAATGTTTTCCAACCCCTTTAAATGGTATTGCTTTACGCCCATTAACTTCAGTCGGAACCATTCGTCCTGCTACATTTTTAACTAAATCTAATTTTTGTCCCATTATTTCTCCATTTAATAATTAAGATTGAAGATTTAAGAATTAATATTGTTTACTTTTCAAAGTTTTCCTTGCTGAATAAAATATTGCCTTTAACTCATTTGCTTCTGTTAATAAACTCTTTACTAATTGCTCTGATAATAATTTTTCTTTTAATAAAAATTCAATCCAGAACACTGATTCATCAGTTTCTTCTAAAACAATACTTAATTTTGCAATAAAAGATGCTTTTGATTGCCCTAATACTGATGCTCGATAATTTGCAGCAACAGATGTAGAACATCGAATCAATTGTTGTTTAATATGTCGTCCTAAATCAGAATTTGGTAATGAAGTAGATAATTTTACACATCTGTGAGCGAACTCTGTTGTTCTTTCTATAAGTTCTTTACTGTTCATTAATCACCCAATTCAAATCTTCAATCTTAATTCTTAATTTTCAAGTCTTTCCAATTCCTATCCAACATCCCTGTAGCAATTGCTAAATTGACTGAATGAATTGCACGTTTAACTACTGGTGGGTCAATCATTTTTGAACCAAGTGATACCACACCCAAACCCTTTGCTTGTGCATCGTCAAACGCTAATACAATTTTCTTCGCTTTTTCAATTTCAGAAATTGAAGGTGCAAATTCTTCATTAATTGGTTGAATTTGTCGTGGATGGATACATCCTTTACCATCAAATCCGAGTGATTTTGCTTCTTGCACAGATGCGCGTAAACCGCCTTCATCATTCACATCAGAGAAAACAGTATCAATTGGTTGTAAACCGGTGGCTCTTGTAGCATTTACCAACATTGAACGAGCAAAAAAAGATTCGTTTCCTACATTTGTACGTTGAGTTCCAATATCTGCTGTGTAGTCTTCAAGTCCGATAGCTAAAGCAACATTGTTTTTACTTGCTTGAGCAATAGATAGAGCGTTCAATATTCCAAGTGCGGATTCTAAAATGGGCATAATAAATACCGGTTCAGTTCGTCCACAACTTTTCATTACTTCAGTGATTTTAGCATCAAATTTTTGTAATTCTTCTGCTGTTTCCACTTTTGGAATTAAAATCAAATGCACATTGTGAGGAACAATAGCTTCAATATCTTGCATTCCTAATTCACCTTGATTAATTCGCACCATGCGTTCTGCATCGAAAAAGTCCAATGTTCTTAAAGCATTCCGCACTATAAATCTTGCAGACATTTTTTCTGGTGGTGCAACAGAATCTTCTAAATCTAAAATTACAGCATCAGGTTTGTGAATACCAGCATTCATCATCAATTTTGGTTGTGAACCCGGTAGATATAATCGACTTCTTCTAAATCTATCTCGAGTTGAACCGTATTTAGAATGGTCTTTCATTTCCGGAAGTGATTCTAACTTTAAATTAGGATATGCAGATTTGATTGTTGCCTCAATGCGAGCCTTCAACACAAAATACTGACCGCCATTATCTTTAACTGTTAGTTTTCCTGAATTAATTTTAAGATCATTCAATGTTGAATGAACCACATTTTTCAAAGCATTTTCATGAAGTATTTTCGTTTTGGAGATGATATTTATCTGAAGTTCATCAGATGGAGTTGGAGTGTAAGAAATGAAAAAATCAGATTTGGTGTTTTCACTTCCGCTTAAATAGGTTTTCATTTAACCCTTTCAAATTGTTCAAAAGTATGTTTTAGTGAATTAAACATATAGTAAAAATTTCAATTAAATCTGCATATAGAAAAAGAATTATTTGAACATTTTTACCGAAAATTCGATGAATTTAATTAGATCAGATTATCCCTTATCAATAGCGCATTTGGATCAGGTTTTTTACCCCTAAACTTAACATACATATCCATAGGGGGTTCTGTATTGCCTTTTTCAAGAATATGCTCTCTAAATGATTTTGCAATATCTTTGTTAAAAATTCCATTTTCCTTGAAGTAATCGAATGCATCAGCATCTAATGCTTCAGCCCATTTGTATGAATAATATCCTGCTGAATAACCACCAGCAAAAATATGATTAAAGCTACATGATGTAGAAGATCCTTTAACTTTTGGAAGCAATCGTGTTTTAGCAAAGATTTTATCTTCAAAATCAAGAACATCATCAATTTCATTTGGGTTAGCCGTATGCCATCCCATGTCAAGAAGTCCAAGTGAAATTTGTCTTAAACCAATCATTCCAGCACCATATGTTTGAGTTTTTTTAATTTTTTCAATCAACTCATCAGGAATCACTTCACCCGTTTTATAATGTTTTGCAAATAACTTCAGAGTTTCTTTTTCACCCAACCAATTTTCCATTATTTGCGATGGCAATTCAACAAAATCCCAGTACACATTAGGGCTAGCTAAAGATGAATAAGTAACGTTTGAAAGCATACCATGAAGAGCATGCCCAAATTCATGGAAAATAGTTTGCACTTCTCTAAAAGTTAGTAAAGAAGGGTTGTCTTCAGTAGATGGAGTTAAATTGCAAACAATTGAAACCAAAGGCCTTTTAATCTCGCCATCGCTTAACCCTTGGGTCCTCCAATTAGTCATCCATGCACCACCATTCTTAGTTTTTCGAGGATGTAAATCGATATAAAATAATGCTAAAAAATCACCATTTTCCTCAAATACTTCAAAAGTTCGAACTTCCTTATGGTAAAGAGGAATATCGCTGACTTCAGAAAATTTAAGTCCATACATGAGTTCTGCTACTTTAAATATACCATCAATAACATTCTCAGATTTAAAGTATGGACGCAATTCTTCTTCGTCAAAATCAAATTTAATTTTTTTCAGTTTGTTTGAATAATATGCAACATCCCATGATAGTAGTTTTTCTATTCCATCTTTTGTTGCTAATTCTTTAATTTCATTTAGCTCTTTTTTTGCAGCAGGTAGATACACATCAAATAGTTTGTCAAGAAATCCCATTACATTTTCTGTTTTCTCTGCCATTCGTTTTTGAAGTGTATATTCCGCATGGTCAGTAAAACCAAGTATTTTTGCTTTTTCATTTTTTAGAGTAACTATTTTTTTGATAAGATCTCTATTATCAAACTCACCACCATTTGACAATTTCACAAACTCTTTAAAAATAGTTTCTCTTAATTTTCGATTTTCAGCATATTGCATTATTGGAATATAACTAGGCATTTGAAGCGTAAAAATCCAACCTGAATCTTTTCCTGCATTTGTTGCTGTTTCTGATGCTTGTGCAACAGCAATTTCTGGAATTCCTGCAATCTCTGCTTCATCTTTAGTGTAATAAGAAAATGCATTGGTTGCATTTAGACTATTTTGTGAAAACTTAGGTGATAATTTTGAAAGTTCATCACTAATTTCTCTCACTTTTTCTTTGTCAGTATCTGATAATAATGCCCCATTTAATATGAACCCTTTGTAGCTTTCTGAAACAAGTCGGATTTGTTCATCATTAAAGTTCATCTCATCTATATTGTCGTACAAATATTTTACACGTTCAAATAGTTTTGCATCTAGATTAACTTTATTACTAAACGCTGACATCATTGGGGAAATTTGTTGAGCTAATTCTTTAAATTCGTTATTTGATTCAGCGCCCATTAAATTAAAATAAGCGTTTGCTATACTACTCATCAGTTCAGTACACGTTTCCATTGGCAATGCTGTATTTTCAAAAGTAGGAGAATCAGTATTATTTATAATATTTTCAATATATTTTTCAGCATCTTTAATTGCAAATTCAAATGCAGGTAAAAAATGTTCCTGTTTGATTTCTTCAAATGGAAATGCACCGTGTTTGTGAGGTGAATTTTTAATAAGTGGATTGTTTTCTAATGACATAGTATACCTTATAAATAATTAATTTGATTTAAAACTAGAAAACCAATTTTTAAAAAATGTAGTTGTTTTACCAGTTTCTTGTAGCATTATCAAGATTGCAGTTAAGAGTATGCTAAAGAATATTACTCCATATACAACTGCCCTTATCTCTTCAAACATTATCAAGTAATGTTCTTCAAACCCCATGTGCATTGGGACTTCAGCAAGAACAGCCGCTGCTAATCCTTTAGGGACTATCATTGATATTAACGATGCTTCACGAATTGAAGTGTCTTTTTGAACAATTATGCGAGCTAAAACTAATCTGCTTCCATAAATAATTAGAGTTAGAATTAGAGCAATAAATAGTATTTTAACTTCACCAAATTGGATTGAAATACCGAGAAAAATAAAGAAGAATGTTTTAACTAAGAATATTACTTCGGAAAATAATGTTTTTTCAATATTAGTAAACTCAACCAAATGGTCAGCTCCAAATTTTTGAATTACATGTAAGGGAATTTTCTTTGAATTTGCGAGTACAAGACCAAAGATTAGAATTGCAATCGGTCCACTATAACCTAAACTTTCAGACAATCCATATAAAATAAAGATGAATGCAAGAGATGTAAATATTGTGTTTGGAAATTTTCGTAGTTTTTCCAAAATTGCTGACCAAATTATTGCACCACCAAACCCAACAAGTAGTGACATAGCCATAGTCGCAATTAAATTTGTTCCAATAAACTCAACTAAAGATGTTTGCCCAAATTGAAATGCTTTTAGAACACCCAAAGCAAGTACAATACTTAACACATCAGTTATTGCAGACTCTACTACTAAAACAGATTTTGTACGTTCTGAAATATTTAACATTTTAACAATAGGTACAACTACAGCAGGGGAAATACTTCCTAAAACTGCACCAGTAAAGAATGCAGGTAAAATTCCTCCACCAATCATATAATACACAGTACAAGCTGAAACAATAAATGTAAAAATAAATGTAGAAATAGAAAGAGAAACACAATCTTTCAATGTGGTTCTTAATACATCCAAAGTGAGATGACTCCCTCCTTCAAATAACATGAGTACAAGTGCAATTGCACTAAGGAGTGGACCTACATAACCAAAATCTTCTACTGTAACAATATTTAGAATGGGTGGCCCTATGATAATCCCTAAAATAATTAGAGGTAATACATCAGGTATCTTTGTTCGTTCAAATACTGCTGTAAAAAAATGGGCAGCAAATATAATGAGTCCAACTGATAGAACAAAAGGTGCTATATTTTCCATAGAATCTCTTTCATGTAAAACTTTTTGAAAGGTTGGAGAATACAGTTGTTCCACAATTTATTCAATAGCATTCTTTCCTTCTGATTTATTATTGTAAAACCGAGTAGTCGGATATGCAAAATCAATATCTTTATGTTCTGCAAATGAAATCAAAATATCTTCCCAAATTTCTTGTTCAGTTTTCCGCCGTTTTCTAGGGTTGCATAAATATCTTATTGTTAAATTAATTCCACAATCGTCTACGTTGGTATACACCTCTGGTTTAAACTGAGGCATTAAAATCATAAATTGTTTAGATGTTTCTTTTAATCGTTTTGTTGCTGACTTTGTGAGATGTGCAGCATGTTTAGTTCCAATTTTTTCAAGAATATCTTTCCCTTTTTGCCAGTCACTTTCAAAGGTTAACAAAACAGGTATCTCATTCCAAATATACTTAAATCCTTTGCCATAGTTTGCAACTGTTTCGTTAAATAACTTCCCATTAGGGATATGAATTATTCTTCCAGTGCTTTGGTCAGCATCTACCCAATTTCCAATTTCCATTAACGTGAATTTAAACAAATTTACATCGATAACATCTCCAGCATGTTCTCCAATTTGAACACGATCACCAACCTCAAGAGGTGACCTCCACAATATAAATAAAAATCCAAAAATATTGGTAATTGGATCTTTTAAAGCAATTGCAATACCAGCAGATAAAAGTCCTAAATATGTTGCAATAGATTGCACACCTTTAAACCAAATCTGACCAATTATAACGAACCCTAAAATAAAAACAACATAACTGGAAAATTTATTCCATTGATACCGAGTTTTTAAATTTTTTGTCCGATTTATAACTAGTTTAAGAATAACTCTTCTGATTATGAAAAAGAGCAAAATTGCAAGTATAGATGCAATAATCTTGACCTGAATTGAAGAGTAGGTGAAAAACTTCGTTAACCAATGGAGTTCTGTATTAATTCCCACTTACACCCTTTTGATTTGATTCTACACAAAATGCTTCAATTGAAAATCTACCTAAATATGTTGAAATTAGAGCCATAATAAGGGATGGAATATACGCAATTCCAAATAGGGTAGTAAATAGATGGGTTTGTGAATACACTATAGCAATAAAAATAAAAAACAACCATAATTCAATTCGCATCCAAATACTCAGTGGTTTTATAAACCAAGTATGTCCAATTGGATTTAACAAAATAATTTTAATCAATAAATATCCATACAATCGAAAAAATATAAACTCAAATGCCATGAGATATTGATGGATGGATTCAGGAATGATAAGCCAATTCCAAAGATTAAAGTGTTGCACGGGTAATGGCCATAAAAAATGAATGCTTCTAAACCAAATAAATGTATCAATTACAATATGTGATAACATTCCTATCACAATTCCTTTTCCAATTATTTTTAACGTGGAATTATTCTTAATTTCACTAAATACTGCAAAAGTCAAATAGATGATTAGACAAGTGAAAAAACTATGTGTAAATGTTCGATGGAAAAAATCTATTGGGTTTTCAATATTTGTAAAAATTGTTGCTATTGCAACTAGAATAGAATCGATGTCAGGTAGGATTGCACCAAAAACAATAGATGTATATAACCATTTTTCTTTTGGAAATAGTTTGGAAATACCTAAGCCAGCAATAGCATGAATTCCAGCTTGTGACATATTTAGATTTTAGGTGATGTAAACACAAACCAAATTTAAGGCAAATCATATAATGGATTAAACATATTTACACATTAGAGTTTATTATTAAATTTGCACCCAAATTAATTGAACTGAGTATATGTTAAATAAAATAGGAAAATGGAAAATATCGGCGTTAGAAACTGGCACGTTCCGATTAGATGGTGGTGCTATGATGGGATCCGTTCCAAAAGTATTATGGGAGAAAACAAACATTCCAGATGAGTTAAATAGAATTGAACTTGCTATGCGATGTCTTTTGCTTGATGATGGAAAATCGAAAGTAATCGTTGAAACTGGGATAGGCGATAAACAAATCGATTCATTTATAAAAATGTTTAATGTTAAGAAAGAAAAACAAGCATTAAGTAACACTTTAAGTAAATATAAAATAAACCAGTACAATATAACAGATATAATTATTACACACTTGCATTTTGACCATTCTGGTGGAGCAACACAGTTTGATAAAGAAAATAATATTGTTCCAACATTTTCAAATGCAAAATACCACATTTCTGATAGAAATTGGGATGCAGGAATACATCCAAATCCGCGTGACAGAGCAAGTTATTTGCCAGAAAATTTTATTCCAATTCAACAAGCAGATTTACTACATCTTGTTTCTGAGGATGAAGAAATATTGCCGGGTATTTCAACAATACGTGTAAATGGACACACCCCTGGTCAGCAGTTAATAAAAGTTGAAAGTATGGGCGAAGTTTTAGTTTTTTGCGGTGATTTGATTCCACTAAAATCTCATTTAAAATTACCTTGGATAATGGGGTATGACTTGAATGCTATGCAAACGCTTAAAGAAAAAACTAATTTCTTAAATCAAGTAGCTGAAGAGGGGTGGTGGCTATTCTTTTATCATGACCCAGACACGGTTGCTGTAAAAATCAAAAGTGGTAAAAAATATTTTGATATTATTGAGGAAATAAAACGAACAGATTATGTTTGAAGGAAATTATAAATTTTATGTTGAAACGGATGATATGTATTTGTCATCAATAATTGCAAATGTTTGCAATATGTATTCGTGCGAGTTGGAATTTGTTGAAGGTGATGAATCTTTTTTGCTGGAATGTGATTTAGAAGAAAAGCGGATAATTATTCTAAATTTATCAAATAATACAAAGGAAAAATTACGTCATATCCAGAAGATTAGATCGTGTTCAACATCAATGACTATTGGATATATGGACGCATTTGATAAGAAATTACAAGAGCAAGCTTCCGAAGCTGGGTGTGATATTATTTTCGTTCGTTTATCATTAATTAAAAATTTGGGGAAAACCATCGAAAAGTTGATGAGTAATGCCTGATTTTTTGAAAAAAAGTCAAAAGCGAATTGATTCTGTGATTCAGCTACTAAAAGAAGAATATCCCAATTCAAAATGCTCATTAGAGTATAAAACACCTTTTCAACTTTTGGTTGCTACTATATTATCTGCACAATGTACAGATGAACGGGTGAATAAAGTGGTAAAACCATTATTTAAAAAATATCCATCTCCAAAAGAATTTGCAGAATTATCTATTGAGGAAATTGGTAAAGGAATTTACTCCACTGGATTTTATAATAATAAAGCGAAATCAATTAAGGGGTTGGTACATACACTTTTTGAAGAGCATAATGGAGAAGTGCCAAACAATTTAAAAGAACTTGTAGGTTTGCCTGGAGTTGGTCGCAAGACAGCAAACGTAGTATTAGGAAATGTGTTTAATGTACCTGGAATAGTTGTAGATACGCATGTAACACGTATTTGTAATCTTTTAGGTTTTGTGAAATCGAAAAATGCAGTTGTTATTGAAAGAGAGCTTGAAAAGCTAATAAAAAACAAAAATGATTGGACTCTTTTTACACATTTAATCATTGACCATGGGCGTGCAGTATGTATTGCACGAAGACCTCAGTGTGAAACATGTATTTTAAAAAAAGAATGTAATTTCTATAAAGGAAAATAAATGAAAGAACTGTTTAGTTTATCTCAAATTATTTTGGCATTAAAATCAGCTGGATTGGGTATGATTATTGGTGGAATATTTGGTTTATTAAAATTCACTCCACCATCTCCAGATAATTTAGCAGGTATTTTTGGGATCATTGGCATATTCTTTGGTTGGGTATTAGTTAGTATATTTGTAAAATAAATGCAATATATTGAAGCAACTAGATTAATTCTTCGTCAATGGAAAGAAGAAGATTTTCCAATGTTTGCCAAAATGAATGCTGATTCTGATGTAATGCAGTATTATCCCAGTCTTTTGACAGAATCCGAAAGTAATAATTTTGCAAAATTAATTCAAGTTGATATTGAGAGAAATAGGTGGGGACTTTGGGCTATAGAGTATAAAAAAGAAAACAAATTTATTGGTTTTGTAGGCATCCATTCACCAAAATACAAATTACCATGCTCGCCTTGCATTGAAGTAGGGTGGAGGTTAGATAAAAATTATTGGGGTCAGGGGTTTGCAACTGAAGGTGGGCATGCTTCTTTGAATTTTGCATTTAATAATTTAAACTTAAAAGAAGTTGTATCCTTTACGTCGACTTTAAGCCAAAAATCAATAAAAGTAATGGAACGACTTGGGATGCAAAATACTAACAGTAATTTTATTCACCCAAAACTAGACCCAAACCATACATTTGCAGAACATGTTTTGTATAAAATTACTAAAACCCAATTTGATAAAATTGATTTAAATCAATGCCCAAACTGTAATTCTCCATTTGTTTGCGATATTGAAAAAGGACTAAAAAAGTGTTGGTGTTTTAACTATTCAACTCAAGAAATTGACCAATCAATTCAAAAATGTTTTTGTCCAAATTGTTTAAAAATCAAAAAATAAGCCAAACAGACACACCGTAAAGACAACATGGCATAGTTAATCAGTGTTTTGTCATATTGATTAATTTGGCATTAAAATTGTTCAATGTCAAACGAGTTTAGTTGTTAATATTAATAAAAAAGGAGAAAATAAAATGACACTCGTAAAATGGACAAATAGAATACCTGTAACTGATGTTTTTGATGACATAGATAGAGTTTTCAATGGTATGTTTAATAATACTGAAATACAAACAAAATGGACACCTGATTTTAACATCAAAGAGTCTGATAAACAGTTTACATTATTAGCTGATTTACCTGGTTTAACTAAAAAAGATATCGAAATTGATGTGAGTGAGGGTGTGTTGACAATTTCAGGTGAAAGAAAATCTAAAGAAGCAAAAGATGGTGATGTATGGCTAACTATTGAACAATCAAGCGGTAAATTTAATAGAGAATTTCATCTTCCGGAAAATGTTGACGAAAGTACCATTTCAGCTAAATTTAAAAATGGTGTATTAACTATTGAATTGCCAAAAACTGAGCCTGTTCAACCAGTTGTAAACAGAATTTCAATTAGTTAAGGAATATTCACATAAACAAAAAATCCCCTCCGTAAAATGCGGAGGGGATTTTTATTACCCTTTAAAAATATAGTTCACATATTCTGGCCAAAACATTTTTTGTTTAACAAAATCATACATTCTAGATGATGGTAATTTATTTTTGGCTAAATTATTATCTCGCATATATCGACACACTTCACTACCAATTTCTGTTGAAATTGTGCGAATTGATTTTATGTCTGGGTATACCCTGTGATGAGATAATTCTTCATCAGTTACCATATCAGCAAGCTTTTTAGCTGCAATATAAAAAACAGAATTAGGAATGTATTTTGCTTGACTTAAAATTGCTCCTAGCCCAACTCCTGGGAAAATATACATATTGTTTCCTTGACCTGGAATCAACTTTTTACCGTTGTATTCAACAGGGTCAAATGGACTTCCACTAGCAAAAATTGCTTTTCCATCTGTCCATTCATAAGCTTGTTCGGCTGTGCATTCTGCTTTTGAAGTTGGATTAGAAAGTGCAAAAATTATTGGTTTTTCAACATGTTTTGCCATTTCACGCACAACTTCCTCATTGAAAGTACCGGGTTGACCACTTAATCCCATTAAAATAGTTGGTTTTACTCGTTTCACAACTTCTAAAAGTGTTTCCAAATATTCATCATCGCACGCATACGGGATTTTATGTTCTGCAAGTGAATCACCTCGAGAATTACATACCAACCCTTTTGAATCTAAAAACCAAAATTGTTTTCTAGCATTTTCTAATGAAACACCTTCACTATCTCGCATTCCAGCAGAAATTGAATCTGCAATACCTACACCTGCAGATCCTGCACCCAAGAATACAATTCGTTGATTAGAGAGTTTTTCATTTGTAATTCGTAATGATGCTAATATCCCTGCCAAAGCAACTGACCCTGTGCCTTGTATATCATCGTTAAAGCAGAGAATATTTTTTCTATATTTGTCAAGTAATTTGAATGCATGGTCATTCGTAAAATCCTCAAATTGAATAAGTACATTTGGCCATCGCTTAATAGCTGATTGAATAAACTCATCTACCATTTCGTAAAAATCATCACCTTGTAATCTTGGATGTTTTTCACCCATATAAAGTGGGTCATTTTGAAGTTCAATATTGTTTGTCCCTGTATCCAGTAAAACAGGCAAAGTATTTTTCGGATGAATTCCTGCACAAGCTACGTATAATGAAAGTTTTCCAATAGGGATTCCCATTCCGTTTGTACCGAGGTCACCTAAACCTAAAATTCGACTTCCATCAGAAACTACAATAATTTGCACATCGTCATTTTTCCAATTTTGAGCCATCTTTTCAAAATTACCTCGGTCACTAGTACTAAAATACATACCACGAGAACGTCTATAAATATGCCCATATTTCTGACATGCTAATCCAACAACCGGAGTGTAAATAATAGGGGTTAATTCTTCTACATTTTCTACTAAAATTCGGTAATATAACGTTTCGTTTCTATCGTGCAATGATTCAAGATGAATATATCGTTCAATATCAGTTTGTTTGGAATGGAAATTCTCCATTATTCGATTCATTTGATCATCAATACTAACAACTTGAGGAGGAACTAATCCACGTATTTGAAGTGCATCCCTTTCACAATCTGGGAAACCACTACCTTTATTTAAAATGGGGTCATGGATTAATTCAATCCCTTTTTTGTGAACTTTAATTGATTTATCATTTATGTCAATTTCTTTTTCATTCTGCATAATTAATTCTCCATATTATTGGTCTATGCGATACCATAAATTAAATTAATAAGATATAATAGTCCTATTTAATATTGCAAATTTATTTGTAAATTTATTAAACAATTATTAATGAAAAGGGGAAGTTATGGCAGAATCAATAAATAATTATAAAAATATTATGATTACTACTGATTTCTCAGAGTTATCGAATAATGCAGTTAAACATGCTTTGATGTTAGTGAAAAAACTTAAAGCGAAATTATATATTTTGCATGTTGTTGAACCAATTGAACATTCATATGACTATCAATGGGCTGGAGTTCCTCCAATCGAGGTTGATACAAAACGATCAGAATCTGCCCAAGATCGATTAATTGAATGGTGTGATAATCAAATTCCAGATGATGTTGCTAGCAGAATTATTGTAAAAAACGGGAAGGCAGTTTCAGAAATTCTAAAAACTGTTGAAGAATTTGAAATTGATTTAATTGTTATGGCAACTCATGGACTTACAGGATTATCTCACCTATTTTTTGGAAGTACAACAGAGCGAATTGTTAAAAAGTCAACTGTACCGGTTTTAACTATTAGATAATTCTTATATTATAATAAAATTCATTAATAAATTTTGGTTTAATATTTTGAGGATTTATGAGTTATAAAGTTTGGCGATTAACCCACAGATACGCTTTTAGTAATTGGAAGTGGTTGATGACAATTTCATCAGTTATTTTGATAATTATTTCTATTACAGGAATTGTACTTATTCATGAACATGATACTCAGTTTTTTGCAAAAACTCGTGTGTCTACTTCTATTTTACCAGATCATTATCAAATAAAATTAGATAATATGAGGGCAGCCCAAGGGGTAACCACTCATTTTAAAAAAGATTCGGATTCTGTTCCATTATCGTGGTTAATGTATGATTTACATTCGGGTGAATTTTTTGGAAAATGGGCATGGATATATTATGATTTAATATCTGTAGCTTTAATCGTGATGTCTGTAACAGGTGTGTATATGTTTTTTGTATTGATAAATGCAGAAAGAAAAACTAAGAAAAGAAAGGAAGCAAAGTGAAACAGTTTAGTATAATAATTTTAAGTTTAGTGTGGTTTATTTCTTGCAATAGTAATGATGTAAAGAGTGATTATTTTGGTGATGAAATAACATTAACGAAGTCAACATCAATTGAGAGCATTGTTATTAACCCCAATGAAAGTACTGGCAAGGAGTTTTTAATCTCTGGAGTAATGACACAAGTTTGTCAGAAAAAAGGATGCTGGATGGATGTGAAAGATGGTGAAAACTCATTAAATATTCGATTTAAAGATTACGCTTTCTTTATGCCAAAAGATGGTGCTGGACGCAAAGTAAAAGCTCAAGGAATTTTTAACATTGCTATGTATGAAGAAGAAGTAGAGGGAAAAACAGTTGAAAAAGAATATTTCACCTTTACTGCAAGTGGAGTTGAACTAGAGAAATAGTTTTAATTGGCCTATTAACAAAAAAGCCCTTCGCAAAATGAGGTTGTGTCATAATTTAATTTTAGAATCAGATA
>CAYNTS010000056.1:0-14032 GCA_964400495.1 uncultured bacterium | reverse complement strand
CGTTAAACCAATTTTTGCAGGATTTTAGTTCTTACCAAAAATGTAAAAAATAATTCTTTAAAGTAGTTTAAAATCGTGCTACAATTTCTGTATCTTTCACACCCGTGATAAAACGACAATTTATAGTATTTATTTTACTTATTACAGGAGCTGTAGCACAAGATGGTATCCCTGCTGGTGCTTTTAGTATTACACGCATCCACTATGGTGGGGGTGGAGATTGGTACGCAGACCCTAGTTCATTACCCAATCTCTTGGAGTTCGTTTCAGAACATACCAATATAATTGTTAACCCAAAAGAAAATAGAGCCGAAATAGGTGATGATATATTTTATTCCAGTTCATATTTGTATTTAACAGGGCATGGAAATATTCGATTTAACGATGAAGAGGTGAACCAATTGCGTGATCATTTATTGGGCGGTGCCTTTCTTCATGCAGACGATAATTATGGAATGGATCAATCCTTTCGGCGTGAAATGAAAAAGGTTTTTCCAGAAAAAGAATGGGTAGAATTACCACCATCTCACAATATTTTTCATAGCTTGTTTGATTTCCCAAATGGATTGCCTAAAGTACACAAACACGATGAAAAACGACCACAAGCATTGGCATTGTTTGATGAGGAAAAACTTCTCGTTCTATACACGTTTGAGTCCGATTTGGGAGATGGCTGGGAAGATGTCCGTGTCCACAATGACCCACCCCATATTCGGCTATCGGCTTTAGAAATGGGAACTAATATTATCATTACCGCATTAAGTCGATAGTATGCCTAATCCAATTCAACAATTTTTACATAATTTTAGACGTACACAGTCCATTGCAAATGCAAAAATAGGTGCAATAACTTGGGGACCTGTTTTATTGGTGATACTTGGATTTATTACGTCCATTGAAGCCATATATTATTTTTCAAATTTCACTCGGCAACGACTTTTCTTGTTGGTTTTAGTTTCCTTTTTTGTAGTCCTTAGTTATCTTTTTCTTCGTTGGATGATTCATTTTAAAGGGTGGTTGCAAAATAGTAACGATGCTGAATTGGCAAAAATATGTGGTGAAAAAGACCCAAAAATTGCAGATAGACTCCTTAACGCACATCAATTAGAATCTGTTTCAGAAAATGAAAGAGGTGCTGACTTAGCTCAGGAAGCCATTGCAAAAATTGGTCAACAATTATCCAAAATTGATATCCAATCTTTAGTTGATACTGCATCAAAATCCTTCAAACAAACTGCAATTTATGTTTCCATAATTACCCTTATTGTATTTCTTGGGTTTGGTAAATTTACATTTCCAGCGTTTAATAGAATCATCCATCATAACACAGATTTTCCTGTGCCTCTTCCATTCACCCTTACTTCAATTTCTGGAAACCAACAAATTTTAGGGGGTGATACCGTTTCAGTTGCAATTGCCGGAATAGGTGATTTGCCCGATTCACTCCACATTTATTGGGAAAGTAAAAATGGAGTTCAACAAACCATCTCTCACAATAATGGAGAGGTATATAGGCATCGATTTAATTCCATTCGAACGGATATTGAAGTATGGGCAGAAGTTAAATCAAACTCTTGGTTTTCTGCCTGGGATAAAATTACATCCAAAAAAGATACCATTTTTGTAACTGATAGACCTGTAGTTAAAGATGTGCAGTTTACTATAATTCCCCCTCAATATACTGGTGAAGATACTAAAATTATCAAGGGAGTTAACTCGGATATTTCTTTGCTGAAGGGGAGCCGACTTCAAATTAAAGCTACTTCCACAAAACCATTGGATTTGGCTTGGTTAGTATCTGATTCAACTCGAATAAATCTAAATACAAAAGGGCATGAAATTACAGGTACATTCGGAGTTAATGAAGATTTGACCATGGCTATTTATTGCATCGATGAAAATAGTGTGGCAAACTTACATCCTCCCCATTATCGAGTTTCAACAATACAAGATTATCCACCAGATTTGATTATTCAATCACCAAAACAAGATTTTGAATTAGATGAATCAAATACTATTGAACTGTCCGCACAAACCAGTGATGATTTTGGATTTTCTCGGACATGGCTCGACTATACAATTATTGCTCCAGATTATATTCAGCAGGATTCAACAATATTTTCACAGGAAATTCCAGATATTCTAACCAATGTTCGTTCGCAACAAATTTTATATTTTTGGGATATTGACAATTTACGATTAGCCATTGGAGATGAAATCCATTTTTGGGTAAATATTGCTGATAACAATACTTTATCCGGTCCATCAGTCACTCAGTCATCTGAATTTATTGGTAGATTTCCATCTCTCGAAGATTTGTTTGAACGCATGGAAACTCATGAAGATGAAATTGATGAGTACACCGAAGAAATTGAGATGTCAATTGAAGATGTACAGGAGCTTGTTGAAGAACTTGAACTTGATTTATTAAAATCGGATGAAATGGATTGGGAACAACAGCAAAAAGTAGAAGAAACGGTTGAAAAAATGGAAGAAATTTTCAATCAAGTTGAGCAAATCCAAAATGCAATGGAGCAACTTCAGGAGCAAGCAGAAAAAAATAATTTGGTTGATGACCAACTCATGGAAAAATTTGATAAATTTCAAGAATTAATGGATCAAATGATGACACCTGAACTCATGGAAGCATTGGAAAAAATGCAAGAAGCAATGAGTGAAATGGATCCACAAAAAATGTTAGATGCCTTGCAAAATTTTGAATACGATTTGAGTGAATTTGAAGAACAATTAGATCGATTCATCGAAATGTTTGAAATGGCAATGGCAGAGCAAAAAATGGATGAGCTTGTGAAACAGATGGAAGAAATGGTGAACGAGCAAAATCAAATTATGGAAGAGATGAAATCCGAAGAAGATTTATCGAATTTAGCATCTCGAGAACGACGACAAGAAGAACGTTTCAAGCATGTTGAAGATTTAATGGATGATGCATCTGAAGCTATTGAGGATATTTCAGAACAAGCATCGGAACAATTAGAACAATTAGCAGAAAGTGAACTCACAAAAGAAACTGCTGAAAAGTTAGAGCAAACTCGAAAAGAAATGCAAAAGAACAACCAACAAGGGGCTGAACAATCTGGGCAACAATCCAGTGAAAATTTACAAGAAATGTTGGAAAAAATGCAAGAAGCTCAAGAACAGTTTCAAAATCAAGCGATTGAAGAAATGATGAATGAATTTATGGCTGTAATTGTAAATATTTTATCCATTTCTGAAAAACAAGAATCACTCATTGCTTTCTCAAAAGGGCTTCGGTCAAGTAGTCCACGATTAGCAGAAACAGCAACACGTCAACATGATATAAAACGAAGTGCAGACCAGTTATTAAAGCAAATTCTAATCTTATCACGGAAAACTTTCTATATTACACCTCCTATTAACAGGGCACTTGGAAAAACTCAGTTAGCCATGAATAAAAGCATTTCCAACCTAGAACAAAAACGGGTTGGAACTGCTCGAAGTGAGCAGAAAAAAGTGTTGAGTGGATTCAATGAAACAGCATATTTACTACTATCTGCAATGAGTGAAATGCAATCCAGCCAATCTGCATCTGGTTTTGAACAATATATGGAGGCATTATCTGAAATGTCTGAACAACAACAAGGGATTAATCAGGGTACAATGCAACTCGGTCAAATGGGAATGATGGCACAACAGCAAATGATGGAACAGCTCCAACAGCAACAAGAAGGTTTGCAAGAAAAGCTAGAAGAATTACTGGGAGATATGCCCGGAGAAGAAACGGGTGGTATGGCTCAAGCAAATGAAGAAATGGAAGATGTTATTGAAGATTTTCGACGAAAACAAATTACTAGAGAAACTATAGAACGCCAAGAACGAATTTTATCTCGAATGCTGGATAGCCAAAAATCCATGAAACAGCGTGACTTTTCTGAAAAAAGAAAGAGCCACACCGGCGAAGAATTTGAATATGTAGGACCTACAGGTTTGCCAGAAAATATGGGTGATAGAAATCTGCTGTATATTAAAGCAATGGAATCTGCATTACAAGAAGGGCATTCACGTGAATACCAAGAAATGATGAAAACCTATTTTAGAGATTTACAAAAACAGAGTGAAACCAATGAATAGATTTATATTCATATTTATTTTATGTTCACTAGTTTTGACTCAGCATCAAGGAATTTCCCGAAATGCATTAGAAGATATAAAGCAAAAATCAAGATTATTGCAATCAGTTGATGAAGAATCCCGTAAAAAATTAACCCAAGCAATGTCGCTTGAAAAAGCAGGACTGTATGATGAAGCCCTTTTAATTTATTGGGATTTAAATACAACCACACCGGGTGTTATAGATTTCTATCGACCACTTAAAAATTTGTTAAAAAGTCAAAATAATTGGGATAAATTAATTCAATTAGGACATAATTTTGCAGTTGCAAGAAAACAAGATGTAGAAAGTCAAATTGAATTACTTGAAATCTATATTTTAGCTGAAAAAGAAGATAAATGGAAACCCCAACTTACAGAGTTAAGCAATAAATTTATAAATGATGATAAAATTTTAAAGAAAATTATCACCATTGTAATTAATAATGGATTTATTGATGATGCCTATGTGGCAATCAGAAATATCCGGCAACAATCCAAAAATGTAGATTTTTACGCAATGGAAATGGGGATGTATTTTACATCTCGAATGTCGTACGAAAATGCTATTGTTGAGCTTTTGTTATATTTAGAGAACCATCCCAATCATGCAGAGATTATTGCTGATAGAATCATGCTTTTCCCAAATGTACCTGAAGTAAATAATAAAATTCGGAAACATCTAATTTTATCCCAGATTAATGAATCTAATATTGCACTTTCATATCTAGAATTTAGAGAAAAAAACTATCGAGAGTCTTATATTGCACTTTTAAAAAGCAACTCACCACCTAACACATTCCTTGAGTTTGGGCGAGAACTTGCACTTGTAAAACAGTTCGATTTGGCAGAAGAAGTATTTTCTGCAATTTTAGATTCAGAGTCCGATAGAAATATATTGGAATCTGCTATTTTTGAAATTGCAAATGTGTTTGAAAATAGAACAATTAATGAATCGTCAGTATTACCCATCTCAGGAATGTTTAAACAGAATATTTTCTTTCAATCTCCATTCATTAAGATGCAAACAAATCAAATGGGGTCTATCCAAAAAGCAATTGCAATTTATGACTCTCTATTATTATCAAATCGCAACCCACAAGCAGCATTCCGACTAGCAGATATTCGTTTCAAAGCTCTTGGCGATTTAGATGGTGCATTACAATTATTTTCGGATGTATTGGCATCGCAACATAAAAAAGAACTACGTCAAAATGCTGTTTTTCGTCTTGCAGATGTATATATTGCCAAGGGTGATTTAGAACAAGCAATGAAAGTGCTCAATACAAAATCCACCTTATTTACTGATGATAACTCTAAAACATATCTTCAAATGAAACAAAACCAAGTTCTTTTTTATCAAGGGGATAATCTCGGATTGGATACATCACTTGTTTATTTATTAAAGGGAGCAGATAAAATGCATCCATTATTCAATGATATTCTAGGACTCTACAGTACCGTTTTGGTGTTTAAAGATAACCCAAATGAATTTGACAAATTTGCTGAAAGTCAACTCAAAATCATGCAGAACAAACGAACTGAATCAATAGATATTTTGGAAGAAATTGAGAACACACCCAATAATATTGTAAATGAAATGATTCAATATCAATTATCCTTGCTCCTTATGAAACAGGGTAAAGTGGAGGAGTCATTAGCTGTTGTTTCAAAAATTAATGGAACATCTATTTACACAGAAATGGCTGAAATTTTAGAAGCTGAGATACAAGATTATATAATGAACAATGTGAGTACTGCAATTGACATATATTTGAGTTTCTTGGAAACATTTCCCAACAGCATATATTATGATACTATCCGTTTACGATTAAGGGAGTTAGCGAGTTAATATGAAAAATTGGATTCTAATTCTAACTACAATATTGTTGCCTGTAATTTTGCCTGCTCAAAAATTATTAATCCCTATGGACCAAGCACAGACCGATCATTTGAAAGCATACGGAGTTGCCTTTCATGCACTTACTAAAAAAACAAATGTTGATTGGTTATTAAACTACCGTGGTGGTTCATTCATGGTTGATCATTTACCCTATATTGAGCAAGATTGTCAACTACGAGGGGTAACTTGTGAACCCATAAATGCTTCAACAGTTGGACAAATTTTAGCAACTCTTGAAGCTAATAATATGGATATGGTGCTACTTGAAACAGAGCCCAAAATTGCAGTGTATTCACCTCCAGGCAATCAACCTTGGGATGACGCTGTAACCCTTGCTCTTGCTTATGCTGAGATAAAGTATGACGTTGTATTTGATGATGAAGTATTAAATGGAAAATTGGAAGAATATGATTGGCTTCATCTACACCATGAGGATTTTACAGGGCAATATGGTAAATTTTATAAAAGTTATCATAATGCACAATGGTATAAACAAATGGAAAGTGATTTTCAAGCAACTGCACATAAACATGGGTTTTCAACTGTTCATCAGTTAAAAAAAGCTGTTGCATTTGCAATCAAAGAGTACATTAATGAGGGTGGATTTATGTTTGCAATGTGTTCAGCAACAGATTCATTTGATATTGCATTGGCAACACTCCAAACAGATATTGCACATAAATTGTTAGATGGAACACCTATTGACCCACATTATGAGAGAAAAATAAATTTTGCTAACTCAATAGCATTTGAAAACTACTCACTTTATACAAATCCAATGGTGTATGAATATTCAACAATTGATGTTCCCCCTAGTCACATGCCAGTTACACGTGGTGCTGAAGCAGATTATTTTTCTTTGTTCGAATTTTCTGCAAAATGGGATCCTGTTCCAACTATGTTAACACAAAACCACGTATCAACCATTAATGGTTTTATGGGACAAACTACCGGATTTGATAGGCGATTTCTCAAAAAACATGTGCTTATAATGGGAAATGACCCAAATAGCAATCAAGTAAAATATATTCATGGAAATGTCGGCAGAGGTACGTTTACTTTTTTGGGTGGTCATGACCCAGAAGATTATAGGCATTTTGTGGGTGACCCCAAGACAGATTTATCACTTCACAGAAATTCTCCGGGATACCGCCTTATTTTAAATAATGTTCTATTTCCTGCTGCCAGAAAAAAAGAGAAAAAGACTTAACTCGAAGCAGACTCGTAGCGTTTAATTCCGCGTTTCCATACAATTATAGATAGACCAAAAAAAGCAATAATTACACCAAATTGAACGACAAAGTACTTCATATCTAATCCATAAATTAAAAATCGTGTTGGTACTGATGAAATAAGAGCCATTGGAACTAGGGTAAATAATGTTTTTCGCAAAAATCCAGAATAAATTGAGTCAGGTCGAGTTGAAAACTTTAAGACTTCATGACTTAACCATCCCCCTACGCTAAAATTCCTAAACCAAAAGGTTGAACATGCAATTATAAAATCAACTGAATACCATAATAATGCACCCATACTAAACGAAAATATAAAATATATCCAATTAACAAACGGAATTTCAACAGAATATTGACTAACCAATTTTATCAAAATTGCAGCTAAAATAATCAAGGAAACAAAGGCATGCGATTTCACATATCTCATAGAAACAAGAAATTGTGAATGCACTGGTTTGAGCAAGTAAAAATCCAACTCACCTTTAACAGCTAATCGGTTTAAGTTAAATAAATTCCCTGAGAAAAAGAGCATATAAACTGTATCTGATAAAAATGTAACAATCAGAAATATTATTACATCTTCTCGAGTAAAATCTCCCAAAGCATCTACGTAGGAATAAATAACTGAGAAGAAAAAATAATGGATTCCATAAAACACAGAGTCAACCATTACTCCTGCCAAAAAGTTGGCTTTAAACTCCATATCTCGAGTTAAACTATTATTGAAAAAGGATTGCCACAATGAAAAATATCTACGCACCATATCCTCCATATACTTTTATTCCAAATCGATAAACTATTTGACCAATTAACGTCATAACTACACACCAAAATATTGCAATAATCATATGTAATCCCCATTCATCAGTAGGTAGTCGTCCAGTTGCAATACTTACAGGGAAATCAATTAAATATCGAATGGGGGTTAATTCAATAACTCGTCTCATAGTTTCTGGAAACAAGTGAATCGGAATTACCTGTCCAGCTAAAACAATATTGGCAAGATTATACGTAACAACAAGTGACCTTACCTCACCAAACCAAAAAGCAAAACAAACCATTACATAGTACATTGTATATGATAAGTAAACCGAAATTAATAATGCTACTATAAACCCAAATATGTGAAGAAATGTTAAAAATGCATATCCTGGAAATAAGAAAGGAAAAACAATGAGAAGCAATGAATATGAAATGTATAATAATGAATTATACCCGACAAAAATCATAAAATGATATGTGAAAAATGAAATAGGTCGAATTAAATATTTATTAAGTTCACCAGTTCTAATAGCATCAATCATTTCTATGGATGTTGCCCAAGATGATTTTAACTGGCCCACAATCATAGAGAGGAATATATAAGTTATGAGTCCTGCAAATGTGAACCCATTAATCTCGTCCAATCCTTGGGTTTCAAAAATTTGCTTCCAAATGAGAAACTCAATTGCCAAGCCAGAAAATATTGCAAAAGTTCCAACTACAGTATTAGCTTTATATTCTAGTGCTTGAATCCATGTCATTTTAATGACATAAAAATATTTACGTATTGAGGGGGGTATCACTTTAAATAATGTTCAGGATCTTCAAAGAAAGATTTCATAGAGTCTTCAACGGGCAAATCTTCAATACTGAATGAAATTGGGGTATCTAATTTGAACAGCGAAGCCATTAATGAATTTAGTGTTTCATCTGTTGATTCTGCAGTTAAAATTCGGTCTTGAATGTAAAATTCAAATGTATTTTTTAAACTATTTAACTCAGATAAATCAATATTATTACTAAATTCAAACATGAGTTTTCGTGGGGGTTTCACTTTGTTAATTAAGGTTTCAAAATTGCCATCATACAGACCAGATCCCTTGTGAATTACAAATACCCGTTTACACATTGCTTCAATATCATTCATGTAGTGACTTGTAAGTAAAAATGTGGTTTTGTATTGCTCATTGTAGTATTTCACAAATTCTCTAATCTTAGATTGTGAAATCACATCTAACCCAATAGTTGGTTCATCAAAAAGTACGATACTGGGATTGTGAAGAAGTGATGCAATAATTTCCATTTTCATACGTTCACCCAATGATAAACGCCTAACTTGAACATTTAACTTTTCTTTTACATCTAATAATTCTACAAGTTCATCACGCATCTTATGAAATTGTTTTTCATCAATTTCATAAATTCGTTGGTTGAGTAGAAATGATTCAGAAGCAGGGATATCCCACCATAGTTGATTTTTTTGTCCCATAACAATGGATATTATTTTGAGAAAATCATTCTTACGCTCCCAAGGGGTGAACCCATTAATATCCACCATCCCAGATGAAGGGTGTAATAAACCAACCATTAACTTTATTAGAGTTGTTTTACCAGCACCATTTTCACCTAATATGCCAAGAATTTCACCCTTGTCAACATGCAAGTCGACATCTTTTAGAGCATAGAAATTCTCATATTCTCGATTAAAAAATGAACGGAGTGCACCCTTTAGTCCAGCTTCTCGTTTAAATGATTTAAAATATTTTGTGAGTTGTTTTACTTCTATAGACATAGGGGTAAATTACAGCATATTTAGTAAAAATTATTCTAAATGATTGAATAAAAAAACTAACAAAAATTCTATTTATTTAATCAACACTACTTTCCGTGTATGTACCTGATTTTGTGAAAATAGTTTTATGAGATAAATCCCACTCGTCAATTCACCTGCATCCCACTGAGTTGTATATTCACCCTGAGAAAAATATCCTTGTTCAAGTGTCCCAACTTCACGACCCGTTAAATCAAACACAGATATTTTAATTTGTCCATTAACATTTAGCCCAAAATCAATACTTGTAACAGGGTTAAATGGATTTGGATAACTTTGTCCCAAATAAATATCGGATGGAACTTCTGGATCATTTCCTAAAATACTTTCTGCAATTAGTTCATCGATTACAGGATTTTCAAGTTGTTGCCATGGTACTATGGAAGAAGGTGTAGCAAAGTAATATTCTTCCTCTGAAGAATCATAAATTTGGAAAGTGGGGAACTCTCCAGTTAGCATATATCCAATAGTTTCCTCCGAACCATCATTACCCAAAACTGGAATATCACAAACACCACCATTACAAACAGTTGTATCCCATCGTCGTGAACCAACGCAAACACCATTTCTAAATGCACCAACCCAATCATTTGGTTGTATTAATTCACCATGGATATCAAAAACTTCCATAAAATAGTAAAATGCCATTTGTGTTGATGAGTTATAGTTAAAATTTTCGGGTTGGGTATATTCACACGAACCATCATCAAATGTTGCTTCATCATTAAAGTTATCAGCATATTCATCAGCACAACCACAAATATTAGTACCACCCCATTCACCTGAACAATCTTGTATGCAATCATTTGATGAATTGTCATCACAATAGCCACAGTTGTCTTCATACGATATGCCATCACATACGCCTTCACAGTCAACAACATTTGATGTACAATTAGGATGTTCATCATCAGAATTTGTTACCCAATCTTCTGGGGCAACATTAGCACAGTACTCAACTCCTTCACCAAATCCTAATCCATCTCCATCTGAATCTTCATAGTAAAACTGGGGAGCAGGTTCAAAACAGCCACACCCTAAATCATCGGCATTATTTCCATCACAAACTCCACAATCGTCGAGCTGAGCATCACCACCCCACTCGCCATTACAATCTTGAACACAATCATTGGAGGGGTCATCATCACAAACATCACAATTATCCTCTTGAGATAAACCATCGCAAATTCCAGCACAATCATAATAATTAGATTCACAGCCATCATCTTGGTCCGAACAATCTTCTACCCAATTTTCGCCAACATTTGCATCACAAAATTCTGTTTCAGTCCCGGGTTGACCCAGTCCATCACCATCATTATCACTACAGAATATTGTTAATTGTGCACTTCCAAAACATTCGCCTGCACAATCCATGTCTGCATTGTTTCCATCACATACTCCACAATCATCTACAAAAGCATCACCAAAACATTCGCCGGTACAGTCCAAGTCTGCATTTGCTTCTTGATTTAGACAGCTTTCATTGACTTCATCACCACAAATACAAACTCCACAATCATCAATAAAAGCAGACCCATTTGGTACCCCTGAACAATCATCAATTGGTGGAATAAATACACTATTTTCTTCACTTGGAGTACCATAGTTTAGGATTTCACCATCCTCATCAAATAGCAACCAACTTTCTAATGTTTCTGGTGCACTTTCCCAATTTGAAGCAATATTGTTATCTTCCCATGGATTTGTAAGTTCTACTGCATGTCCCCTAAAGCTATTCCCAACTGGCCATTCAAAATCTACATTATAAGAAACAATGTCCATTAATGAACCATCAGGTGTTGTTAATTCAATTTCATCTGAACTTGTTGATAGATTAAAATCTACCATTGCACTATTAGGGATGTTGTCACCTGCTAACATTCCTTCACCATCTACATTAAAAAATGGATCTTCACCTGCTAATAAAAAGAAACTATTAGGTTCAATTGTACCAGATGAAATTATCTCACCATCAAGTTGCCACCCTGTTAAATCAACCGATTCATTCCCCAAATTTAATAATTCTACATAATCAGGAACTGAAGTTCCTGAAGTTGGTCTGAAAAAGAACTCATTAATTACAATATTATATTGTGGAATAATTTCCATGCCTGACACTGCAGTTAATGCTTCTCCATATAACCCATTTCCAGCAGAAAAGGTCAATGTAACTTCGAATTCTTCATTTTCGGATGCATCCCAAATTCTAGCTTTTATTGGGTTGCCATCAATATACCCAGCCAATGCAGGGCCATTAAATTCGGTCATATCAACTGAACCGATTGCAACAATTGGAAGTTGTGAACCTATCCAATATCCTGCTCCAACAATTACTTCACCATATTGAACATTTTGCCCGGTACTGTCTGTTTCAACAATTCCATTTGTATCAAATAATGCAATTTCATCCCCCTGTTCAAGAATTGAAATAGAATCCTCTAAGATTATAAGTGATGACATCCCTGTTTCATTAATGGTAACATCAAAATGCTCAAGTTCTGTATTAATTAATGTTATTTCAGAAACAGCAATCAATAACTCTCCAAACGTACCTGACCCAGTTGAAAAAGTGAGAGAGGTTTCGTATTCTATGTCTTCACTTATATCATATACTCTCGCAACTAAAGGATGTCCATCAATATATCCTGCCAATTGTGGACCAGAAAATTCACACATATCTACAGAACCTGTAGAGACAATTTCGAGTTGAGTTCCTGTCCATAACCCAGCTCCAACTAAAACTTCACCGTTATGAGATTCATCGCAATCTTCATTTGTTTCTGTAACACCTGATAAATCAAATATTCCAATTTCATCAAAAATATCAAGCGATGTAATTGTATTTTCAAAGATAGTCAATTGAGACTGCCCTGTTTCTTCTATATTTACTTGATAATATTGGGTTTCATCACACCCTTCATAAAAACAAGAGCCATCATCAAATGTAACTTCTGAATCAAAGTTACAAGCTAACTCATCCGAACACCCACAAATATTGCTACCAAAACATTCGCCAGCACAGTCTTGGTCGGCATTTTCACCCTCGCAGACTCCACAGTCATCAATCTCTGCAGAACCACCACAAACACCATTACAATCCTCACCAATTATACATTCCCCTTCACAATTGAATCCAGTTTCAGGGTATTCACAATCACTTGGGAGTGTTGCAAACTCATCATAGTTACATGCGTCAATTTCCATACAACCAGTACATGTTGAATTATCACCTGAGCAAACGCCACAATCGTCGAGCTGAGCATCACCAAAACACTCGCCGGTACAGTCCATATCCGCATTTAAGTCTTGTTCAACACAATTTTCATTTATCTCATCTCCACAAATGCAAATATCACAATCATCAACAACTGCATTTCCATCTAAAACACCTGAACAATCGGGAGTACCAACAGGAACAGTTGTTAAAAAATCAATTATAGGAGATGATAATGATTGCCACGGAACTTCTTCAGATGGATAGGCATCTAAATATTCGTTTTCAGAAGCATCATAAATTTTGAAAGTTGGATATTCCCCTGTTGTCATATATCCAGCAGAATATTCCTCGCCATCATCACCCATAATAGGTATATCACATGCTCCATCTCCGCATGCACTAATCCGACGAGCACCTACACATAAATCGCCCTTATATGCACCTACCCAATCCTGTGTTTCAATGGTAGTTGAATCAATAAATATTTCTTCAAAAAAGTAAAATGCAATTAAAGTTGATTGATTAAACTGAAATAAATCAGGTGCTGGATATTCACACGATCCATCATCAATATTTGCTTGTGGATTATAATTATTCGCTTCAGGGTCCATACACCCATAAATTTCTTCTAATGAAATCTCTATCATAAATGGGTCTAAAGCATTACCTATTGTCATATCAGAAACAAATTCTAGAGTTTCATCAACACAAAAAACGTGATCAAGTGTGCTATTATAGTATTTGAATGTAACTGTCTCACCACTAACTTCATTACTGAATAACATTAGATTAAAAACCCATGTTTCTGTAGGGGGAAATAATAAAGCTGTTTGGACACCTCTAACCTCATCATTTACAAAACCAACAACTATATCAGTTTCACTTCCAACAATTTCATTATTTATTGAGACAGCAATTGTTACCGATCCGTTATTTTCAAAATCTGGTGG
>CAYNTS010000055.1:0-14381 GCA_964400495.1 uncultured bacterium | reverse complement strand
TGCTTGAAGATGAGTTTTGATATGCGTGATTTATCACGGACATCATGATTAGACCAGGAATTATAAAGTGAATATAATCAGTATTTTTAATATCACCAATTCGCGATCCCAATGATTGTCCAAATACAATTATATATAATCCTGATGAAATTAAACTAGGCAAAATTGTTTGCCTATACAATACAAAAAATCGGAGTGTCTCTCTTCGGATTAAAGTATAAAACCCAATATTAAAGATTCTCATTATTTAATCACTTTACCCGTTAGGGATAAAAATACATCTTCAAGAGAGCTATTATTTAACTTAATATTTTCAATTAGGATATTTTGCTTCGTTAATTGTTGAATGATTTTAGGAAGTTCCTTTTCAGAATCATTTACAGATATGACAAGATGATTTTCAAGTAAGGTATATTCCCAATCTTCTAAACTCATTTCTCCATTTTGCTGTGCAATTTGGATATCTACAGTCGATTTTCCAATAGATTTAATCAATTCCTTTGGCGATCCTTGAGAAATGATATTCCCATTATCAATAATTGCAACTGTATCACATAAATTTTCTGCTTCTTCAATATAGTGAGTAGTCAAAAGAATAGTTTTACCATCATTATTTATTGTTCTCAAATAATCCCAAAGCATATGACGAAGTTCAATATCTACACCGGCTGTTGGTTCATCTAAAATAATTATTGGAGGGTCATGGACAATTGCTTTAGCAATTTGCACTCTTCGCTTCATTCCACCCGAAAGTTGCCTAGCTTTATTGTGCCGTTTTTCGTATAAACCAAATTGATCTAAAATCTCATCCACACGTTTTCTGGATTCACTTCGTGATATTCCATAATAACCTGCTTGAAGTAATAATAATTCATCAATTGTAAAGAATACATCAAAGTTGAGCTCTTGGGGAGATAAACCTACTAATCGTCTTGATTTACGAAAATCTGAAATTACATTATGTCCTAAAATATGAGCAAAACCAGAAGTTAGTTTTACAAGACCTGTTAAAATTCCAATCGTAGTTGTTTTTCCAGCTCCATTGGGACCCAATAATCCAAAAAATGACCCTTTTGGAATGTCTAAATCAATTCCATTTAATGCTTCAAATCCACCTTCATAAGTTTTGTAAAGTGATTGGATTGAAATCGCTAAGTTACTCTGTTTGTACATTATTTTTTAACTAATGTGGCAATATTTTCAACATGTGGAGTATGTGGAAACATATCTACAGGTCTTAACTTCTCCAATGAATACCCATTTTCACATAATTCTTTTACATCCCGAGCTTGAGTTGATGGATTACAAGAAACATACACAATCCGTTTGGGAGATTTTTCTAAAATATCCGGAATTGTTTTTGGATGTAAACCTGCACGTGGAGGATCAACAATCATCACATCTGGTTTAGGTAATTGCTTTGCCTCTTCGTTTGTTTGGAAAATATTCATTAAATCTCCACCAAAGAACCAAGCATTCTTAACTCCATTTTTAATAGCATTTTGCATTGCATCTTGTACTGCTGGCATAACTAGCTCAAACCCATACACCATTTTGGCTTCATCGGCTACAAAAATTGAAATTGAACCTGTACCACAGAATAAATCGTAAACTACTTCATTGCCTGATAACGAAGCTTCTTCTTTTATAAGCTTGTACAAAACTTCAGCTTGCTTTGAATTTGTTTGAAAAAATGAATCTGCTGAAATTGTGTACGTATATGTATCTAAGTTTTCATTAATAGTATCTTTTCCAAACATTACAAATTGTTGCTCGCCTGTTGAAACACCCGCCCTACGAGTTGTAACATTATTTACAATGCTCTTAATATTTGGAAATGTTTCTGTTAAAGTTTTAACAATAGGTTGTAATGCCTTTGTCCCATCTGATGAAGTGACAATATTAACCATTATTTCATTGGTGTTTTGAGCATGACGAATCATTAAATGACGTAAAAATCCTGTATGCTCTTTTATATCATAGGGTAGTAATTCTAGTTCTTGTGCTAGAGTTTTAACTATTGCCAAAATTCTATTTGCATCTTTTGACTGAATATGACATTCATCAATATTTAATATTTTATCAAATCTTCCGGGTATATGAAGTCCAAGAGCAAAGTTTGTTTCAACCCCTTCGGGTTCTCCATCTGTAACCCATCGTCGATTTGCAAAAGTAAATTCCATTTTATTACGATAGTTAAAAACTTCTTCACAACCCAGTATTGTCTCAACTGAAATATCTTGGAATCCACCAATCCGCCTAAATACATCAGCAACTTGATGCTCTTTTGCCAACAATTGTTCTTTATAATTCAAATTTTGAAATGCGCACCCTCCACAATCTGCAAAATGATTGCATTTTACATCAACTGCTAACGGTGAATTTTCAATTACTTCTACGGTATGGGTTTCTAAATATTTAGAACGCTTTTTAGTAATACGAGCTAATACTTTCATTCCCGGAATTGCATTTTTTACAAAAACAACCATATCACCAAAATGCGATACGCCCATCCCACCAAATGCTAATGACTCTATTTGTAGTTCAATATCCGTACCCTTTTTAGGGATTATAATGGTGTCGTCTTTCATTTTTATCTTATCCTTTGTATTGGAATTAATTTTATTATATTGATGTTGAGATTTTACTTCCCAATTGGATGCCATGTTGTCTTGACTTCGGTATTCTCTAAAATGTAATATGGAGATTGTTTTTCATTATCTAACCAATCATCTGATTCATATACTGTAACTCGTTTCATATTATGAGATGCATTTTCTTTGATTGTTTGCATGATTTTATTTTTGTTTCCACAATAAACAATTCCGTTGACATCCATATGAGATGCAAAATGCTCATGAAGTTCGGAAACCTTACCCGTCAAGATATTGACAACACCCGCAGGAACATCAGAAGTTTGGAGAACTTCAGCTAAAGAAATCGATGATAATGGATACTTTTCTGATGCAAGTACAACAACAGTATTCCCGCCTGTTATTGCTGGAATTATTACAGATAATATACCACATAATGGATTGGTTTCTGGAGCAATAATAGCAATAATACCTTGATTTTCAACAATTGAAAAGTTGAAATGGGAACTCGAAACTGGATTCACAGAGCTAAATATTTGCTGATACTTATCCGACCAACCTGCGTAATAAACGATTCTATCAATAGATTCATTGACTTCAGTTTTAGCATCATGTTGCGTAAATCCAAGTTGAAGCAATTCTTGAACAAACTGATCTTTTCTGTACTCCATAGTTTCAGCAATGCGATATAAAATTTGTCCTCTATTGTACGCAGTCCTTTTATTCCAACCTCTCACGGCACTTCTAGCAGATTGAACCGCATTTCTAAAATCTTTGCGGCTTGCAAGGCATGTATTTGCAATCAATTTTCCATCTATACTGTTTATAGAAAAATATCTTCCAGATTCCGTTCGTGGAAACTGGCCATTTATGTATAATTTGTATGTTTTTTGAATGTCTAATCTATCGCTCATACAATCTCCAAATATGAATGTAAACCATGTACTCCGCCTTCTCTACCCATTCCACTTTCTTTATAGCCACCAAAAGGAGAGCTTGGATCAAATTTATTAAATGTATTTGCCCACATAACACCTGCTCTAATTTCATTTGTTATCTTAAATATTTTAGAACCTTTGTCTGTCCAAACACCACCTGAAAGCCCATACGGTGTATTGTTCGCTTTTTCGATCACTTCGTCAATGGTTCTAAATGTTTGAATTGCCAAAACAGGACCAAATATTTCCTCTTGAACTACACGATGAGACTGTGCAACATCCGAAATCAAAGTAGGTTTGTAAAAGAAACCATTTTGGGGAAGGGAGCATTTTGGTTGATACACTATTCCACCTTCATCAATTCCTGATTGAACCAATTCAGTAATTTTATCCAATTGCATTTTAGAATTAATCGCTCCAATATCTGTATTTTTATCAAGTGGATTTCCAATAATTAGCGAGTCCATTCGATACTTTAATTTTGACAGCACTTCTTTAGCAATACCTTCTTGAAGATATAACCGACTTCCAGCACAACACACATGCCCTTGATTAAAAAATATTCCGTTAATTATTCCCTCGATTGCTTGATCAATTGTTGCATCATTACAAATAATATGAGCAGCTTTTCCACCTAATTCCAATGTTACTCTTTTTTGAGATCCAGATAAAGCGCGTTGAATAATTTTACCAACATTAGTTGAACCTGTAAAAGCAATTTTATTAACATTGGGGTGTTTAACAATTTCTGAACCAGTTTTGCTTGCACCAGTAATAATATTAACCACCCCTGGAGGTAAATCAATATCTTGAAACAATTCTGCTAATTTCATTGCAGTAAGTGGTGTAGTTTCTGCTGGTTTTAAAACAACTGTATTCCCACAAGCTAGAGCAGGAGCTATTTTCCATGCTGCCATTAAAATTGGAAAATTCCATGGAATAATTTGTCCTGCTACCCCTAAAGGCCTAGTTTGCCGTCCGGGAAAAGCATATTCTAATTTATCCGCCCATCCAGCATAGTAAAAGAAATGTGCTACAGCAAGTGGGATATCAACATCTCTACTCTCTCTAATTGGTTTTCCACCATCCAATGTTTCGATTACTGCAAATTCACGACTTCTTTCTTGCAACATTCTTGCTATCCGATAAATATATTTCCCACGTTTTTTAGCCGGCATTTTAGACCATATATTTTCGTAAGAATCTTGAGCGGCAGACACTGCTTTATCTACATCTTCAGAATTTGCTCCTGCAACTTCTGAAAGCTTTTTTCCTGTAGCTGGATTTATTGTGTCAAAATATTCACCACTAGATGGCGCAACAAATTTACCATTTATAAACAAATTATATCGTTCATTAATTGTAATATGATCGGTAGATTCAAGTGCTGGTGAATATTCTGAAATAAAATTAGTTGTTTTTTCCATTTTAATCCTTTGAAAAATAATCAATTGATTGGTAATTACCGGTCTGCTGTTTTACAATTTGCATTAACAAATCATTTGTAAGTGAACTTGCACCAAATCGAAATAATTTTGGGGTAAGCCATTTTGCACCCAATGTTTCTTTCACCATGACTAAATATTTTAATGCAGTTTTTGAATCACTAATTCCCCCGGCTGGTTTCATCCCGATTTTCTTACCAGTTTTAAGATAATAATCTCTGATAGCTTCTAACATAACGAGAGTAACAGGTTGCGTTGCACCGCATTTTGCTTTCCCTGTAGAGGTTTTAATGAAATCAGCGCCTGCTTCCATTGCGATATCACTCGCATGTCGGATATTATCGAGTGTATTCAATTCAGAAGTCTCAAGAATTACCTTTAAATGTATATTTCCACATACTGCCTTTGACTTAACTATTTCATCATAAACTGCATCATAATTCCCACTAAGATATTTCCCTCGAGATATAACCATGTCCACTTCATCAGCACCTTCATCAATTGCAAATTGGATTTCTTCTAAACGAGATTTTAAGCTAGTTTGTCCACTTGGGAACCCTGTTGCCACAGAAGCAACATGAATCCCACTTCCACTCAGCGTTTCTTTTGCAACTTTTACAAGAGATGGATATACACAAACTGCAGCAACATGCGGTAAATCTGGTACAGAATTACAAACATTCATTGCTTTTACACATAGTTGTTTAACTTTTCCTGGAGTGTCCATTCCTTCAAGAGTTGTTAAGTCAATCATACTTAACGCTAAGAATAAAGCAGACATTTTACTATCTTTTTTAATACTTCTTGAATTTAATCGTAAAACTCGTTCAGATACTCCAACTTCATCAATACAAATTTTCTGATTAATATTATATGATTCTATATTCATTACTAACTAATTATTTCCATACTTTAATATTGCCTACAATATACATCTTTTAACTGATTCAATCAACTCAAGAACATCGCTCTGTGATGGTGCTTCAGCATAAATTCTTATTATTGGTTCAGTATTTGATTTACGAATATGCACCCATTTATCAGACCAAGTTAGTTTTAACCCATCTAAAGTATTTTGTTTCGCATCCGCAAATGAATGTTTTATTTTTTCTAATACTTCATCGGGATTAATTTCATTCAATTCAATTCTATCTTTAACCATTTTAAACTGAGGCATCGAAGCAAAAATTTTGCTCACTTTTAGATTTGAAGAAGCCATCTTTTGTAAAAATAGAGTTACTCCCACCAAAGAGTCTCTACCATAATGAGATTCTGGTAATATTACTCCCCCATTCCCCTCACCTCCAATAACAGAATTTATTTCTTTCATAAGGTTTACTACATTTATTTCGCCTACTGCAGATCGAGATACCGTATTCTCATACTTTTCTGCAACTTTATCTAGAGCCATAGTTGTTGATAGGTTTGTTACAATTGGTGGCAATGTATCAATTTGACTTAATACTGTGTCAGCACAAATTGTAAGTGTGTATTCTTCCCCTAAGGGTTTTCCATTTTCATCGACAACTGCTAATCTGTCGCCATCTGGATCCGTAGCAAACCCTACATCCGCACCTACTTCTCTCACCTTCTCACCCAACTCTTTTAAATTGTGTGGGAGGGGCTCAGCACCCCGTAAAAATATTCCATTTGGTTCACAGTAAAGTTTTTCAACATCACAACCTAATGTCTCTAACATAGTAGGGAGTGCTTCAGAGGCTGCACCATTTACAGAGTCCACAACTACTTTAAATTGTTTTGATTTTATTTGTGATGCATTTACAACAGATAATTCTGAGGTGTGGTCTATATGATCAGACAACCCTTTAGAGTCAGTTTCAATGTTACCTACTTTACTGGATAAGTGAAATTGATTTTTATCTGCAATTTGAAATAATGAATTATTCTTTTCACCATCCAAAAAACATCCATCGGAATCAATAAACTTCATTCCATTCCATTGAATCGGATTATGACTTGCAGTTATAACAATTCCTCCAGCATATTTTCGTTTTTCAACAATAAACTGAGCTGTAGGTGTTGGTATGATATCACAGTTAACTACCATTCTACCAATTTCTGAAAGAGCAACACAAATTGAATCTAATAATTCTGCTCCATGAGACCGACTGTCTCTAGCAACTAAAATAACACCATCTAGTTGAATCTCTGAAAATGCTTTAGAATGAACCGATACAGTTTGAGCATCTAATCCATTTCCAACAATTCCTCGTATTCCTGATATTCCGCGTATTAATTCCATAGTCATAAATTAAAAAAGTCCAGACCGAATAGTCTGGACTTTTATTTGATTATTTAAACCAATTTTTAGTAAAGTGGTCTTTTTTTCTTTTTTGATTTCGCAAGCTTTTTTTCTGCGCTTGGTTTCAAATAATGTTGCCGAGATTTACACTCCCGAAGGATGCCAGCTTTTTCCCATTTTTTTTTAAAACGTCTGAGTGCTTTTTCAAATGGTTCACCATCTCTTACTTTTACACTAACCAATTGCCATTACCCCCTTCAAGTTATCCTAAATATGTTCTTAATGTTTTACTTCTAGACCTATGTCGTAATCGACGAATTGCTTTTTCTTTAATTTGTCGTACACGTTCACGAGTCAATCCAAATTCTTCACCAATTTCATTTAATGTTAATGCATATTCACGCTTAATACCAAAATACATTTTGATAACATCGCGTTCACGTTCTTTTAGTGTATCCAATGCTGCACACACTTCTTCTTCAAGAGAATCCATTTGAAGTTCTCTATCAGGGGATTCTATTTTGCCATCTGAAATAACATCTAATAAACAATTTTTATCATCATCAGAAAATGGTGTATCCAAAGAGTGATGTCGTCTTGAAATTCGTTGAGCATCATTGACTTCTTTGGGTTTCATTTCTAATTGTTTTGCTAATTCGTCCGCTCTGGGTGGCCTCTCAAATTCTTGTTCTAACCGCTCAGATGCCTTATTAATTTTACTAATTGTACCTACACGATTTAAAGGAAGACGAACAATACGAGAATGTTCAGCAAGAGCTTGCAACACAGATTGACGAATCCACCAAACTGCATAGGAAATAAATTTGAAACCACGAGTTTCATCAAAACGTTCAGCAGCTTTTATTAACCCTAAATTACCCTCATTAATCAAATCTGTAAGAGGTAGCCCTTGTCCTTGATAATCTTTTGCAACTGAAACTACAAATCGAAGATTTGCTTCAGTTAACTCTTTTAATGCCCGTCTATCACCTTGTTTAACTCGAATTGCAAGCTCAACTTCTCTGTCCGGTGAAAGAGGTTCATAACGACTAATTTCTTGTAAATATTTACTAAGGGAACGATTTGCATCACTTCCAAGTTTTTGAATTTTTTTATCAATCTTAGATTTTTTCTTTTTCTTGGGAGTATCAGTTGTTGTTTTTTCAGAAATCATTTGTTCTTCTGTTTCTGTTATATCATCTTCATTTCCTGGGTCTAATACTTCTTCAGTTTTTTTACTTTTCTTTGCTAGTTTTACATCTTTTTTAGGTAAAGTTTTAGTAGTTGCCTTTTTAGCAGTCACTTTTTTAGTGGCTGTTTTTTTAGCAGTTGTAGCTTTTGAAGTTTCTTTTTTTGCCATAAATTCCTATAATTTGTGGTTAGAATAGCTAGGTATTCTAACCATATTAATATTTGGTTTCCAAACTTTATTTTGGATATTATTATTTGTTAAATATTCTAATTAATAAATTAGTTTTAATTATAAAATTCTTTTCTCATTAAAAAATGTTGCAATTGACCATATAATAAATGAGCTTTTTCAACAACTTCATATCCTTGTTTTTGATAAAACTTTAGTGCATAATCTCTTGCATATAGAATAATGGTGTTGCGATTATTTTCTAAAGAAATGTATTCAAATTCTTCTACTAATTTTTTTCCTAACCCCTTGTGTTGAAAATCTGGATGCACTGCCATAAAACGAATTTGTGCTTCATCTTGAAAATTAAACTGAAGACGACCTATGGCAATAATTTTACCGTTATTTACACACATTCTGTGAATACTTGATTCTTCTAGTTCATCTTGTTCGCTACCTAAAGGTTTGCCAAAGGGTTTTCTAAGAATCTCCCAACGCAATTGATAATAGTGTTTAAACTCGTCTTTGGTTTTGGGTGAAGTAATTTTCACAGATTATGTAGCACGTTTTGCTGTATTTTTATGTGGTTTTGCTGAACACTCCTCCCAGTAATAACACCAATTACATAGAAAGGTTTCTTTTGGATAAATACTTGCTGGTTTCTCACATGCTTTATTCAATTTTTCGATTTTATTTAGTAATGTTTCTGTCAATTTTTGAATAGATGCATCAGTATGTTGAATTGAAACTTTAGTGTAGTTTCGCAAATAATGCCAAACCAATTCAATTGATTTAACATTTTCATAATGTTGACTTATAGCAATATGATATAATGCTAACTGTAAGTCATTAACTGCTTGTTTAGGTGATTTTGCTCGTTTACCTGTTTTATAGTCATGGATAATCCAATTCCCATTTCCATCATGGTCAATTCGATCAACAATTCCCTTAAACTCAAACCCTTCAACAATAAATTTTAGTTCTTTTTCAGTGTTCAAAACAGATTGTTCAAATGTTGGACCATATTTATTATAGTAATTTGCTAAACATCGTTTTCCAATTGAATAATAATAATCTGTAGAATATTGTTTGTCAGCAATATAAATTTTATCATGCCATTTTTCAAGCCAAATTGCGTCATATTCTTTACACATTCTATCAAAAGTAATGTATAATTTTGCATTATTTTCGGGTTGATACAGCCACTCAAGTGTCTCGTGTACACGTTTTCCCATGAATGCTTCAATACTTTCATCTTTCTTACGAATATGATCTAAATATGAAATTTTGAATAACTCAGGACAATTCCCAAAAGTATTGATTTGTGAGTATGAATAAATTCTATTTTTCATAATTTAATTTTAATAAATTTCCCTATATAAAGAATAGTCTCCAAACAGGCTTCTGTCAATAAAAATGAATTGTTTCCCATTTGGGTAATTCCATATCTGAAGTCGATATCCTTCTCTATCATTCACTTTATTTTCAACACTATTAGGGGGACCATATTTAATAAATATTCGCCCCCTATCTGTTCGCCATCCATCACCTAAAATTGAAAAATGTTCATTAACATATTCAACTCGTTTATTGAATTCTAGCAATATAGGGTTCTCAGCAGATTCTGGGATAGGATTTTTAGATGCCCAATATGCATCTATATATTTCTCCTTCTCATTTGAATCTAATTTTGAAATGATTTTTGTCTCTTCAATTGGTAAAATATAATTCATTACAGCAACAACTTCATTTATATCATGACTCCAATATTTTTGCAATACTCCTTTTAAAAGAACATGTATTTTCCGAACTTCTTTTTGATATTTAATTTCAAAATCTAAATAATCATACGAAATATTCATTGGATAAATTGGAATTTGATGAAGAGAAAATGGTTCAATCGCATTTAAGGAGTAATGACTTGAATCAATTAACTCTATATTAAAAGATGTTTTAATTTGTATTGAATTTGATGGAGATATTTCAAATATTTGAAATTGCAGATAAAGAGTATCTTTTTTCAAATCAAATCTTTGCGAAATTGGCTTATATTCATTTTCTATTTTTTTAACAGCAATAATATCACTAATGAGTGCACTAGTTTGCTGTTTTATATCACTTGTTGAAGTCCAAATTCTATGGCTATCAAGGTCTTCTACTTTAACAAATATTCTATAATTACCTTTCTGAATTTGATGTTCATCCTTGATTTCAAACTTCTTAGTTTTAGAACGAGTAGATTCATAAAATTGTTCTGAAATTATTTGTGTCCAAGTTTTTCTCAAAACTTGCTTGTTAGAGTCACTTTCAGTAATTGTTAGAACAACTTGAATTTTTGCTTCAAAATGATTATCTTTTTTTTGAAAAACATATACTCTGTTGGGAAGTGATGTGTTAATATGAACAGAAACAGAATCTTCATCCACTAAATTCTGAATTACAGACAAAATTAACTCTTCTTTTTGATCAACATTGGGTCCTCTCCCCATACATCCAATAATTAACAAAATAAGAAACAAAATAATTTTATTGAACATGATATTTACCCCAATTATATATTGCAAATCCATTGTTTGTCATAAACCACACCCATTCATTATCGCAATCAACTTTATAAATAATATTTCCCGGAATCCCATCGTCTTGGTCATAATAAAATCTATCACCAGTTTCCAAGTTGAACAAGATTACACCCGATTTCTCAGACAACCAAATAAAATTATCATTAACAGAAAAATTATATACATTATAGTGTACTAGTTCATCTTTTTCAGTACTTACAACATATAAATTATTGGATGAAATTCCATAAATCAATTCACCTTCTATTTGGATACTTCTAAATATTTTATCTGACAGTTTTGTCAATGTATTCTCTATATTATTCACTAAATAAAGCCCATTTGCCGATGCAATTAATAAATTTTTGTTTGCCTTTTCAATATCATAAATTTCAATGTTATCAAACTGAAAAATAATATCATCATTGTGAGGAATAACAACATTATTAATAGTCGATACTTCATTTATTCCTCGAGAAGTTGCACACCATAGTGATTTTCCGTCAACTACTAAATCCCATACAGCTTGGTCATGCAAACCATCATTCTGTTCAATAATTGACCAATCATTATCAATTAAATCTAAAACTAAAATACCGAATATTGTTGCCAAATATACATTATTACCTGACCTATCTATAGATAAAACATCTGAATTTTTAATATGAGTTGAAGTATTTAGTGAATAATATTTCCAAATATTTTTTACTTCATCCCAATAACTTAAAAAATAATCTGAATTATTATAATAACTGATTACATTTTGCATGTTTCCGGTTCTAAGAAATTCACTATCTGCAAACCACCATATTCCTCTGTCATCTAAAAATGATGTTGAGAGAATATTAGTATGGGGACTATTTTTCATTAATTTGAGTTTGCGAGAATATGGTGTTGCTTTAAACAAGTGTCCCTCTTCTGTCCCTACCCATGTAAAGCCATCTTTATCAACATAAACAATGGATGCCATATATCTTGCACCCTCTAATGATGAAATTGAATTTAGGTGAATATTCCACCCATTTTGTGCCCGATAATAAGATAAATCTGTTGAATTATGCTCTTGACCAAAACGTGAATATCCCCATTCAATAAAATCACTTTCTGTATTATCTGTATCTAAAGTATCTAACTTTCCATTAAATGGGTTAATTGGAATATTATTTTGACCTGATTTAAACCATATATAATCTGGAGTAATACCAACATCATCAATTCCATATATGCTATTTAATCCAACATCAAATAGAGATAATTCTCGCCAAATACTACTATTCATAGATTTATAATACACATCCGTTTTGGTAACAATCCATATATGGTCTGAAAATGAGTGATATTGAATAAACTTTACATTTTGGGATTCAATTTTTGAAGAAATTTCATAATCATACCCAAAGTCACCTGTTGATTTATCAATGAAATACACACCATTTTCAGCACCGACAAAAACCATATAGGAATTTTCAGTAAATGAGGTTATCTCTCCTGGATTAGAAACAATAAACCAATCGTCAGGGTGATAGAAAAAGTTCTGGGAAAAACAAATATTGCTAAATAGTAAAGTTAGTCCAGTAAATATTAATTTCGAGTTAATTTACTTTCTCCATTCATTTCTTTTGGGATATGAATATTCAAAAACTCCAATATTGTTGGTGCTATATCCGCAAGTTTACCAGCACCTTGGATAGAAATTGATTTATCTTGTGATTTTAGCAACAATGGAACTGGATTGGTTGTATGTGCAGTGTGAGGATTATTGGTTTTAGGGTCAATCATCATTTCAAGGTTTCCATGATCGGCAGTTAAGAACAACGTTGTATTTGATTTTTCTAATTCAAACACCATTTTTTCTAAACAAGAATCAATGGTTTCAACTGCCTTAATTGCTGCATTCAAATCACCCGTATGCCCCACCATATCAGGATTTGCAAAATTAACAAAAATTGATGGATATTTACCAGACTGAATTGCCTTGATCAATTTTTCTGTCAATAATTTTGCGCTCATTTCTGGTTGTAAATCATACGTTTTTACTTTTGGTGAAGGAACTAAAATTCGATGTTCATTCTTAAACTGCTTTTCATCTCCACCATTTAAAAAATATGTAACATGAGCATATTTTTCTGTTTCTGCTGCTCGTAATTGAGTGTATCCACTATTTTCTAAAACTTCAGGTAATATATTGGTTAATACTTCTGGTTTATACATAAATGGAAACGTAAAAGATTCTTGATATTGAGTCATGCTCAAATAATGAAAATCTACTTGTTTGGTTTGGAATTTATCAAATGTATTATCTGTAAATGCTTTAGAAATTTGACGCATTCTATCCGCTCTAAAGTTAAATGCAATTACACCATCACCATTTTTAATTACACCGCCTTTTCCTATGATTGTTGGTGGAATAAACTCATCTGTAATTTTACTTAGATAGTTATTTTCAATTGCTGTAATTGCATTAGATTCATTTTTACCTTCCCCAAACATATAGCACCTGTAACTAGACTCTGTACGTTCCCACCGCTTATCTCTATCCATTGAGTAAAATCGACCACTTATAGTTGCAATTTTCCCAATACCAATTTCGTCCAAAAATATTTGGATGTGTTTCACATAATTTAGTCCACTATTTGGAGAAGTATCTCTTCCATCTGTAATTACATGAATTGAAATATCTTGTATCCCATAATTTTTTGCAGAATGTATTAAATATTTCAAATGGTCAATATGGCTGTGCACTCCTGCATCGCTTAACAAACCAATTAAATGTAAAGTAGAGTTGTTATTTTTTACAATGGAAAGGGTATTCTTGAGTTTGTTATTGTCATTTAATTTATCTGATGCAACGTCATCATTAATTCTAACTAAATCCTGTTTTACAATTCTTCCTGCACCAATATTGGTATGCCCCACTTCTGAATTACCCATTACTCCATTAGGAAGACCAACAAATTTTCCGGATGTTTCAATAGGAATCCATGGGCATGTTTCAAATAGTTTGTCGATTGTTGGAGTGTGAGCAAGTTTAATTGCATTAGCGTGTATTTCATCTCGCAATCCAAAACCATCCAATATTATAAGTGCAAATCGCTTCACAAGTTCTCCATTAAGGTTAAAATTGATAAGTAAATTTATAACATATTGATTTGTTTCATATAATAAAAGGTTCTTCACAATAATTAGTACTTTTTAGGATTTGAGTAAAAAAGAAACAGAC
>CAYNTS010000054.1:0-14504 GCA_964400495.1 uncultured bacterium | reverse complement strand
AGCATGTGAATTCTTAGATTGCCAAGGTCAAGAAGCGTGTGGTTATGAATCATGGGTAGGCGATGGCTGGTGTGACGATGGTGCTTATGGTTTCTACTTTGACTGTGATGAGTTCAACTGTGATGAAGGCGACTGTGATTGTGGCGGTGAAGAACCTCCAGCATGTGAATTCTTAGATTGCCAAGGTCAAGAAGCGTGTGGTTATGAATCATGGATAGGCGATGGCTGGTGTGACGATGGTGCTTATGGTTTTTACTTCAACTGTGATGAGTTTAACTGTGATGAAGGCGACTGTGATTGCGGTGGTCGTTCTGCTCGAGTAAACAATACTCCAGAACTATCGACTGACCATAATATGAATATAAAAAATCTTGGTAAACGTCGTATGGCTTTTGCTTTAAGAAATATTCATGCTAAATCATTAATTGCTTCTGCAAAAACAATGGTTCACGGAACACCTGATGTATTAGATATCGCAACTAATGAAGTTGTAGAATATAATACTGAATCAACACGATCTGTATCATACGTAATTAATGTTTACTGTGATGATTGTAATGAAGGTGAAGCTTGGGAAGGTTCATGGGATACTAATGAAGCCGAATTCTTAGTATATGGATTTGTACCAGGTTCTTATGTATGTGCTAATGTTGTTGCTGTTTCTACTGACCTAGGGTCAACAGTTCCTTCTGCTGAAGCATGTGCATATGCACCAGATGAAGCTCCATGTGAATTCTTTGACTGTATTGGTCAAGAAGCATGTGGTTATGAATCATGGGTAGGCGATGGTTACTGTGATGATGGTGAATGGGGTATGTATTTCAACTGTGATGAGTTTGATAATGATGGTGGCGATTGTGCTCCAGCATGTGAAAACGGTGCAGGTGATGTAAACTCTGACGGTAACGTAAACGTATCAGATATCGTACAAATCGTTAACCATATTTTAGGTTCTGCTCCATTCTCTGATGAATGTGCATTAGGTGCAGCTGACTATAATGCTGATGGAAACATCAATGTTTCTGATATCGTTATGGTAGTTAACCACATCTTAGGTGGTTCAGCTCGTGCTGACGGTTCATTCAATATGCAAGAGAATACAATCAATGGTATAAATGTTGGTGGTATCCAAGTTGAAGGTAATTTAGTATCTGAAGTTGATGGAAGTGATATTGTTGCTTCTGAAAACGGAATGACTATTATCTACAACATGAGTGGTACATTAGAAACCAAATCATTTACATTTGATAATATTTCTAATGCTATTGTAGTAAATGGCGCTGGTGAAGTATTAACTTCATCTGAAGTGAGTGAATTTGGTTTAAGTGCTGCTTATCCAAATCCATTTAACCCAAGTACAACTGTACAACTTACTTTACCAGAAGCTGGATATGTATCTGTACAGGTATATAACCTTGCTGGTCAAGTTGTTGCTACATTGGCTAACGGTGTTATGAACTCTAGTGCTTCATTAACATGGAATGCAGTAGATGCTTCAAGTGGTGTTTACTTAGTGAGAGCTGAGTACGCAGACCAAGTAACTATGCAAAAAGTAATGTTACTTAAATAATTATTTTCTTATTTAAGTATGGAAAAAAGCCCGGCATTTGCTGGGCTTTTTTCATTAAATTTCTTATATGAAAAAGATTATAATAATCATCAGTTTTTGTTTTTCCTTATACGCAAATGTGTTTGAAGGGTTTACTCTTTTTACACCAAAGAGTGCTGATGAGGATGGTGCAACAACAATACTTCTAGATATAAACGAAAATACTATTCATACATGGTCTCACGAGTTTGGTCCAGCAAGTATGCCGTATTTATTGCAAGATAGTTCTATTATTTATCCATTTAGAGTTGAAACTCCCACAATGATTTCTGGAGGAGTGGGTGGGGGTATCCACAAAATAAAATGGGATGGAGAAATTGAGTGGGAGTATATTGTTTCGAATGAAACTTATCAACATCACCACGATATTCAACCTCTCCCGAATGGTAATATTTTACTTATAGTATGGGAAAATAAATCTGCACAAGAAGCATTTGAAATGGGTCGTGAAATAATAAATAATCCATTAAATCAAATGTGGTCAACAGCTATTTTAGAACTTAACCTCCAAACTGGAAATATTGATTGGGAATGGCATTTATGGGATCATTTAATTCAAGATGTAGATTCCGAGAAACCAAATTTTGGAGTAATTTCAGAACATCCGGAGTTGTTTGATATAAATTGCGGGTCAGTTGGAAGTAACGCAGGAGGTCCACAAGGTGCAAATGCAGATTGGATGCATATTAATGCCATTGATTATAATCAAATTTTAGATCAAATTATAATTTCATCGCGTTTACAAAATGAAATATTCATTATTGACCACAGCACAAGTACATCAGAAGCTGGAAGTAATGAGGGTGGAAATAGTGCAATGGGTGGCGATATTCTATTCAGATGGGGTAATCCTTCCAATTATGGAAGAGGTGATAGTTTAGATGAAATATTAAATTCTCAACATAGTATTAATTGGATTCCAATGGGGTATCCAGGAGAAGGTAATTTAATTTTGTTTAACAATTTTCATGAAAATGGACAGTCTGCTGTATTGGAAATTGTACCTCCAATGACAGATGATGGATTATATTTATTAAATGAAGGCGAACCATTTGGACCAGAAACATGGGAGTGGATGTTTATGGGTGATTTTATTACACCAATGCAAGGTGGTGCATTTCGGCTTCCCAATGGAAATACAATAATTACTCAAACCCATACTGCTCGAATTATTGAGGTTGAAACGGATGGAAGTATCCTTTGGGATTATGAATATGTTACCAATATTACAAATTATTGGATTGCTCGAGCTAATAAATATAGTTTAGATTATCTGAACCCAACTATTGTTGGTGATTTAAATGGAGATGAGTTTGTAAACGTTCAAGATATTATTTTACTTGTCAACAATATTATTAACGAAGAAGTATTTTTTGCATCTGGGGATTTGAATTCTGATGGAATAATTAATATATTGGATATATTAGAGTTAGTAAATTTAATTGTTAATTAAAGAATCTTTAATGTCCAACATAAACTGATATGCTTCTTCATAATCATTTTTAATTCTTCCATCTAAAATTGCATCTTCAATTGCGGATTTAATTTTACCAACACTCGGTCCTGGCTTTAATTGTAAATCTTTCATTATAACATCCCCTCGAACAGGAGATTGAAACGAACGCATTTCATCTCTCATTTTTACATCTTGCATGAGTAATTCAACACGTTCAAAATTAGCCATATATTTTTTTACTTTATTTGGATTTTTAGTTGTGATATCAGCTCGGCAAAGAATCATTAGGTCATCAATATCATCCCCAGCCTTAAACATTACCCTGCGAACAGCACTGTCTGTTATACCTGACTTTGCCAACACAATTGGGCGAAGATGTAACCTAATTAACTTCATTAAATATTCACGCAATTCATTGGATAATTTCATTCGTTTGGCAATCTTTTTCATCATGCGAGCACCAATTTCATCATGCCCATGGAATGTCCACCCCTTGTCTTTTTCAAATCGCTTTGTGGATGGTTTGGCAATATCATGAACAAGTGCAGAAAACCGAACTTCAAATTTATCGGTTAATTTTGCAGTATTATCAACAACCAGTAAAGTATGAGAAAACACATCTTTATGCCCTTTTCCATTTATCACTTCTACACCGGACATAACATCTAATTCAGGAAACACATAAGAGAGTAATCCAACTTCCTTCAAAAGATAGAAAGCAATACTGGGTTTGTTTGATTTGAGAATTTTGCTTATCTCTTCAGTAATTCGTTCCCACGAAATAATTTCAATTCGATGTTTTTGATTATGGATACTGTCCAAAACCAATGATGCAATATTAAATTCTAATTGGGATGCAAAACGAACAGCTCGTAACATCCTGAGTGGATCATCGCTAAATGTTTCATCTGGATCCAGGGGAGTGATGATGAGCCCTTTGTGTAAATCAGTGATTCCACCAAAAGGGTCAAGTAATTCACCAAAGTTATTAGGTAAAAGTGATGCTGCCATAGCATTAATGGTAAAATCTCTTCGGGATAAATCCTCATCGATTGTGGTTGAAATTATTTCAGGTTTTCGTGAAGTTGAAGAATAGGTTTCTTTTCTTGCAGTAGCAATTTCAATCTCAATATTTGAGTGTGGAATCATTGCTGTTCCAAATTTTTCGTATTCAACAGTTGTCCCAATATCCAATAGTTTAGAAAGTTGTTTTGCGAAATCAAGACCGTTTCCTTCAACCATTATATCAATATCTGTAGTAGATCGTCCCAATAGGAAATCTCTCACACATCCACCTACAACAAATGTGGGGATACTTAATTCATCCCCTAAATTTCCAGCAGTGTGAAGAATATGTGAAATATCTGGATTTTTATTTAATAATTCTGAAATGCTACTCATACGATATGAAAAATTACTCCATCTTTTTTATGTTTGAGAAGTGATTTTTCTGTTTTTAATTTATTAATTTGACACCCAATTATTTGCAAAATTATTGAAATTATTTTTTAGTGTTATTTCATCACATAAAAATATCTTAACTTTAAGACCGATATTTCTACTAGAATTTCACCTCAATATGATTGCGAAATACAGAAAATTGAATATTGGTTTTTGGAGGATAATGGATCCTTTAATCAATGTCCTCTCTTTAAAAGTGTATCATATTATATTAGATTTCAAACCTACAACAAGGGAAGATTTATGACGAAAAAACCGCCAGTTAAGTATATATTTGTATTTGGAGGAGTACTATCTGGATTGGGAAAAGGGATTGTTGCTTCATCTTTGGGATATCTATTGAAATCCCTTGGATACAATGTAACAATTCAAAAACTTGATCCATATTTAAACGTGGACCCAGGAACTATGAATCCGTATCAACATGGTGAAGTATTTGTGTTAGATGATGGCTCAGAAACAGATTTGGATTTAGGGCATTATGAGCGATTCATAGATTTAGATTTAAGTAGATTAAATACAACTTCTTCGGGTAGAGTTTATTGGGATGTTCTCGAACGTGAACGAAAAGGGGATTATTTGGGTGACACTATTCAAGTCATTCCACATATAACAGATGAAATTAAACGTCGCATTAAAGCAGTAAATCCTAGACGAAAATATGATATAGTGATAACTGAAGTTGGTGGAACAGTTGGAGATATTGAAGGTCAACCATTTTATGAAGCAATTCGTCAAATGATTCTAGAAGAGAAGAAAGAAAATACCTTAGTAATTCATACTACTTTACTTCCTTTTATCAATGCAGCTGGAGAAATGAAAACAAAACCAACTCAACATAGTGTAATGCGACTTCGAGAAATTGGATTAGAACCAGATGTACTTGTGTGTAGGACTGAAGAAAATCACCATTTGACTCCAAAGTTGAAAAAGAAATTGGGACTTTTCTGTAATGTTCGGCAAGATCATGTTTTTGAGTCACCTGATGTTGAAACAATTTATGAAATTCCTTTGGTTCTCCATAAGCAAGGGTTTGATACTGAAATAGTGAATCGGCTACAGCTTGAAAAAGAGTTTAAACACAATAATATTACTTCACTCGAACGAGCAATCAAAAGATATAAAAATCCAAAAAATTCTGTAAATATTGCAGTATGTGGGAAATATAATAGCTTGCATGATGCATACAAAAGTATCCTTGAAGCATTTATTCACGCAGGAATTGAAAACTCTGCTAAGGTAAATGTGAAATGGGTGGATACTGAAGAATTAGAAACAATAGAAAATCCTGAATCTCAATTTGAAGGGGTAGATGGAATATTAATCCCAGGTGGATTTGGTGACAGGGGAATTGAAGGTAAAATTATATCATCTAAATTTGCTCGAGAAAATAAAATACCATTTTTTGGAATTTGTTTGGGCTTACAATGTGCAATAATTGATTATGCAAGACATGTGTGTGGAATGAAAAATGCAAACAGTACTGAATTTAAAAATCGATTAAAGTTTCCAGTTGTGGATTTAATGCATGGTCAAAGAAAAGTTAATAAAAAAGGTGCTTCAATGCGTTTAGGTGCATATCCATGTGATGTAAAAAGTAACACATTTGCATTTTCAGCGTACGGTAAAAAGAAAATTGAAGAAAGACACCGACACAGATACGAAGTGAATAATGAATTTATAAATGAGCTTGTTAATAATGGTTTGATTATTAGTGGATTAAATAAACAATTAGATTTGGTTGAGATGATTGAAATTAAAGACCATCCTTGGTATGTGGGAGTACAATTTCATCCTGAGTTAAAAAGTAGAATTGTTGAAGTACATCCCTTGTTTGATGATTTTATTTCAGCATCAATTAAATATAAGAATAATGTCTGAATTAACATCAATAATTAAAAATATTAAACTCATTATTTCTGATGTTGATGGAGTAATTACAGATGGTGCAATTTACTTAGCATCCAATGGCGAAGAATTTAAACAATTTACAGTTGAAGATGGTGCTGGTGTTGCTTTTTCAAAACTAGCAGGGATTCCAGTTGCATTTATTTCAGGACGATTTTCTTTGGCAACTACATATCGAATGCAAGAAATGAATATTGAACATTGTTTTCAGGGTAGTTTGAATAAAATTAAACCTTACGAAAAATTGAAATACATTTACAATGTTTCCGATGATGAAGTTGCATATATTGGTGATGGGATGATTGATGTTCCTGTAATGGAAGTTGTAGGACTGCCAGTTGCAGTTGAAAATGCACACCCTTATGTTAAATCAATTGCTAAATACACTACCATTAAACCAGGTGGAAAAGGAGCATTGCGAGAATTAGTTGAGTTTATTCTTACAGAAAAAGGAGTATATGAAACTACCCTTCACAAAATGAAAACAAAAGTATACGGTTCATGAGGTGGTTGGTTTCAATAGGTGTTATCATTGTTTTGATGGGGTGTGATAATTCCCAAAACACTAATTCTACTGGGAAATCTGCTTCAGATTATTTGGAAAATGATATAACGAATCCATTTATAATTATTTCAAGAGGTGAGAATAAAGTAGTAGAAGCTCGATCAATGAAGTTGTTTAAAGAATCAAATGAAGATGCCCTTTTAGTTGGAAATGTTAAAGCAGAATTTTTTAATGATGAAGGGGAATATGTAAGTATAATGTATTCTGATTCTGCCATCATTCGAAACAAAACCAATAATTTGGATGCAAGTGGAAATGTTACCGTAGTTTCTGATAGTGGTTTTGTATTGCAAACTCAACATATTCTTTGGGATAATCAATATAAATTAGTAACTTCTGACGACTCAGTTATGTTTACTACAACAAACAGAGATACTCTGTACGGAATTGGATTTAAATCAGATATGGATTTAACACATTATAAAGTCTTAAAACCCCATGGTATTACTCATCAAAAAAAGGAGAGTAATTGAATAAACAATTAGTTTTAAAAGCCAAAAATCTCCATAAGATTTATGGAAAAAGGGAAGTTGTTAAAGGTGTTTCAATAGAAGTAAAACAAGGTGAAGTTGTTGGACTACTTGGACCCAATGGTGCAGGGAAGACGACAACCTTCTATATGATAACCGGAATGATTCGTCCAAACAAAGGTGATGTGTTTTTGAATAAAACCAACATTACAACATTTCCCATGTATAAAAGAGCAAGCAAAGGTGTTGGATATTTAGCACAAGAAGCATCTGTGTTTACCAAATTATCTGTAGAAGACAACTTGAAATTAGTGCTTCAAATGACGAATGAATCTAGAGTAAAGCAAAAAGAACGATTAGAACAACTGTTAGAAGAATTTTCAATCACTCATATTCGAAAAAGTAAAGCAATGACCTTGTCAGGAGGAGAAAGACGCCGAACAGAAATTGCCCGTTCTTTAGTGATGAACCCAAATTTTATTTTATTAGATGAACCCTTTGCTGGGATTGATCCAATTGCAGTTGAGGATATTCAAGGAATTATAAAACGCCTTAAAGAAAAAAATATTGGTGTATTGATTACTGATCATAATGTGAGAGAAACATTAACCATTACCGATAGGGCATATTTGTTATATGAAGGTGCAATATTAAAATCAGGAACTGCAAAAGAATTAACTCAGGACGAAGAAACAAGGCGTCTTTATTTGGGTAGTAAATTTAAAATGGAATTTGAAAATTAATGCCAAAGATTTCCCAAAATCTTGAGTTAAAACAAAAGTTAACCCCTCAGCAAATTCTTCAAGCTAAGCTACTTCAGTTGAATAGTTTAAACTTAGAACATAGAATTTTAGAAGAACTTGAAATCAATCCTGCTTTAGAAATGGTAGAAGATGAGTTAAAGGAAGAATTTGATTCAGTTGAATCAGAAGAAATTGAAGAGGAGATTGAGGAAGAATTTGATTGGGAAGAATTGATGGGTGACCCTGATGAGTACGAAGTAAAACAACCTGTTTATAAAGATTCAGAACGACCTGATATTCCTATCAAAGAAGTGAAGTCGTTAACCGATAATTTTCTTGAACAGCTTAGGGATTTGAACGCAAGCAATGAAGAATTGAAAATTGCAGAACAAATTTTAGGTAATTTAGATGAACAAGGGTATCTAACAATTGAACCCACATTGATTTCTGATAGAATGGACATTGAAGAAAGCAAAGTATTGTCTGTAATGCATCGTATTCAACGATTAGACCCTCCAGGTTTAGCATCCACAAATATGCGAGAATGTTTGTTGGCTCAGCTAGATAAAGACCAAGAGGATTTACTCGAATATAAAATTATTGATAAACATTTTGATGACCTTGCAAACCATCGGTATGAGAAAATTATTGAAGCTTTGTATTGTGATAAAGATGCTTTAGAAGATGCCATGGAAGTTATTTCAGTTTTAAATCCACGACCTGGTGATGACCTGCAAAATATTGAAAAGGATTTTGTGATTCCAGACTTAATTGTTGAGCAAAGTAATGATGGCTGGTCAATTTCGCTGAATGATTCATCATTACCTGAGCTAAAAGTAAGTTCACAATATCAAAAAATGTTAACCGATTATAAAAATAAAAGTGATGTCAAAAAGTTTGTTAAACAAAAAGTAGAATCTGCTCAGTGGTTTATTGAAGCAATCAAACAACGGCACGATACTATGCTTCGGGTTATGAACTCAATTATTAAAAGACAACCATTATATTTTGAATCAGATAAACGAGAGTTGTCTCCTTTAATTTTAAAAGATATTGCTGATGATATTCAAATGGATATTTCTACTATTAGCCGTGTAACTAACGGAAAATTTGTTCAGTTACCTTGGGAAATTAAAGAATTAAAATCATTTTTCTCTGAAGGAGTGTTGACTCAAGAAGGTGATGAAATTTCAAATACGGTGGTGAAATCAAAATTAAAACAACTCATTGATGAAGAAGATAAGCAACATCCAATTAGTGATGAGAAATTGTCCAATCTATTAAACCAACACGGATTTAATATAGCACGTCGAACTGTAACAAAATATAGAGAGCAATTTAAAATACCAGTTGCACGATTAAGAAGAGAACTATAAAATGGAAAATATGAAATATAAATCAACAACCATTCTTGGAGTGAGAATAAAAAATAAGGTGGCGTTAGGAGGTGATGGCCAAGTAACGTTAGGTGATATTCAAATGAAATCTAAAGCAGTAAAGGTACGAAGTTTCTATAATGGGAAAGTCCTTGCAGGTTTTGCAGGAGCTGCCGCCGATGCTATGTCCTTGTTTGAAAAATTTGAGGGCAAACTAGAAGAAATGAATGGGAATCTTCAACGAGCAGTCGTTGAATTAGCGAAAGATTGGAGAACAGATAAAATTCTAAAAGAATTGGATGCCCTCCTTGCAATTATGGATAATAAAAATGCATATATTTTATCTGGTTCAGGTGATGTAATTGAGCCAGATGACCAAGTAATTTCAATTGGTAGTGGATCAGGGTATGCAATTTCAGCTGCTAGAGCATTTATTAAATCGGGCAAGAAAAACCCAACAGATATTGTTAAAAATTCATTACTAATTACCGCAGATATTTGTATTTACACAAATGATAATATTACCATTTTGGAGGCATAATGGAAAAGTTAACTCCAAAGAAGATTGTTCGTGAACTAGATAAATATATAATTGGTCAACCTAGTGCTAAACGATCAGTTGCAATTGCTTTACGAAACAGATGGCGTCGCCAACAGGTAGATGAATCAATACGAAATGAAATTAATCCCAACAATATTATTTTAATTGGGTCAACTGGTGTTGGCAAAACGGAAATATCTCGCAGATTAGCAACTTTGGTCGATGCTCCACTTGTTAAAGTTGAAGCATCCAAATTTACTGAGGTTGGGTATGTGGGTAGAGATGTTGAATCTATTGTGCGAGATTTAATTGAAGTATCTGTAAAACATGTTAAAAGTGTAAAAGAACTTGAAGTGATTGTTCGAGCTGAACAAAACGCTAATGAACGAATTTTAGATAACTTATTTCCAAAACCAAAATTAGAAGTAGTGGATGATGAAGCAGTTTCACGTCAGGACAGAACTCGTGATAAATTGAAAAATAAATTGTTAAATGGCGACTATGAAACAAAAATTATCAAGATAAAATCTAAAGCAAAAGCAGTTCCAATGATGCAAGTTATGGGTCCAATTGGCATGGATGATATGACAGGTAATATTCAAGATATGTTGAGTAGCATTATGCCATCGAAAGAAAAAACTCAACGTCTAAAAGTATCTGAAGCTCGTGAAAATTTCATTGAAGAGGAAGCCGAAAAATTAATTGACATGGATGAAGTAATTAAAATTGCATTAGTTAATGTTGAAGAAAATGGGATTGTTTTTCTAGATGAGATTGATAAAATTGCAGGAGAGTCTTCAGGAAATTCTCCAGATGTTTCCCGTGAAGGGGTACAGAGAGATATTCTTCCAATTGTTGAAGGGTGTACAGTAAGTACAAAATATGGTCAAGTAAAAACAGATCATATTTTATTTATTGCAGCAGGTGCATTCCATGTCAGCAAGCCATCTGATTTAATCCCTGAATTACAAGGTAGGTTTCCCATTCGTGTTGAAATGGATAATTTAAGTATGAATGATTTTGTTAAAATTTTAACAAAACCAAAAAATGCATTAGTGAAGCAATATCAAGCGTTGTTAAAATCTGAGGGAGTTGATTTAGAATTTAAATCAAATGCAATTCGTGAAATTGCTAAGATTTCAACCGAACTAAATACAACAATGGAAAATATTGGCGCAAGAAGGTTGCATACAGTAATGACGCATTTATTAGATGAAATATTATTTGATTTACCAAATAAAAATATCACAAATGTAATTGTTGATAGAAAAATGGTTCAAGAAAAACTCAATGATGTTAGTGAAAATGAAGATTTAAGACGATATATATTGTAGTTTAAAGTAAATAGTTTATAAGCTGAAAGTTTACAAACAAACATATAACTAATTATTAGTAGGAGAAAAATATGAAGAGAGATTTTTTACACATAACAGATTTTACCACAGAAGAAATTTGGGAAACCTTAGAATTAGCTAAGTGGATAAAGGATAAATTTAAAAAAGGTGAGTCCTTTAAACCGTTTGAAGGTAAAACACTGGCTATGATTTTTGCTAAACCTTCTGCAAGAACCAGAATTTCATTTGAAACAGGTTTTTTTAGATTAGGTGGACATGCGTTATTTTTAGGTCCTAATGATATTGGTATTGGCAAACGAGAATCGGTTGCAGATGTTGCTAGGGTTGTAAGTCGATTTAACGATATGATTATGGCTCGACTTTTTGACCATAACCATATTGTTGAATTAGCAAAATATTCTGATTCACCAGTTGTAAATGGATTAACTGATTTTAACCATCCCTGTCAAATTATGGCAGATATTTTAACAATTTACGAGCATAGGGGCTCATTGGATGATTTGAAAATAACCTATGTTGGTGATGGAAATAATATTGTTCACTCATGGTTAAGTTTAGCAATGAGACTTCCTTTTGAATTTGTTGTTGCTTGCCCAGAGTCTTTTACTCCATCGGAAGAAATGGTTCAGCGTACTATTGATACAGGACTATCGAATGTTGAAGTGTCTCATAATCCAATGGACGCTGTAAAAGGTGCAGACGTTATTTATACTGATGTATGGGCATCAATGGGACAAAAAGAAGAAGCTGAGAAAAGAAGAAGACAATTTGCTGGGTTCCAGGTCAATGATGAGTTAATAAAAGCAACTGGAAAAGATACTTATTTTATGCATTGCCTTCCAGCTGAAAGAGGAATTGAAGTATCAGATAGTGTATGTGACGCCCCGTATTCAATTATTTTCGATGAAGCAGAAAATAGAATGCATGCCCAAAATGCAATAATGATTAAATTGATGAACTATATGAAATAATATTCAAAAAAATTGTGTTAATCTTATTTTTGCCTCAATTGTAATAAATTTCTTTTACTTTAAGTATATGTTTTAATGTGTTTCCTGTCACATTTTATTAAGTGCTGTATGCATATTTTTTATGCGGTTTCTAAGTAAATAATGAGATAAATGGCGATATTAAAACAACTTAAAACAGCAAAATGTAACAAAATGTTAAAAAATATTCTTGAATTAGTAGATAATATTTTCTATTTTACAGCCCGTTTTGAGTGTGTGTATCTCTGTTTAAGGAGAAAATAATTTTATTATTTTTGTGACTTGACTTGACAGTTATCGAGGAGAGGGGTAGGTTTTCATACCCCTTTTGTAAGCGGGTCATTAGAAAGTAAATTCAAACAAGAGGAGGAAAAATGAATAATTTTACTAAAAATATAGTCGTTACATTTACTTGTATGTTAACAATGGTGTTTTCACAAGAAGTAAATGTAAATTTCGGAGCTCTGGATGTGGAATCTGGGACTGTCGAAATAATGATGTCCAACCCAGAAGCAGTTCGTGGCTTCCAATTTAATGTATCAGGTTTATCGCTTACTGGTGCTTCGGGTGGTTCTGCATCAGATGATGGATTTGATGTTATGACTACACCAGCAGGTTTAGTGTTGGGTTTTTCATTTTCTGGAGGAGAGATTCCTGCTGGAGATGGTTTGTTGACAACTTTAGCTTTTGATAGTATCAATGGTGCTGAAAGTTGCCTTAGCATTGGTAGTGGTGCTTTTACAGGTATGATTAACGGTAGTGCAGTTGAGTTTGCTGTAAGTTTTGGTGATTGCTTGTCTCATCCTTTAGGTTGTGATGGTGAATATTATGGAGCAGAAGAAGATGCATGTGGTGAATGTGGTGGTGATGGTATTGCCGATGGTGCCTGTGACTGTGATGGTAATACAGACCTTGGTTGTGGTTGTGGTGCTGCTGGTCCTTCAGGCTGTGATGATGCGTGTGGTTCTTCCTTAGCAGATGATGCCTTTGGAATTTGCGGTGGTGATGGAACACTTCAGGGTGCAATTAATTCAGCAAATATAGGTGATACTATAAGTGTTCCAGATGGAACATATGCTGAATCAATCAATATTTCTAAATCCGTCGCAGTTATTTGCGAAGGTAATTGTACAATTGATTCAAGAGGTTTGTCAGGAAGTGCTGTAGTAATAGCAGCCGTTGGTGCAACACTTAATGGTTTTACTATTTTAGGTGATGAAACAATGTATGCAGGTGTGATTTTGACACCTTCCTGTCAAGGTGTAACAATTTCAAATAATACAATTTATGGAATGACATTATCTAACCCTAGTAATGATTCCCCACTTTCTTATGGAATTTTAGCATATGGTAACTCAGAAACTGAGATGCCTATTGGATCTACCTTATCTGGGAATGAAATATATGGTGTAGCAGGTGCTGCTATTTCACTTGGTAGTTATACGTATATGACAACAATAACTGACAATGATTTACATGATATTATTCCAGTTGATTTCCTAGGTGAACAATTAAGTATAGGTATACAATCTGAATTTGCTGGCGAATTAACTATTTCAGGAAATACATTTGGTAATTTATATATAGGAACTAGTTTATTGGCTTCACAGGGGTCTGTTTCTGAAAATATATATAGTAATGTGGTATCTCTTCATACTGCTACTCACCCATCATATGTTGTTTTTGATGAGGATACCGACTGGTGGCAAACATTCTCAACACTCGATTATTTAGATCAAGATATTGTATTAGTTTCCTATGCTAGCATGCTAGAATATGCAATTTTATCTGCTGATGATGGATCAATAATTACAGACTCAGATGGTAATGTGACAGTGCAAGATTGTGCCGGAGATTGGGGTGGTTTATCTGAAGTAGATATATGCGGTGAATGCGGTGGTGATGGCATTGATGAAGGTGCATGTGACTGTGAAGGCAATGTAGAAGACTGTGCAGGTGAGTGTGGTGGCTCTTCAGTAGTAGATGAATGTGGCGAATGTGGTGGAGACGGCTCATCATGTGCAAGTGAGT
>CAYNTS010000053.1:0-14546 GCA_964400495.1 uncultured bacterium | reverse complement strand
ATTCTGTTTATCTACAACCTACATTGAAAAAAGTATCGTTAAGTGTGAAGAACCCAAAATAAATTAGGTTCATATCCCCTAAATCCAATAATTTATCAAAAGTGCAAGGAAGTTGATTGAAACATTTTATTATTGATGATAGACATTATCACTTGTCAGAGGTGTATCATGCTTACAAAGATAGGCCTCAAATATCCCTGTCCAATACAGTAATTACTAAATTAACAGAATCACGTAATGTGCTTAAAAATCTTGTTTCTCAAGGAGAAACGATTTATGGTGTAAATACTGGATTTGGAAAACTTAGCCAAGTCAAGATTGAAAAAGATGAGTTAATTCAACTTCAAAAAAATCTAATTTTATCACATGCTGTAGGTGTTGGCGTTCCAGTTTCAGACGATATTGTTGTGTTGATGATTATCTTAAAGATAATTTCTTTATCACATGGTAATAGCGGAGTTCGACCAATAATTGTTCAACGGTTAGTTGATTTATTAAACTATAATATTCTTCCAATAATTCCAAGCCAAGGGTCTGTTGGAGCAAGTGGTGATTTAGCACCTTTAGCTCACATGACTCTTCCTTTATTGGGTGTAGGGGATGTTAAATATAATGGAGAAATTACAGATGCACAAACTGCACTAGAAAAAGCTGGATTATCTCCAATTGAGTTAGATTATAAAGAGGGACTTGCTCTTATAAATGGAACACAGTTCTCGACAGCATTTGGGGTTTATAATGCAAAGCATATTGATGATATTATTCAACTTGCTGATATATGTGGAGCAATGTCAGTAGAAGGTCTGCAGGGTTCTTTTAAACCTTTCCAAGAAAAAGTACACGCTTTAAAACCACATAAAGGTCAAATTGAATGTGCTCAACATTTGATGAATCTTTTACAAGATAGTGAGATAAATAAATCACATGAACAATGTTCAAGAGTGCAAGATATGTACAGTTTACGATGTATGCCCCAAGTACATGGTGCTTCTCGAGAAATCTTAAGAACATTTAGGCATATTATTGAAACTGAGGTAAATTCTGTAAGTGATAATCCGCTAGTATTTCCTGATGATAATGATGTAATTTCTGGTGGGCAGTTTCATGCTGAAGCAGTTGGGCAAGCCATGGATATTGCAGCAATAGCACTCACAGAATTTGGAACCATTAGTGAACGAAGATTGTACACCTTAGTAAAAGGTGATTTTGGACTTCCACACTTTCTTGTTGAAAACCCGGGTATTAATTCTGGTTTTATGATGATGCAAGTTTCTTCTGCTGCACTTGCTTCAGAAAACAAATCATTGTCAATGCCTTCAACAGTTGATAGTATACCAACAGGAGCTGGTCAGGAAGATCATGTTAGTATGGCACCGTGGGCGGGGCGGAAATTATGGAAAATTATTCAAAATATTCAATCAATATTTGCAATTGAACTTTTAGCAGCATGTCAGGCAATCGATTTTAGAGGTGGGTTAAAACCAGCAAAATTATTAATCCCAATTTATCAAAAAATAAGAGAAAAAGTAGATTTTGTATCTGAAGATAGATTAATGCAAGATGATATTGCAAATGCACTTTATTTAATTAGAAGTGGAGAATTATTAAAGTTAATGAGTAAGGTGAATTAAGTATGAGTAATTATAGAGAAGGTTTAACGTTTGATGATGTGTTGATGATGCCAAATCATTCGTCAATATTACCAAAAGAAGTCAACCTGGTTTCAAAACTAACCAATAATATTAATCTAAATATTCCGTTGATGAGTGCAGCGATGGATACTGTAACCGAAAGTCAAATGGCAATTGCAATGGCGCGTGAAGGCGGAATAGGTGTAATTCATAAAAATTTATCTATCGATAATCAAGCCAAAGAAGTTGATAAAGTTAAACGGTCAGAAAGTGGAATGATTTTAGACCCTGTAACTATTACTTCTGAAAGATCAATTAATTCTGCACTTGAAATTATGGCTAATTTTAAAATTTCAGGAGTACCTGTAGTAGATAATGGAAAACTTGTAGGAATTTTAACGAATAGAGACATTCGGTTTGAAACAAATTTAGAACTTCCTGTATCTTCTCGTATGACAAGTAAAAATTTAGTTACTGTCAAAAAAGGAACAACATTAGAACAGGCAAAAACTGTATTACAGAAACATAGAATTGAAAAGTTATTAGTTGTTGATGAAGATGGTGTGCTTTGTGGATTAATTACTGTTAAAGATATTTTGAAGAAAGAAAATTTTCCAAATGCAGCTACAGATAAACACGGTCGATTACTTGTTGCAGCCGCCGTTGGTGTTGGTGAAGATACCATTGATAGAGTGAGTGGGCTTGTGGATTCAAATGTAGATGTCATTGTAGTTGATACAGCACATGGTCATTCTCAAGGTGTACTCGATACTGTTTCTAAAATTAAAAATCAGTTTTCTTCTATTGATGTAATTGCTGGAAATATAGCGACTGCTGATGGAACAAAGGCATTGATAGATGCGGGTGTTGACACTGTAAAAGTAGGTATTGGAGCTGGTTCTAGCTGTACAACTCGAATAATTGCAGGAGTGGGTGTTCCTCAATTAACTGCAGTTTTAGATGCCTTTGAAATAGCACATAAACATAATATCCCAATTATCTCTGATGGTGGTATGCGATATTCAGGGGATATTTCAAAATCCTTTGCTGCTGGTGCGAGTACTGCAATGCTTGGAAGTATTTTTGCTGGAACGGATGAAAGTCCTGGTGAAGTAATTTTATGGGAAGGGCGAAGTTTTAAATCATATCGAGGTATGGGTTCAATTGCTGCAATGCGTGAGGGTAGTAAGGATAGATATTTTCAACATGGGACAGAAGCAACAAAACTTGTTCCAGAAGGAATAGAAGGAATGGTACCATATAAAGGGCCTGTAAGATCAACAATTCATCAAATTGTCGGTGGTATTCGTTCATCCTTAGGATATTGTGGAGCAAAAAATATAAGTGATTTAAAGGATGTCGTTCGTTTTGTTAAAATCACTGGTTCTGGTGTTATTGAAAGTCATCCACATGATATAAATATAACTAAGGAATCGCCAAACTATAGGAAACCTATGAAGTAAATTTATAAGCTGTAAATGGTATAAAAAAAGGGGTCAAATATTTGACCCCTTTTTTATTTTTAAATAACTATAAAAATTATAAATTATTTATATGTTTAGCTAGTTGCGATTTTTTATTATTAGCTTTATTTTTGTGAATTACCCCTTTAGAAGCAACTCTGTCAATTACAGAAATTGCATTTTTTAAATTATCTTCCGCATTACTTTTATCAGAAGAAGTTACTTTTTTAACAGCAGATTTCATCATTGATTTATAATGTTTATTTCGGATATTCGCCTTTGTTGATTGACGAACTCTCTTTAAAACTGATCCTTTTGCACCCATAAAATTCCTTTAATACCTAATTAATTTAGACCCGAAATTTAATTATAAGTGTTATAACAAACAAAAGAATTTACTCAAAATTATTTTTAATTGATTGTTTTGAATATTGAATCAAGTTCAAGTAAGTTTGTATCAATATTTTTAATAATATATCAATTTATGAGGAGGGTTAATGAAAGAATTCTTACAATCCGTATCTATTTTTAATGGAATTACTGAAGTACAACTCGATGAAGTAGATAAAGTATGTACCTTGCGAAAATATCCAAAGAATAGTATGGTTATTTTAGAAGAAGAGTTTGGTGATGTAGTTTTTATTGTAAAATCAGGTACAATTAAAATTACGCGGGTTAATGATGAAGGTAAAGAAGTAATTTTAGCATTGCTAGGCGAAGGTGAAATATTTGGAGAAATGGCTATTTTGGATGGTGAAGCTAGATCTGCTAATGCCTTAGCTCAAGAAAATTGTGAACTTGTTGCTATCAGTAGTGAAGAATTTTTAGGATTACTCAAAAATAATTTCCAAATTTCATTTAACTTAATGGGCGAGTTAGCACTTAGAATTCGAAAATCAGACCAACAAATTGAAGCATTATCTTTATCAGATGCTGAACATAGAATTGGAGTATCCATACTAAATATTGCTGAAGATATGGGAGTTATTCGTAATGGTCAAGTAACAATATCAAATTTACCATACCAACAAGATATAGCAAATATGTCTGGTACGTCTCGTGAAACGGTTTCTAGAATTCTTAGACTTTTTGAAAAAAAGAATATTGTTACAAAAGAAGGTCATATTTTAGTTATTCCTGATTATTCACACTTTAAGCGATATTTTGGCTAAAAGGAAAAGGTAAGATGAAAGCATATAAAGTTGTTTCTGTAAGTCAGAAATTTAAAAATTCTAAATTAGCAGAAAAGGCAACCAATATACTAAATGAATATTCTGAAATAGGTTGGGATTTAGAAAAAATCAAACATGGTTGGAATAATTGGCTTTCTTCAACTTTATATATTGTTTTATCTCGCAATAAAGAAAATTAACAATAATTATTCATTCTAATTAATTAGACAAAACTACGTAAATTTTACCCTGTGCACACTACATTATTACAGGGAATATCCATAAATAATAAACAAGCGATAGCTCGCTCAATTTCTGTTGTTGAAAATGAAAAGCAGGGAAGCAGAGAGTTTTTGTCACAACTTTATCCCAAAACTGGGAACGCATTTCGAATTGGAATTACTGGTCCTCCTGGAGCTGGAAAAAGTTCTCTTACTGATAAATTAATCCAACAATTTCGTCAAGAAAATAAATCAGTTGCTGTAATTGGGGTCGATCCATCAAGTCCATTTTCAGGTGGTGCATTGTTGGGCGATAGAATCCGCATGACACGTCATTATAATGATGATATGGTTTTTATACGAAGTATGGCAAGCCGAGGTGGTCATGGTGGACTTGCTCAAAAAACTCAAGAAGTGGGTGATGTATTAGATGCTGCTGGTTTTGACGTCATTATTTTTGAAACAGTTGGAGTAGGACAGGTAGAACTTGATGTAATTCAAGCTGCAGATAGTGTACTTGTTGTCCTAGTTCCTGAATCAGGCGACGATATCCAAATGATGAAAGCTGGATTAATGGAAATTGCTGACATCTTTGTTATCAATAAAGCTGATAGGTCCGGAGCAAACAAATTGTTTATTTCTATTCAAAATCTTTTATCGACAATTCAACATGATGAAAATATATGGTTACCCTCTGTTCTTAAAACGGTTGCAACTGAAGCATCTGGAATATCAGAACTAGTTGAAGAAGTTATAAATCATAAAAATTTTATTTATAAAACTGGTATTTGGAAGCAGAAATTAAATGAAAGATATGCTCGACAAGTACACGAACTAATTTCTCAAAAATTGAATGTTGAATTTTGGATAGAGTCAAAAAAAGTTCAGTTAAATCAGAAATTATCAGAAGATAGGACAAATCGACTATCTCCACAAGAATTAGCGAAAGAACTTTTAGACAATGCCTAATCAAAAAACTGAAATGCCCTTCTGGGATCACCTTGAAGAATTAAGGTGGAGACTAATAAAAAGTATTGTTTTTGTACTCATTGGAGCGTTTATTTCATATTATTATTCCGATGAAATTATGGATTGGCTGATAGTCCCAACACAAAACCTATCAATTGATTTAAACCTGCAAGTCCTAAAAGTTACCAGTATGTTCACTATAAAATTGAGCATTGCAATTATGGGGGGTATGATTCTTGGACTACCTGCAATTATTTACCAATTTTGGAAATTTATTTCTCCAGCTTTTGAAAAAAAACATGACATAACTCTGTTGTTCACATTATTATTTTCATCTATATTTTTCTTAATAGGAATGTTGTTTGGTTATAATATTATTGTTCCATTTAGTTTAGGATTCTTTACATCATTAACTGCTGGAAGTTTAGATATCGCTTATAACTTTACATTAGAGGGATATTTAATATATGTGATGTGGTTATTATTTGCATGTGGACTTGTTTTTCAACTCCCTGTAATTTCAACATTTTTCACACGAATTGGACTTTTAACTGCAGATGGGCTTAAAAAAAACAGAAAGTTTGCAATTGTAATATTCTTGATTTTAGGGGCAGTTTTAACTCCTCCTGACCCATTAAGTCAGGTGATGATATTCGTTCCCTTATTATTGCTTTATGAATTTAGTATTTTCCTGAGTTGGGCAACTAAACGAAAGTCTGAATCTAAGTGAAACATTTATTAGAAAAATTGAATCGTCCAATAGTTGATGATATGAAGCAATTTCAAGAATCATACAAAGAATCCCTAAAGTCTGATGTAAAATTGATTGATACCGTTATTCAATATATTTCTAGAAGAAAAGGGAAGCAATTACGCCCAAGGTTATCACTTTTATCTGCAAGAATGTGTGGTAATCCAAATGAGTTAACCTACAAAGCTGCATCCATGGTGGAAATTTTACATGTTGCTACACTCATTCATGATGATGTTGTGGATGATGCAGATTTAAGAAGAGGATGGCCATCAGTTAATAGGATTTGGAAAAATAAAATTTCAATTTTAGTAGGTGATTTTATGTTTTCAAAAGCACTTGCAAACATGATAAAATTAGATAATTTGAAAGCTATTTCAATATTATCCAATATTTCTGAACGATTAAGTGAAGGTGAAATTCTACAGATTGAAAAAGCCATTAAAAAGGATATTACTGAAGAAATATATTTCAAAATGGTAAGTGATAAGACTGCATGTCTTTTTTCTGCAGCGTGTGAGTTGGGTGCATTAACCACAACCACCAATGAGGTCCACCACGAAATAATGTCCGAGTTTGGAATGAAATTGGGTATTGCATTTCAAATTAAGGATGATTTGTTTGATATAATTGGGACAGTTTCAGATATAGGGAAGCCAATTGGATTTGATGTAAAAAAAAATATGCTTACTCTCCCTATGATTTATATGTTGTCTCAACATAAGGGTAGAAATAAAAAGAGCATCCAGCAGAAATTAAAAAAACATGTAAAAAGTAAAGATGTCAAAAAACTAAGAGAAATGGTAGAAGAATCAGGTGGAATAGAGTATGCACAAAAACAAATAGTTTGGGTATCTAATGAAGCACGTAAGTTGCTTGATGTTTTCCCAAATTCAGAATACAAAGATGCTTTAAATATTGCACTCGATTTTAATATTGAACGAGTAAAATGATTAAGTTCAAACTTAGAAAAAAAATCAGAAAAAAACGCCTACAAACTCGCCAAGATAGAATAATGACGCTTGCAAATGCCATTAGTATTAGTCGGATTGTGATGTCTGTGCCATTGGTTTCATTCTTAGACAGTATTGCTCAAAATCCACAACCCTTTAAATATTATTGGGTATTTGGCATTGTTCTTTATATTGCATTCTCTGATTTTTTAGATGGGTATGTAGCTCGTAAAGCAGATGAAATAACCAATTTTGGAAAGTTGATTGACCCAGTTGCAGATAAAATATGCATGATGGTAGTATTGCTTTATCTTATTTTTACCTTAAAAACTCCATTTTTAATTTTCTTTATTTTGCTCTCGCTACGAGATGTATTCCTCATTGTTATAGGTGTGTATCTTATAAATGCACAAGATGAGGTGTTTCAATCAAATTGGACAGGTAAATGGTTTGTTGGTATTACGGCAGCTATGATGGCTGTGTTTGTGTTTGAATTCCCATATTATATAAAATGGGTTTTGTATGTAGCGTCGCTGACATTGATGGTTGTTAGCACCATTCAATATGTGAAATATTATTTAAGTTATTTTAAGAAGTTAGAGAATTAATGATATCATTTTTTAAGAAGACATTTAAGGGGTTGACTAAAACCCGAAGTAAAATTGCAAATGCTTTCGTTGGGATTGTGGGGAAAAGTTATCTAAATCCTGAAGATATTGACTTACTTGAAGAAGCATTGTTGCAATCTGATATAGGGTGGGAGTTAACAGAATATATTATTGAAAAAATAAGTGATTCTGATAAAAAGGGACTAGATTGGTCTGAGCGATTTTTCCAGATAATGAAAGATAAGCTAGATAGTAAATACGACACAAATCCTCTAAAAAAAGTAATTTTAGTTGTGGGAATCAATGGTACGGGGAAAACTACCTCCTCTGCAAAATTAGCGGGGTATTTTGCTAATAATTCATCTTCTGTTTTCCTTGTGGCAGCAGATACATATAGAGCAGCTGCAGTTGAGCAAATTAGACAATGGTCTGAAAGATTAGATGTTCATTTAGTTGCAAATGAAGGCAGTGTAGACCCAGCATCAGTTGCATTTGATGGCGTGAAATCAGGTGTTTCAAATGATGTTGGAAAAATTATTGTTGATACTGCTGGAAGATTGCATACTTCTCCAAATTTAATGAAGGAATTAGAAAAAATATATCGTGTTGCACAAAAATTAATTGATGAAATTTCAGTTCTTATAACTATTGATGCAAACACTGGTCAAAACGGTCTTACCCAAGTTAAAGAATTTGGGAAATATTTGCCTATTGATGGTGTCATTTTAACCAAAATGGATGGCACAGCCCGCGGAGGAATTGCTGTTTCCATAATGCATGATCTACAATTACCCATATATTTTATGGGGGTTGGTGAACAAGTTGATGATTTGATTCCATTTAGTCAGGATGAATATTTGAGAGGATTGATTGGAATAGAAGAAGAGGTTGCCAAACCAAATGAGTAAAGTAGTTTCGTTAATTAGTTTAGGATGTGCAAAGAACTTAGTTGATTCAGAAGTTTTAGTTGGTGGACTCAAACAAGAGAAGTATTCCATTGTAACTGATTCAAATGAAGCTGATATTGTTATAATAAACACGTGTGGATTTTTAGATACAGCTCGAGAAGAATCTGTTGAAGTTATTCTAGAATCTGCAGAATTGAAAAAAGGTGGTCAGATTGAGCAACTAATTGTAATGGGATGTTTTTCAGAACGATATAGTGATGAATTAGTTAAAGAATTACCAGAAGTTGATGCATTTTTTGGAACAAGCGACCATGCAGAAATACTGTCATATATAACTGGAAAAAAACACAATAGAGAAAACCCTGATTATTATCGTTCACTTTTAACACCTAAACATTATGCATATCTTAAAATAGCTGAAGGATGTGATAATGGGTGTTCATTTTGTTCCATTCCCATTATGAGAGGGTTGCAAAAAAGCCAATCATTAGAATGGAATGCTTTCGAAGCACAGCGATTAGCAGATAATGGTGTGAAGGAATTACTCGTAATAGCACAAGATTCAACTTCTTATGGTTGGGATTTAGACCCCAAAGTACATTTACATGAATTGATTCAAGTTTTAGATAATACTAAAGGGTTAGAGTGGATACGATTGCATTATGCTCATCCATCACATCTGCATCGAGAGATGATTAAACAATTTAACCAATTAGAAAAGTTAGTTTCATATATTGATATTCCTGTTCAACATGGATCAGATGCAATGTTACGGTCAATGAGACGAGGCCTTAGTGCAGATGGAATTCGAAAACGGTTAGATTCACTTAGAAATACGTGTCCAGATATTGCAATTAGAACATCAGTAATTGTGGGTTATCCTGGTGAAACTGAAAATGATTTCAAAAAATTAATGGATTTTGTTGAAGAAACACAATTTGATAGATTAGGTGTATTTACATATTCTGAAGAAGAAGGTACTTTTGCTGCAAATGCATTGAAAGATGATATTTCTAAAGAAGTTAAGAATGAACGATTAGATGCAGTAATGATGCTCCAACAGGATATTAATTTACAAAAAAACAAGGACAGAATTGGTAATATCGAAAAGGTAATTGTTGATGCCCATTTCGAGGAGAACTGGTCTTTAGCACGGTCATATAGAGATGCTCCCGAGGTTGACAATTATGTTAAAATTCCAAATTTATTACCTATTGGTGAATTTGTTGATGTTAAAATTACCGAAGCATATGAATATGACGTTATAGGAAAGGAGATTTCATGAATAAACCACCCTTTAAAATATTAGGGATTGAACATATAGCAATTGCAGTTGAAGATTTAGAAGAATCAGGTAAATTATTCACAGAAATCCTTGGAATTTCACATCCTACACGAGAAAATATTCCAGATCAAAAAGTAACTACTGATATTTTTTCAATTGGCAATAGTAAAATAGAATTATTAGAAGCTACCTCGACAGATTCTCCTATTTATAAATTTATTGAAAAAAAAGGGGTAGGTCAACATCATATTGCACTAAAAGTAGATGATATTCAATCAGCTTTAGATTATTGTAAAAAAAATAATATTCAACTTATTGATGAATCTCCACGTGTTGGTGCAGAGGGATTACTCATAGCATTTATCCATCCTAAATCTACGAATGGTGTATTGATTGAACTCTGTCAAGAACCACCAAAATAATATCTAAAACAAATTGGTATAAATCTCCTTAAATTTAATCTTTGAAATAGGTTTGTTTCTAAAGTGTAAAATTTTATAATAGGAGATTTGAATGTATTCAATAAGAAATATATGGTTAATAATATTTTGTCCCTTTTTAATGTTCAGTCAATTCCCAGTTGACTTACAAAGCGATGAAACAATTAGTGTTAATTATCAAATTGAAAGTTCAAGTGAATACCTAATTGATTTAACCCTTTCTTCAAATACAAATTGGTCACAAGCAGAGAACGAATCTGCAGTTTTAACTTTAATTATTGATGATAATATTGAAAAATCTCAAGATGTAATTGTTTACAATGGGGATCAAATATTTACATATCAACATTTAACTGGATTTCTGGATGAAGGTGAACATGTATTTGAATTCATATTTAATTATAATAAATCAAGTATTGGTGCAGAAATTATTCATATTGAGTCTGTTAACATAATACCCTCATATTTAATTGATATTGACTCTGATATTTTTACATATTCACCTATTATGTATGGTCGAAATATTTTTAGTTGGAATGAAAGTAATCATACGGATATTCCTATAATGATGTTTTATGAACTCGAGTATTGGGAATCTCAAATGAATGAAGAGATAAAGTCAATTACGTATAATATTATATTTAGTAATGAAGATAGTAGAATTGGGAGTGGATTATCAGAGATGATGATGAATTGGGGACGCACAACAGATATTGAATGGATGTATAATGTCAATATCAATTCAAATGGTGATATTGTGTCTGAATATTTTCAAGGTGCTGGACATATTACTACTGAATTTGAAGGAAGCAAAATTGATAATCATCCACTCTTGATTAATGCAACACCAAATTGTAATTACTCTGATGTAGGTACATCAGATTATAGGTTTTTTCTATCTCCACACAATTCAGTACCAGATGGTCATACCAATGAAATCTTGATGGATCAAAATCCATGGATGTATAAAATAATGGCAGAAGAACTCATAAATGAAAATAAATATGAAGACCCAGCAAACTCTGAAACTTTAGAATTAAGTGATGTAAGAAATTATTTGTACTTAGAATATAATGGTTCAGAAATTGGAAGTGATATTGAGTTGGTTGTTTCTGTTCAGTTTTACAATGATTGTTCCTTTTATTCTAATGATCATAATTTATTTGAAATTGTATCTGGTTATAGTGGTGGTGTTGAAAAAACATCTATTGAATTAGAACAGAATTTCGACTCTAATTTGCTAAAGTATTTACAATTTACAGCAACAGGAAGCGACACTTTTAGTATAAATATTACTGATATATATTCAGTATTTTATTTATCAGAATCCTATATCCCAGTTGAAATTATGGTAGATGATTTAGATACACCCATTGTTTTAGATAGTTCAACCGCATCAGCTCAGATAATTTTAGGAGGTGAATTACATAATATTGATTGCACGGGATTAGAGAGTGGGGAGGCATATTGCGATGAATGTGGTGTATGTTCATCTGGTAATACAGGAATAGACCCCAATTTAGATATGGATGAATGTGGTGTTTGCTTTGGTTTTAATTCTGATATGGATTGCTTGGGTGATTGTTTTGGAAACGCTTTAGAAGATGCATGTGGGGAATGTGATAGCGACCCACTTAATGATGGTGAATCTTGCAATGCCGGGTGCACTGACCTAAATGCAACTAATTTTGATGAATATTCTCAAATTCAAGATGACAGTTGTGAATACTCTGATAATATTTTTCATGTTCCAGCTGAATATGATTATATTCAAGATGCAATCTTTTTTGCATCAACTGGGGATACAGTACTTGTTTCTGCTGGAGAGTATTTTGAAAATATTGATTTTTTAGGAAAGGATATAATTGTAACAAGTGTTGATGGTATAGAAAATACAATAATTAATGGAAACGGTAACGGAACTGTAGTTTTAGTAAATAAAGGTGAAACAAATTCAGATAAATTAGAAGGTTTTACAATAATAAATGGGAACGGAGTTGGGGTTAGTTTTGAATATTTTATCAGCTACGCATCTAATATAGAAGCATATAATAATATGATTGTAAATGATATGAAAGCAGGGGGGATAACTGTTATTAATTCAAGTATTACTTTAAGTAATCTAAACATAGTTGGCAATACTTCAAGAAATGTAGGAGGAGGAATTGAATTAGTAAATTCGAATGCGGTATTAGATGGTTTATTTATTCATGATAATTATATTCCAGAAGGTGATGCTTTAGGTGGAGGAGGAATTGCCATAAATGGTGGGGAACCTTATATTGTAAACTGTGTTATTTCAGATAATTTCGTTGGATCAAATCTATACCAACTAAATGGTGGTGGGGCAATTATGTGTGGATTCAATGTAAATGATACACCTATGAATCTACAATTGCGAGATGTGCAAATAACAAACAATTCAGCAAATATTGGAGCAGGGTTAGGGATTTTGTCTGGTAATGTTTACTTAGATAAGGTGCTCATCAGTGATAATATAGGAGACTATGGTTCTGCAATTAGTTTGGGTGAACCACTTGGCTTAGTTATTGATAATATTTCAATGATTGTTACAAATTCAACCATTAGTAATAATGTTGGGCAAATAGCAATAGGATTAACCGATAATTCCAACTTTACACTCATTAATTCCATTGTGTGGAATGATGGTGTTTTTGAATTTACCACCTTACCAAATAACAGTGAGTTGAATGTAAACGCATTCTATTCTGATATTCAAATATTAGATGGTATTATTGGTCAATATAATATAAACGAAAACCCTCAGTTTGTTGGTGATTATGAAAATGGATATCAACTATATTTGGATTCCCCCTGTGTTGATTCAGGAACAGATTACTTTGAATACAATGGTGATGTTTTAGTGAACCTTGAGCCAACTGAATTTAGTGGTATTGCTCCAGATATGGGAGTATTTGAAACAAATTTCTATTATGGTTTAGGTGATGTAAATCACGATATGGTTTTAGATATACAAGACATCGTGATTATAGTAAGTTATATAATTGATAGTTCAAATCAAATTGATTTTGAAATGGGTGATTTTAATCAAGATTCAGTTATCAATGTTCTTGATATAATCTCGATTGTAAATGTAATTATGAATTTCAATTAAGGATAATTTTATGAATAGAAAACGATTTCTCATTTATATTGCACAATTCCCGTTTTTATCTGCTTTGGCAACATTATTTGGTATTATCAAACCATCTATTCACTATCTGTTAAATCAATTTTCTGTAGCTGGACTCCAATATTATGTGGATGAAAATAAATTGAAAACTTTTAAAATAGGTGATTCTTTGAAACTCAATGCAGATCCTGAAAATGACCATGATAGATTCGCTGTAAAATTATTAAAAAATGAAAAATTGATTGGGTACGTACCTCGTTCAGATAATAAACATATATTTAGATTATTAAAACAAGGTGTCAATTTGCATTGTGAAATAATTGATATTAACCCAAACGAAGTTGCATGGAAACAATGCAGGGTAAAAGTAGAATTAATTGGTTAAATTTTAGGTTGAAAATTTGATGTACAAAAAGTTGTTTTTCCACGAGATACTAAATCTGCAATAACTTTTGCAGAACCACTTGCCATTGTGCATCCCAAATGTCCATGTCCTGTATTATACAATAAATTAGAATGTTTTGCGTATCCTATAATTGGGGTGCCTTGTGGAGTCATTGGACGTAATCCTGTCCAATATTCAATATTGTTAAAGTCAGCACCTTCGGGGATAAGTTCTTTTGCAGTTTTTTTTATATGCTTAAAATCTTTTTGTGAATAATTTGTACTATATCCAGAAATTTCGGCAGTTGCAGTAAATCTTAAAGTATCTCCAAACCGTGAAAATGCAAGCAAGTTATCTTCATCAATACCACTGTGAATTGGGCACTTTGAATTATCAGTAATTGGAATTGACATCGAATATCCTTTTACTGGGTAAACTAGTAAATTTACTCCAATATCTTTGGATAACAATGGGCTATAACTACCCAAACACATAATGTACAAATCTGCATAGATTTCTCCTTTATCTGTGTGGATTATATTAATTTTATTTCTGAACTTCCTACATTTTATCGGACACCCTAAGAGAGGTAAATTACCAATCAAG
>CAYNTS010000052.1:0-14908 GCA_964400495.1 uncultured bacterium | reverse complement strand
TTATTATGACAAACAAGACATGCTTCATTTCCCACATAGTCTTGAGCAAAAACAAGAGTGAAACTACCAATAATTATCATTAACATTTGTTTCATTTCATTTTCCTTTCATTCCATTCATTTTATAATTATACATAACCATTACATATAATAACATCATAATGTATCAATAATATATGATATAAAGGTAGTAAAATAAACAATAAAATAAAATAATAAAAAAGCCCCAACAAATGGAGCTTTTTTATTCGAAATCATTTCTACAATACGATTTAATACCAGGGGATAGTATTAAGAATTACTTGTTCATCACCACAATGTAGGAAAGGAGGGGGTTACCCTCTTTAGAAGAGCATTGTAAAAATGTTATCAAAAAACATGTTACTCATAATCAGCAACTGCTCTAATTTATAAAAAATAATAAAAGATATGCAAGTATTATTAACAACCGCCACTTGGTGCTTTTTTCTTTTTCCTTCGTTTAATTTTTGGTTTAGTTGTTTTTTTATTTGTCGTTTGTGTTTTTGATACAGTACTTCCACCAAAATATCCACTTGCCCCTTTTCTGAACTCATATTTAGCCAGCTCATCATTTGGGCTATGAGGTGGAGGAGAAGTAGGGTTCAATATTGTTTCTGTCCAATAATTCAACCCACCCTGAAGTACATAATTATTATCATAACCAAATTGGCGTAAAATCATCCAACTATCATGAGCCAGCGTATTTCCATTAGAATATAAAATATTCATTTTAACTCCTTGGTTTAAATAATCTACCCATTCATCTTTTAATAATTGAGATAAAGGGATATTAATTGCATTATCTAAATGAAATTTTTCAAATTCAATTGGAGTTCGTATATCAATCAGTTGAATAGATGGATCTTTGTTAATCAGCCATTCAGCAAGTTCATCCGGATGAATATATTCAGAACCCTCTTCCATTTCATCAATCAATTCTGAAGCAGTTAATTGAAATTGTTTCGTTGTATTTTCTGGCACCATTGCAATGATAAGTCCAATTAAACCAATTAATGCGGTTGTTAAAATGCGTGGATTCATATTAATATTCCTCTCTTGGAAATTGTTTTTCTGCCCATTCTGCACCCCAAAACATCATCGCAGCAGCAATAATAACCATTAATGCAAATACACCACCTGAAATTCCAAAGAAATCAGATATTTTAATGTATCCCATAAATCCGCTCATAAAGAAAGGTTTAATAAGTGGATATAGTTCTGCAAAAATAAATGAACCTATAAAGGCACCACCTATAAATATCATTGCATCCACTTTACCAATTGATGCTGCACATACACTGGTTCCAGGGCAATATCCACCAATGATAAACCCAAGTCCCATAATCACACCACCAACGACAGCAGACCCTAAATAGGTTGGGTTTACATATACCAGATCCAAATTAATCCAATCAAATAAACTAAAGTACAATAACCCAAGCATCGCGGTTATAGCCGCTGTAAAAAACACCTTAAGCACGACTGCATCATATCCATAAAATACTCCAGCTAATTTTCTACTGGATGAAAATCCAGCTCGTTCAAGAATAAATCCAAAACTAATTCCAATTACAAATGCAATGAGAAAATCCCAACCACTTCCAATTATTTCATTTGGTACTAACGGTCCCATTATATCCTCCTAAATCCAATTTTTTCTAAAGAAATACGCAGCCATAAATCCGGTTCCAAAAATGGCCATCATAGTTATAAATCCACCCAGGGACAATACTGCCATCCCAGTCAATGCGGAGCCTGATGTACACCCTCGACCCAGTTTAGCTCCAAATCCAAATAGCATTCCGCCAATCAGTGCAAGAGCCCATCTTTTTCGTGAAGTAATATTTGGGTGATGTTCAGTTTTAATTTTCAATCGACCGGCTAATGCTCCCGATAAAAACCCTCCAATCAAAACACCCAATACTTCAAAAACTAACCAATGTTTTAACGGATTTTTTCCATCTTGCGTAAGTTTAGCATAATACTCATTACTTTCTGAATGACTTGGTACTATTGCATCTACACAACTCACAACCGTTCTACTAATGGCTCCACTTGCTCCTAATCCTCGTCCTGAAAAGAAGAATGCCGATAGTAAAACAAGTCCTAGAAAAAAACCTGCTAAATATGGATTCATATATTTTGTTTTCATTCCTTTTCCTTTCTTAATATAACCAACGGCTGGCTTGACCAGCATCAACAATTACAAACCTCAAAATTAAACTACCTACAAGAACCAGCAGAGATGCTAAATATGGGGGGATATGAAATTTTGCTAGCTCCAATGATTCTAAAATTGCAGGGAGAACCAGCCCTAATCCGACAACAAAAACCCAGAAAATAGCGGTATAGGAACCGCCTAAAAACATCCCTGCTGCTTCTATATGAACTTGAGTACTTGCCAAAAACCCCATAAACAAATGGGTAATCAAGAACAACTCAATTCCTATTATCAGCAAATCAATTTGTGTAAATAACTTGGTTTCAGCTTTATTTTTGGAAAGCAATACTATAGTTGCAGCTCCTGCTGATAAACCTGAAGTTAAAAACAAAGGTCCTAAAATGGCAGTATTCCAAAAGGGGCGTGCATTAAAAGCTGATAACAAAATACCAGTGTACATACCCAAGATAATAGACAAAATAACCAATGCCCAAGCAATCCAAAGTTTATATATTTTTATTTTTGATATAATTTCATCAACCCACTGAAACTTCCAATTCCAATTTGGGAAAACATCTTTTATCCAAATTGCACTCCAAACAATAGTTAATGGATAAATTAACATTAAAGTCCAAGCGCCCCAACTCATGGGCGATTCCCATCGAATATTTGTGTATAATTTCCAAAAAAATAATTTGTGGCTTAAATCTAACAAAAGTGAAAAGAGACCTAGTCCAAGAAGAATAGGTGTTGCTAATGGGACTAGTTTAACTGCTGTTGAGAGATTATTTTCTTTTCCTCGAATAGTGTAAAGAGCTGAAAAGAACAAAATACCAGCCACTAAACCTCCAATAAATAGGTAAAATGGTATTTCCCAACCCCAGACATGTAATGAGGGATCAATTTCTGGATTTGAACGCCCACTAATAATAACTTCTTCTATCAATTTATTTTCTCCAATTATAGTTTCCAATGACTAATTTGACCTGCGACAACTATGATGTATCGTAAGAAAAATCCACCAATTAATATTAAGATTGAAGGAATGATAATTGGAATTTTGATTTTTCTAAGATAAAGAACATGTAAAAAAGCTGGAATTAAAGTACCAAATGCAACAATAATAATCCAGAATGAAGTAGTAAACTCACCACCTAAGAATAATTTTGCTGCGTTTACTTGGGCTAAATCACTTGATAAATACCCCATTACTAAATGAATTAATAACCATGCCTGTATTCCCAATGAAATTAATGAAATTTTACAAAACATACTTTTTTCATTTGATTTTTTTGGACAGTTAAGTAAAATAAATGCAGTGGCACATGTTAGCCCAGATGTTAAAAATAGTGGTCCCAATATAGCAGTATTCCAAATTGGTCTTGCATTAATTGCTGATAATAAAACACCTGTATATATACCAAGAGTTAATGATAATATCATAATTGCCCAAGCGAACCAAATGCGATACACTTTTATTAAATCAATAAATGAATCAATCCACTTATAAGGCCAAACCCAATTAGGAAAAGCTGTTTTAACATTAATTGCTGACCAAAAAAATGCAAGTGGTGTTAAGAAAAGATATGTCCATGCACCCCATGACATTGGTGATTCCCATCTAAGCGTTGTATATAATTTCCAAAAATACAATTTATGTGATAGGTCTAAAAATAGCAAGAAAAGAGCAATAATAAGTAAAATCGGTGCAAATACTGGAGCTCTGTTTGCAGCTATGGGGTAATTTTTTCTTTTTCCAATAAGTGTTATAAATGATGAAATGATAAGTATCCCTGCAACTAACCCTGCTAGAAACAAATCAGCTGGCACCTCCCAAGGCCAAACAGATAGAACTGGATCTATTCCTTGATTCATTTTTCCACTTACAATTATTTCTTCTTTCATAATATCCTCAAATTAAATAGTAAATATTTGGATTGGTACCAGCTTCTGGAATGAGTGTTTTCCACTTTCGTTTTGTTAATATTTTGGAAATTTCGCTATTTGGATCTTCAGCATCTCCAAAATACATACATTTTGTTGGACATACAGAAACACATGCTGGTTGGTCTCCTTTTTCTACCCTATGAATACAAAATGTGCACTTATCCACATACCCTTCCGGATGTACAAATCGTGCATCATACGGGCACGAAGCAATACATGCTTTGCAACCAATGCAATCATTTGGTTCAACTAACACAATCCCACCTTTACCATAATGACTTGCTTCCGTTGGACAACTTCTCACGCAGGGAGCATTTGAGCAATGATTACATCTTTCAGATCTTATTTCTAATTGTAAATCTGGATATGTTCCATTAGTTGCTTCAACCACCCAATCTCGACAATAGCCAATTGGAACATTGTTTTCAGTTTGGCATGCAACCACGCAATCACTACAACCCACACATTTTTTTGTATCTATTGCCATTGCGTAACGCATTATGCCTCTCCTTTCTCTGGTTTTTCAGTGAGAAATGTTACAAAGTTTCCTCGCATTCCAGTACCACCCATTACAGGGTCTATCATTACTTTAGTGATCAGTTCGGAATCACTCACACCCTTTCCATAAGCTCGGCTGAGTTTCTTGTCAGTATGTCCAAACCCATGCACCATATATACGGAATCCCATCGAATTCTTTCAGTAACACGCACTTTAATAGGGAAAGTAGATACAATGCCATCTTGGTTTTCGAGCCACACTTCTTGATTATTTTTCAAATCCCATTCTTTTGCCACTTTTGGATTTACCCATACTTTATTTTCATCCATTAAATCTGTTAGATTAGGGTTGTTTGCAGTCCTACTAAATGTGTGCATGGGAGCGCGGCCATAAATTAGACGATAAAAATCAGTAGGTGGTTCTTCATGGGCAGTATAGTTTGGCAAAGGATCATATCCTTCATCCTCCATTGCGGTTGAATACAATTCGATTTTTCCAGTATTAGTATTAAATTCGTATTCTGGCAGCCCTTCAAGTGGGTATAGGTCGTCAAATTCTCTATCAAATGTTTTGACACCTATTTTTCTCATTTCGTTCAATGAGGAGCCAATTTGTTTGAGTTGCCAATCCAGTTCTTCCTCTTCAGTATCAAATGGAAAATAATCCTGTAATCCAAGTCGATTTGAAAGTTCTTTTGCCATCCACCATGCTGGTTTAGAATTATATTTAGGGTCTACAGCCGGTGCCCGTAATGCAATAGTTGGAATCCTATGGCCACTAACCCTCAGATTATCATAGCGTTCTAGATATGTACATTCAGGCAAAACAACATCCGCATATCCTGTGATTTCCATAGGCATTGTATCAATAACAACCATTAGTTCCAAATTTTGAATTGCTTCTATAGTATTTTCCTGATTTGGAAGTGTAGAAATTAAATTAGTCCCATTAACTATCCATCCTTTAAAGGAACAATCTCTATCCGCAGCTGGGATAGTTGCATCACAAATACCAGATGCTAATGCTAACCCTGCTAACTTATATTGATCTGGAAATGCATCTCTCCAAGTTTTCTTTGGTTTTGGATATTTGGGTAAGTTAAGTTTTGTAACTTTTTTCTTTTCGGGGTTATAAAATCCACCTCTTCGACCCCAACTACCCAATAAAGTATTTAACATTGCAACAGCTCGCAATCGTTGGGTATCATCACCATACCAAGTAACATGTCGTCCAGGGTGAATAATTACTGACGGAGAAGCTTTAGCCATTTCTTTCGCAGTTTTACGGATTACATCCGGTTTAATAGTTGTAATTCCGTATGCCCATTCAGGAGTAAAGTCGCGTACATGATCTTTTAATTCATCAAAACCAAAAGTATATTTTTCAATAAAATCTGTATCATACCATCCCTCATTGATAATCACATGCATCCAAGACAACAATAATGCTAAATCAGTTGCTGGTTTTATGGGTAACCAGAATTTAGATTTGCTTGCAGCAGTTGAAAAACGGGGGTCAACTGTAATAATAGATGCACCTTTATCAATGGCATCAGCCATTTCTTGTACTTGTCCATTGTGCATGTTTTCACCAATATGTGAACCAATTAAGACAAGACATTCGGTATCTCGTATATCCACTCGTTCAGGTGATCCAATTCCTTCACCAAAAGTAGCAAAAAACCCAACCTCTCTGGGTCCACGACATTGTGCATACGATGGAGCAGTTATATTTGGAGAACCATACGCTTTTAACATACGACCAAAATGTTTACCACCGCTACCATGACTAAATAATGCCATACATTCAGGTCCATACTCTTTAGCAATATGTTTCATTTTAAGTGCGATAAACTCAAATGCTTCATCCCAAGTTGCTTTTCGAAATGTTTGCTTCCCATCAATTATTGTTCGTAGTAGGGGTGTTTTGAGCCTATCTTCATCGTTGTACATTCCTAATCCACCAGTACCACGAGGGCATAATCGTCCATTGCAATGGGGGTCATCTTCATTTCCAGTTAGTTTCCAAATCTCACCATTCTCATTTTTATGCACCCATCCTGCACATTTCCAGAAACATACTTCGCAATATGTTGGAATTTGTGATGAAGAAAGTAATTCTTTAGAATTTATTTGAATAGCTCCATTTAACCAACTAAACAATGGTTGACTTGCTACTACACCGCCCAGCCCTAACGATGATATTTTAATGAATTCTCTTCGTGAAAATTGCTTCATAATTAACTTCCTTTTACTTCAAAAGAACCTAAATGATCTTTAATAAATGATTTAATATTTAAACATGAATTAACTAAAGTATAAACCGAACAGGTTCTACAATCTTTTCCCAAACATGATTGAGCTTTCTTGTTTACATTCCAACATGGCTCAGTAACAGAATTAAATGCATCGCATGCTTCCTGCTCCTTTTCAGAACATGGTAACATTTTCCAACATGGAAGGAGAGCATACATTGCTTTTATACCAGATATATTTAGTCCCATATTTTCAATATAATGTCGGATACATTTTATATGGTTTAAATCAGTTAGTGAATATATTCGCCTTCCGGACTCTGTTTTAAATGGGATAACCAACCCTTTATTTTCATACATTCGTAAAGTATGCGTGGACATATTTATCATCTCAGCTACTATTCCGATGGTAAATAATGGTTTTGTTTTATCTTTATCTATAGTATTCATTATAATAAATCTATATCGAGTAATATAATTTAATACTTATAAAAGATATTTAGGTATAAATAAATGATTAAATAATATATATTTTTTAAATTTGCAAGGATACATCTAAATTAATGTTTAAATTTTTGAATGATAAAGGCATCAAAAAAAGATAAACTGACAGAGGAACAATATGCGGTTACTAAAATGTGTGGAACTGAACCACCATTTTCGGGGAAATATAATAAGCATTTTGAAATGGGAATATATATTTGTGTTTGTTGTGAACATCCATTATTTACATCTGACACCAAATTTGACTCTGGTTCTGGTTGGCCGAGTTTTTGGCAACAAGTAAATCCAAATGCAATCAATAAGAAAGAAGATAACACATTACAAATGACACGAATTGAAATTACTTGTGCTAAGTGTAATTCGCATTTGGGACATATTTTTGATGATGGTCCCAAACCAACTGGAAAACGATATTGTGTCAATTCGTTAGCATTAAAATTTAAAAAAGAAAATAAATGATTCATCCGATTTTAAAATGGTTATTTGTTCAATATAACAAACGCCCGTTACGAAAAAAATATTTTAACGGCACACTTAAAATTAAAGGCATCAAAAATGATGTCAAAATAGCTCGTGATAAATGGAATACTCCTCACATTTCTGCAGAAACATTGTCAGATTTAATGTTTGCTCAAGGATGGGTACATGCACAAGATAGATTCTGGCAGATGGAATTGAATCGTCGAACAGGTCAAGGAAGATTAGCAGAGGCCTTCGGTAAAATTGCTTTAGATACGGACAGACTTACGCGAACTTTAGGGTTCAATAGGTTAGCAAAAATTGACTATAAATTAATGGATACTTATCATAAAAATCTTTTACAACATTATACAGATGGAATAAATGCTTGGTTGCAAACATCCAAATTACCCATTGAATTTTTACTCACAAAGATAAAACCTGAACCATGGACACCAATTGATTCCCTTGCCTTTGGCAGAGTTATGACTTGGACACTTTCTCATGGGTGGTCGGGCTCATTAACACGGCAGGAGATTATTGAAAAAGTAGGTATAGAAATGGCTGAAGAATTATCCATTTATTATCCAGAAGATAACCCTGTTGAACTTCCCGAAGGCCTCTCAATTAACCTTAAAGCAGATGAAATGATTGAGTCTGCAGCTGGTCCATTTTTAGGTAAAGATTTAGAGGGTGGGGGACGAGGTTCAAATGCTTGGGCAGTTTCTGGAGATTTTACCGATACAGGCAGACCAATTTTATGTAATGATACTCATTTGAAATTATCTACACCTGGTGTTTGGTATGTAAACTATTTAAAATCAACGGATGGATACAATGCAACTGGTGCTTCGCTTCCTGGAATTCCGGGAGTTATGTTGGGTCATAATGAACATACATCATGGGGGATTACCCTTGCTTTTACCGATGTTGAAGATATTTTCATCGAAAAAGTGGATGTAACTGATAAAAATAAGTATGAACACAAGGGTAAATCTATACCATTTGAAACCATTGAAGAAATAATTCCAGTTAAAGGTGAATCTAATCATGTTGAAATAGTACGGAAAACCGTGCATGGTTCTCTCATTGGGAGTGTAACAGGTAGAGAACCACATGCTTTAGCACTATCTTCAAAATCATTGCTTCCAAATCAAATTATTCGTGGATTTATGGAGATTAGTAGATCATCTAATTGGGATGAATTTATAAAAGGAATTGAGTTAATTGAAGCCCCCCAACTCAATGTTGTATATGCTGATACGCAAGGAAACATTGGGTTAGCAGTTACAGGCAATGTTCCGATACGAAAAAAAGGAAATGGGCAACTTCCTGTTCCAGGTTGGAGTGGTGAATATGATTGGGAAGGAGATATTCCTTTAGATGAGATGCCTAAAAGTTTGAATCCCAAAGAAGGGTATGTAATTTCTACAAATAATGCAGTTGCAGATAATAAGTATCCTTATTTTTTAGGTAATTCTTTTATGAATGGATATCGTGCACGGAGAATTAAAAATGTGTTTGATTCCGCGCTGAACATAAATCAAGAATTATGTAAATCTTTGCATGAAGATGTGTACTCAATTCCGGGAAAAGAATTAGTGGAAGGATTGATTAAAGGGTTTCGAACGGCTAAACCAAAAGCCCAAAAGATAATTGATATTTTATCAAAATGGGATTATGAGTTAGATACTGAAACTGATGGCGGGACGGTATATCAAGTTGTGCTATATACTTTAGTTAGAAATATTGTTGAACCAAAATTAGGCAAAGATTTAACTGATAAGTATATGGGGGTTGGTGAGCATCCATTATTACTTCCTGTAAGTGAACTATTGGGACATACGACTCCTGCATTGTTTAAGATGGTTCAAAATACAAACTCAAAATGGGTTACTTCGGATAAAGAGTTATTAATAGTGGTTGAAAATTCACTCATTCAATCATGTAATTGGTTAGAGCAGAATTTAAACATTGATTCAGCTAATTGGAAATGGGGGGGGATTCATCAGGCACAATTTAGACATGGATTATCAGCTCAACCCCCTATGGATAAAATATTTGATGTGGGACCGTTTCCCATTGGAGGTGATACAGATACGGTTTGCCAAACAGCATTTAATCCATCAGCTCCATATCATCCAAGTGAGTGGTGCCCGTCAATTCGGTTTATTATTGACGTTGGTAATTGGGATAACTCTCAGATAATTTGTCCTCCAGGAATTAGTGGTATTTTAGGTAGTCCTCATTATGATGATATGGCTGATCTTTGGATTAAAGGTGAGTATATTCCACTTATGTGGGATTGGAAAAAGATAGAGAAAAATTCCGAAAATCACCTTAAATTATCACCGAGGGGATAATTATGGATGAGAAAGAATTTAAAAAACCAAATTTTACGATAAATAAAGTTTATACTCGAACAGGAGATACTGGCGATACTTCATTGGTTGGTGGTCAACGATTACCAAAAGACCATATCCGAATAGAAGCATACGGTGAAGTGGATGAATTGATTGCAGTTATTGGTGGATGTCGAGAAGAAATCAGAAAAAATATTAAACAATCAGATGAATTGACTTGGTTATTTGATACACTTTTTCGTGTACAACATGAACTGTTTAATTTGGGGTCATCACTTGCTACATTGGATGATGACATGTCAGAAAACATGCCACGGATTTTGGACGAGCATGTTGCATCATTAGAAGCGGACATTGATAAAGTAAATGATGCATTACCTAGCCTTCATTCATTTGTATTACCTGGTGGTAATGGTGTTAATATTTGGCTTCATGTTGCACGTAATGTATGCAGACGAGCAGAAAGACGATGTGTTACTTTGGAAAGAGCAAATGCAATAGATGAAAATGCAATTAAATACTTAAATCGGTTATCGGATGCTTTGTTTGTGTGGAGTAGGTGGGTTAATACAATTTTGGGTGATTCAGAAGAAATGTGGAATCCAAATATCTAAAAAAACCCCGCATTAATGCGGGGTTTTTTTGGATACATTATTTTTGATTAATTATTAAGAAGTCCCGCCTTATTATAAATATTCATTTGAACTTCTGAAAAATTTCCTTTGATTATTTTTCCTGATGGCAAAGTTATTTCACCTGTTTCTAAATCAACATCAATTTTTTGATTTGATTCAAGATTTTCAGAAATTAAATCAGCTCGAACAATTGGAAATCCTTTATTGATTGCATTTCTTTCATAAATTGCACCAAACGATTCAGCAATTACCATTGAAACACCTAAACTTTCGAAACAATCAACTGCTTGTTGTCGCGAAGACCCAGCGCCAAAATTCTTTCCAGTAATAACAATATCTTCTGGCTTAGCTTTTTTAGCAAAATCCTCATACCCATCAAGATTATCAAATGTATATTGCCCCATTTCATTGATATCAGTAATGGTTAAGTATCTATTATGGAAAATCATATCTGTATCAATGTTATCTTGTTGGATTACCCAAACACGACCTTTGAATTTTGTAGGTTTAGTAACATTTTGATTCGAAGTATCGTTTGAAGTTTTTCTTATACTTTTATCATTTGCTTTGAAAAGAACTGGTTCAGCAGGAATTTCATTTGGTAAACTAATTACGCCAGCAATTGCAGATGCAGCAACAACAGCCGGAGATGTTAGATACACCTCTCCTTTACCTTGTTTACCAGCAAAATTTCTATTTCCTGAACTAACAGTTGTTTCTCCTAGACCATTTTGTCCAACTTGCCCTGCTGCACAACCACCACATCCTGCATTACTAACAAGAGCGCCAGCATCCTTAAAAATTTCAATCAAACCTTCTTTTAAACATTGATTCCAAATTTCATCAGTACTAGGAACGATTTTTAAAACGACTCCAGGAGCTACTTTTTTACCCTTAACTATTTCTGCGGTAGCTCTCATATCTTCAATACGACCATTAGTACATGAACCAATAAATGCTGAACCTATCTTTTCACCAAGTACAGATTGAATATCAGTAACATCTTCAGGATGTCCTGGGTAAGATATCTGATGTCCTAATCCATCTACGTCTATCTCAATTGTTTTATCATAATGAGCGTCAGAATCTGCCAAAACTGGTTCAACTTTTTCACCACGAGCTTCAGAACAATAATCAAGAACCATTTGATTTGGTGGAAATAACCCAATAATTCCACCCATCTCTGTTGCCATTGAAGACATAGTAATTCTACCAGATAAATCTAAGTTATCAATTGCTTCGCCATAAAATTCAGCGGCATATCCTAAAAGTCCATTTGCTCCCATTTCTTTAAGAACTGCTAAGGTCAAATCTTTAGGAGTAATATGAGATTGTGGAGTACCTTTTAATACAACTTTCATTGATTTGGGTACTTTAAACCATACTTTACCAAAGGCAAACGCATGTGCAATATCCACATCTCCCATTCCTTGACCAAATGCACCAATCGAACCTAGAATATTAGCGTGGGAGTCGGTAGATACAAAAGTAGAACCCGGCACAGCTAATCCATTATCTATTGCCAAATGAGTTCCAATCCCTGCATTTATATCATACACTTTTATTGAATGTTGGAGTGCAAAATCACGGCAAATCTGTTGATTCGTTGCATATTTTTGATCTGAACCACTAGGATTACAGTCTAAAGTGAAAAATGTTTTGCTAGGATCATCAATATTGAGATTATTGTCCTGAATATTTTTAACAACATTTGCACCACCAAAATCTCTTGCAGCTCTTACATCTATTTCTATATCAACAATATCACCAGGGAAAACTTCTTTACCCGAATGTGATCCAATTATTTTTTCAATTATTGTTTTGCCCATCGCTATATTCTCCTTTACCGCTAATTACACCAATTACGTAAATAAATTCGTGAGATTCGCAGTTTATCTCTTTTAAGTAGAACTTGAATCAAATCTGCAATGCATCATTAACTCAAGTTCTATACTAATTTATTTTCTACTTTTAACTTATTTACAGTTTTGCTATAACAGCTTGTGCCATTTCTTGAGTTGATGCAGCACCATTTTCAACAACATCTGCTCTTCCAGACATTTTAGCCATATCATACGTACGTACTTTACCTTCAGAAATAACTTCAGCAACTGCTTTTCTAATCTTAGTAGAAATCGCTTGTTCATCAATAAAATCAAGCATCATGCACGCAGATTCAATCATAGCAATTGGATTAACAATTGATGTATCATAGTCTGCATATTTTGGAGCTGATCCATGAGTTGGTTCAAAAACACCAACACCAGTTTCTGGGTTGTATTGTGCAGAACACGCAAATCCAAGTCCACCAATAAGTCCAGCAAATCCATCTGACACAATATCACCAAACATATTTCCTGCTACAATTACACCGTAGTTTTCGGGATTTTTGGTCAACCACATCATTTGTGCATCAATATTGGTATTCCATAATTCAATATTTGGATAATCAGTTTTTTGAATACTTTGTGCCATTTTATACATCATTCCTGATGTTTCACGAATCACGTTTGGTTTTTCACACACTGTAACAGATTTATATCCATATTTTTTTGCATGTTCAAATGCGGCTCGTAAAATACGTTCTGTAGCTTTTTTTGTAAAGATTCGAGTTGAAACTGAAATTTCTTCAACTGGAGTTTCACCAAAGTTTGATACAAATTTAGTATGTGTCATCAACGCGTCATACACTTGAGAAGGTGGATTGCTCCACTCAACTCCACCATAAAGACCTTCAGTATTTTGTCTGAATATTGCCACATCTACTTCAGGTTCATCAAAATTATCGCCCTGAGCACGTCTTATAAAATTAAGGGGGTTACCTACGTAAGTTTTACATGGTCTAAGGCAAATATCTAATCCAAAATGTTGACGCAAACCTACAATTGGACTTGAATACACTAGATTCTTATCTTGCAATTCAGGTGAAAGTTCATCAAATGCTTCATCTTTCGGTTTTGATGTTATTGCACCAAACAAACCGATTTTATGTTCAGCAATCAAATCTAGAGTTCGTTGGGGTAGTGGATTACCTTCTGAACACCAAAACTCCCAACCAATGTCACCTTCTACATAATTGGCATCGAATCCAGCTGCTTCCAATACCTTAATTGTTTCATCTAAAACTACTTTTCCAATGCCATCTCCTGGCATGGCTACTATTGTTCTTTTGTCCATCATTTATTCCTTTTCTAAAAAATAATTATACCAATATTTTACACACATTATTGTTATAAATATTAACAATTTATAACATCTATTTTAATTAATTATTCAACAATTACATTTTCCAATACATAGATCCATTGTCCAATCGACCCAGTAACTTTCGTGAGATGAGTTCTCTTCGAAGTAAAGGTGTATCTCCAAAAGAATGATGTTGCTCAATAATAGTATTCACTTCTTTTTCAGTATATTCCATATTAAGTCTAAACTTCTTCGCCAACCACTCGACTACAATTGTTTTCTCTGACTTCTTCTTTGGTCAACGAATAATTTTATCAAATTCATCTATTAAGTTTGACATATTAAATGTAACAATTAAACAGTCAATAGTTTAAATCAATCTTCAATTTTAATTCTTAAATTCTATCCTTCACCCAGTTTTCTAAACCACCTGTTAAAATTAACTCTTGTGCGGCAACTCCCACCGGAGGAATTAAATACACTTTATCGCCCACGGTTAACTCAGCTTTCGTAAAATCAAGTGTTGCATTAAGTCCAGTTTTAACGGTGAGTTTATCTTCACCAAATTGTGATTTTAAGTCGTTTACTAATTCAGGTGCTTCAATAACCAAAAATCCATTATTGATGGCGTTTCGTTTGTAAGTTTCTGAGAATGAACCTGCAAGTACTAATTTAATTCCACGATATTTAAGTGCAGTTGCGGCTTGCTCACGAGATGAACCGCTACCAAAATTGTAACCACCCACAACAAAATCATCTTTTTTGACCAAATTTCCAAATTCAGTGTCGTAGTTTTCCATAACCACATCTGCTTGTTGTTCGGGTGTGAAATCATCAATGTAAGTATATTTCCCTGGATAAATTCCGTCAGTATTCAAAT
>CAYNTS010000051.1:0-14987 GCA_964400495.1 uncultured bacterium | reverse complement strand
ATCAAACCAATAAGTGTCAATTAATGCTGAGCCATCACATACACCAGCACAGTCAACAATATTGGATGTACAATCAGGTAATAAATCGTCACTATTTTCAACAAAACCATCTTGTATTTCACAGGCTTCAATAAAAGAGTTTAAATCACCTTGGCCATCTCCATCAATATCTTCGTAATACATAAACAACTCATCACAGCAACCACCAAAATCATCAGTTACATACAAACAACTTTCATCATCAATATTCGCCATATAGTTATAGTTACATGCAGTATCATCTGTACACCCATAAATATCATCTGCAATTGAAGTTCCATCAATTAAGAATACTCCACCGCTACCGTATTCAGGTATTGTATTTACAGTTTGAATATAAACTAACTCATGATTGGCATCATAAAATTTAAAATCTGGTATTTCACCTGTATACATGTATGAATCAATACCACTTTCGCTTCCCATAACAGGAACAGTTGTGAAACCTTCTACATTTACATCAACCCAACCCACACAAACATCACCTCTAAACGCACCAATAACTTGACCTTCTACCAAAGGTTGACCAAATGCTAAAATGTTTTCAAAGATATAAAAAGCTTGTGTTGTAACCTGTTCATAATACCATCCTGTCTGTGTGTTAATAATTGGATTATTTGTAAATGTGGCACCACCAATGTAAAATGTAAAGTTAATTTGCCACCCCGGTAATTCACCAAATAAATCAGGGGTTCCATCTGGAGGATCATTAGTATCTACTGTAATATTTGAAATTTCCAAATCCAAAATAGTACCATAAGTGGCATCATAAATTTTAAGTGTTGGAGTTTCACCATCGCTAAGATAATCAGGAAAACTACCATCATCTCCAAGTGTTGGTAGTGTAGTAAAATCTGATTCTACCCTTGCCCACCCTACACAAACATCATTATAAAATGCCCCAATTACATCACTAGTATCAGCAGATAGACCATCAATTTGAATTTCTTCAAATATATAATATCCTAATGCTGTTGATTGTTCATACGACCACCCAGTTTCATCATTTACAATAGGCTCAGCCATTAGAAAAGTAAACGCAAAAATCACTAATAAATTTAAATTTTTCATTTTAACCTTTAGATTTATACCCAACAAAACGGAGTAATTTACACAATTATTATATGAAAAGGGAGTGTTTAGTGTTACAAAATTAAATTTAAAAAATTAGATAAATTTCTTTACTTTTATTAAAAATAATACCTAAACTAGTGCGATGCTTGAGTGCATCTTTTAAATATTTTAGAATTAGATATCACTTCGTGCTACTTAGATGGCATGGGACGGCGAGGTGAGAAGGCGGGAGCCCCGATTTATCGGGGCTCTTTCTTATCCAATAGAAATAAAAAAGGGTGAATAATTATTCACCCTTTTTCTTTTTTAAAGAGAATCCTTTTTATTTATCTAAATACTTTAAATATTTATTATCTGTTGATAATATAAGTTGAGTTTCAGCATCTAATGTTGTTTTATAGGTGTTCAAAGTTTGTTGAAAATTATAAAATTCTGGTGATTTACCGTACGCATTTGCATAAATCTGAACCGCCTCTGCATCCGCTTTACCACGAATTTCTTGTGCCTTCAAAAATGCACTGGATTTAATTTCTTTTTCCTTTTGAATTTGCATTCCTAATATTTCTTGCTTTTTCCCTTGACCTTGTGCCCTATATTTTTCTGCAATCATGTTTTGTTCAGAAATCATACGGTTAAACAATTTATTTTGTACTTGTTTGTTGTAATCGATTCGTTTTAACTGTACGTCAATTACTTCAATACCCATATTTAATTCTGAAAGTTTAGTCCTGACATTATTAAGAATAGTTTCAACAATTTCAGGTCTAGACCCTTCTAAAACATTCTGTTTATCAGATTCCATACCGCTTTCCTGAGTTTCATAAATTTCCATTTCTCTATCCGAAGAACGAATAATTTCCTCCATAGTTCTTGATGAAATTTCATCTCTAACTGCACCATCAATAATATCATCTAATCGAGATTGAGCAAGCATTTCATTCTTTGCTGATTTGTAAAACTGAAGGGCATCTAAAATTTTCCAACGTGCAAAAGCGTCAATAAAAATATATTTATTATCTTTGGTTGGAATTTCATTTGCAGCACCATCCCATTCTAAAATTCGTTTATCAAATTTGATGACATTTTGAATTACAGGTACTTTAAAATGCAACCCAGCTTTATCAACTTTTCCTCCAACAGGTTTACCAAACTGTATAACAATGGCTTGTTCAGATTCATTTAAAACATACATTGAACCAAAAATTATTAAAACTACAATTACCGATAGTATATAAAATGTATTCTTAACCATTACTTACCACCTTCCTTATTCAAATTTAAAAGAGGAAGAAGATTCTCTAAATCCGAATCAACAATAATTTTGTTAGGGATTTTTGATAAAACCTCTTCCATTGCTTCGATATATAATCTATCACGAGTAATTTGGGGGGACTTTTTATATTCAACTAAAACTGATTCAAATAATGCTGCGTTACCTTTTGCCTCATTAACTCTTTCAATAGCATATCCGTCTGACTCATTAATAATTCTTTCTGCATCCCCCTCAACTTTATAAATTTGTTTATTATATTCTTGACGAGCATTATTTATCATTGTCTCCTGATCTTGTTTTGCTCTATTAACCTCATTGAAGGAATCTGCTACTGGTTCAGGTGGAACCACTGATTGAAGTTGAACCATTTCAATAGATATTCCGGTGTTGTATTCATCTAATTTAGCTTGCATCAATTTTCGAGCACCCTCACCAATATTCCTTCTTTCGGCTTGCAATGCTTCGCTAAATGACCTATCTCCCACCATCAATCTCATTGTAGATTCTGAAACATCTTTAATAGTATTCTCAACATTTTTCACATTAAACAAATATGCAAAAGCATCCTTAACTTTATACTGAACTACCCAATGAACTTCAGCAATTTTTAAATCACCCGTCAACATCCACGATTCATTTTTATACGATTTACCTGAATATTGAGTTCTTACGCCAGATTTTATTGTTCTAAATCCAAACTCCATTTTATATTGATAATCAACTTTTACCGAATGAATTGTATCAATTAATGGAATTTTAAAATGTAATCCAGGCATTGTTGTATGGGAATATTTTCCAAGTCGCAAAACAACTGCGTTTTCATTTGCCTCAACTGTATAAAATGATGTTAAAACTAAAATTGCACCAATTACCAATAATGCAATAGGTCCAATCTTTTTTATTTGAAAATCTGGAAGCTGAACTTCCATATCATTAAATCTAACTTTTTGTGTCATGATACATATCCTTTTTATTGTAAGTAAATTACTAGTACAAAATTTACATCAAAAATAATATGCAAGATTATTCTATTTTAAAACGTAGCACCTGTGAGAACTAAAAAGGAGAACTCATGAAAACTGAAATAAACAACATAGTTAAAACAACAACGGGAATAATTTTCATTTCCATTTTTATAGTTGGAATTTTGGGATTGGCTTTAATGGAGCCCCAATCTGATTCTTTAACAGAAGTAATTCCAACTTTTCCACAAGAAGTAAATGAAGTAGAAGAAGCAAATGATTATATTATTCCTAATCACTTCAACGAAGTAGATGTTGAACCAAATAATGATGCGTTGGCTGAAGAAGTTGAAGAAGAAATAGTTACAACTGACCCAGAAGTAGTGTCTTTTACAATTTGTTCAGATGTAGTTGATAGAAATCCAATTGATGCACTTACTGAAGTAGATATGAGTTTAGGTAAGATTTATACTCACACAACTATAAGTAGTGAAACTGAAAACACAATCCATCATGTGTACAAATTTGGGGATGAAACCATTGCAAAAGTAACGCTTTCGGTTGGGAATTCACCATCATGGCGCACTTGGAGTTCAAAATATATCGACCCAATTTGGGAAGGGCAATGGACTGTAGAGGTTCAATCAGATAATGGTAATGTATTGGCAAGTCAATCGTTTGCAGTTATGCAGGCGGTTGAAGAAACACCTGCTGATGAGGAAAAACCAGAAGAATTAGATGAGCCAGAATCCTTTGAAGGAATTAGCTCAACCAATTAAACCTCTAGCTTCAACTCTTCTTAGTAAAAAAGCATGCGAAAGCATGCTTTTTTATTTCCAATTCGAAATATATAAATTGTCTGGGGATTCAAATTTAACTTTTTCCGATATAAAATTTTCAGGATTAATTGTATCAACATACGCATGAACTAAATAAGGTTTTTTTCCAATGTAAAGTGAAATAGAATCACGACAAACAATTTCAGATTCTGTTCCCTGAACTCTGACTTTAAACTTATCTTTATAAAATAGAGTTTTCTTTTTCAACGTTGAATCTGCTAAAGTAATTTCAACTCTGTCGGAAGAAAGGGTAGGAACAGCAACAATATTATTATCTAGAATAAAATAAATATTATTCATGGGAATTAACTCCCACGATTCACCTACTTTAGTACACTTATATTCTGATTCATAATATCCATTTTTCTCAAAAGTTATAATATCACCATCAAATAGTGAAAATTCTAATGGTAATTTTTTTGTAGAATTTATTTTTTTCACTTTTACATCGGTAAGTTTTGAATAAAACTCTCTTTCAATACTTTCAAAATTATTATTTAGTGAATTTGCAACTACTAAAATAAATCCTAAAAACAATGTTGCAATTCCAGTCTTTATTAGATATTTTTTCCATCTATTTTTTACAATTTTGGAGACTAGTTTCTTGAGTGGATTGATTTCAGTGTTACCATATAAATTAAAAAATAGCCAAGAAAGATCAGATTGTCCTCGTTTTTCAATTAAATAATTGCGAGCATTGAAATATGCTTCACCTAAGCTAACACCTGAAGTTAATTTTTTATATAATTGAATACCAAAATCTTGTGCCACATCACTTGGAATACTTTCCGAAGTTGCGATAACAGATTTTACACCCTCATTTAAAAATGATTGTACCCAGTCAAAATTGGGTTCACCACAAGAATTATCAATTACTAATTGGGGTGCAAACATTAATTGATGGACATCAGAAATAGTAAAGTATTCATTTTCTGATAACCTCCAACCCCTTCCTGCATCATAATGACCAGAATAGTGAAATACAGATGAATGAGAAAGCGTTCTAATTAAAGAAATTTTTCTGACTGAATTTCCAAAATAAGGACCATCAACTAAATCTTCAGGTAAAGTATCAATTATTGAATGAATTTCATTCTTAACAGAAGACTCAATATTTTTATCTTCTGATGGATCTCCAATAAATGTGATTTGATTATTATGTGAACATTTTTTAATAGAATTAAAATTATTTTTATTTATGAAATCACGAGAAACAATAAAACCATCACTCAAAAAATGTTCGCCATCGTAAAGTACTTCAAATGGGAAATAGCCACATGCTTCATCTACAAACAACTTAATTCTTTTAGGATTTAAAACTGATTTTAAATCAATAATATTTGAGCCAAAATCAGAAAATACCTTCTGAAATAAAAGTAATCCTTCTTTCTTAAGTCGTTCAAGTAGGTGAATATCTGCACCATTTCTAAGGTATGTGTTTGGAATATGGGTAGTAACTTCATCAATAGACTGACGAAGTTCTAAAATGTTTATTGAGTGCAAATATGGTTTGGGTGTGCTTTCCCCATTATCAGTCTTAACGCTGATATGAATTAGGTCTTTATTTGATTGAATTAATTGTATTTCTATCACATTTATTATCTAAAAAGATAACGAATTTAAGAAATACTAAGTTGTATTGTTCCTAAGTTTTTTTGTCCTAATGAAATTTTAATATTGTAATCACCCATTTCAATTGGTTGATTAAATGTAGATCCAGTTTTATCAGTTAGAATTTCTGTAATTTTTGAATCATCATTCCATAATTGAAATCTACCATTTTTGACTTGTTTGCCATCTTCATCTTCCAAAGAAAATTGAACAGTTTGACCATCCTTGTTCTCAATTAAATGACACAAAACATGGTAATTATCAGCTTTTGTTTTGAATACATGGAGATATTCAGAATCACCACGAGTTGCCATTATTGGAGCAGATATAGGTTGAAGTAATTCAATTCCCTTAATAACTTCAAATGTCCTATTTGTTTTTTTAACAATAATTTCCATTAATGAAGGTGGAGTAAGATTTAACTTTTTCAATACTGAATCTGTTAATTGCTTTGGTGGGTTTTGTGCGGGTCTTTCTTTTGTCAATTTCTGAAGGATATTTACCCGTTTTTGAAGTTCTTCATTCAATTGAATAAACTCATTAAATTCTGCATTTTCATGTTCTGACATTTTGCCTTCAATAAATCGTAAAATGTGTGTTTCTGATATATTTAGATTTTCTTTCTTCATATTCCTCTGACGTTATATTACTTCAACTTCTTGCATGTATTTTCGCATTTTCTTTAATGCTCTACTTTTCAAACTACTAATTGTATTTATTGACTTACATAACTCTTCAGAAATTTCTCGTTCATTGTAGCCATCATAATAATACATTTCAACAACTTCTCGTTCAGAATTATTTAATATGTTTATGAATTCTTCAATTGAGAGGGAATTTTCAACAGAAGCATCTCTAAAAGTTACCATATTTTCTACATTTGATAAACCATCTTGTGTGGAAACATCTCCTACCCTACGGAAATAAGCAGAATTAATGAAATCTCGTGCCAAATTGGTAACTATTAAATATAAGTAGGTGGTAAACTTCGACTTTTGATTCCAATTACGAATATGTTTTTTGTCTTTATCAAACAATTTGACAAATGTTTTTTGAAATATATCATCTTTATCTTCTTGAGATAACTGATGAAATGTTTGCAATGCTCCATAAACAAATGGTTGGGCTAACTCAATAAATTCTCTACTTGATTGTGGGTCATCCTCGATTACTTTTTGAATTAGTTGTGTGGTAATTATTGTTTGATTTTTCATAATTATTTTTCATACACAATATATTCCTACTTGTTCCATGTTTTTTGGAATACAACACAAAATCTCATTAATTTTAGGCATGGGACGTACTATCTTATTTGTAGTTTTTGTGATTTTAGCTGGAATTGGAGCAAAATTAATTTGGCATCGAACGGGCAACCATGATGTTGACTTTATTACAAAACTAATTGGATGGGTAGTGTTTATTCCAGCTCTTTGGGGAATTATTGACTCATTAAATTTTTAGGAGAAATTTATGAAAATTCATATTGAATACTGAGTAAAGTGAAACTATAAACCTCGTTTCGACCGTGCGTCGAGCTTAATTAAAGAAATTGTACCTAAGGCAAATATTGAATCAAATACATCATATCCAAGACCTGGTGCTTTTGAAATAACTATTGACGATAATCTTGTGTATTCAAAACTTGAAACTAACGAATTTCCATCAGAAAATGAAATAAAATCTTGGGTGAGTTAGTCTGACTTTATGTCAAAGACTTCCCAAAGGTATGATATTTGTTGCATCATTCATAGATTAATGGAGATATAATGTTAAATTTCAATAATTTTGGGAGCTATTTTAGCCCAAATCGTAATTCTTCTTGGATTCCCATTGCAAAAGTGGGTGGGTTTTTAATTCTTCTCGGATTACTAATTTTAATTTTGAAAGAAGTCATCATCGCTATTCTTGCAGCAGTTTCAATTGGTGTTGGTGTTTTTATTCTGTCAGTAGCATTTAGGGTTTGGAGGGTTTCAAAATATATGTAAACTCATACTAACTCAATACTATGTTGAGTCCTACTGCAATTAATATTATCCCAAATACTTTATTAATTAGTCCATAATATTTCTCATATTTTCTCAAAATAGCATCTTGAGATAATAGATGTGCTATACTCGAAAACCAAATAATAGTGCTTCCAACCATTATTATTCCCAGGACTATTACTACCCAAGTTGGTGTTTCAGGTTTTAAAACAATAGTAAACAAACTTACAAAAAACATGGCAGCTTTAGGGTTCAAAATATTGGTTAAAAAACCAATTCGAATTGCTTTGCATGGAGAAATAAATGTGCTTTTGTGTGTATAATTTAATTCTAGATGAATTGGTTTGGATGTAAAACTCAATATTCCCAAATAACTCAAATATATCATTACCCCAATTTTCAATCCAGTAAAGATTATGGGTGTTTGTGTGATAAGTAATGACAGTCCAGCATAACAATATAAAATATGAATGAATACACCAATCCCAAACCCAACTGTAGTCCATTGTCCAGTTTTTTTAGAATATTGGAGTGTATTTCGAATAAGAACAAAAAAATCAGGACCAGGACTCATTACTCCTAACATGTGAATCACAGAAATAGATCCAATTAGTGCAAGATATTCCACAAATTATTTTGCTAGGGCACCCATAGGATCCCATGGGTTTAGTGCAACAGGATCTCTTTCTAGGATTTTGAGAACAGATTTAGGTACATATTTTTTATCCACAACCACCTCGTACATATACTCTTCAAACCACTTATCTGACATAGTAAAATAGCCTCTATCGCCGTACTTTGTTCCCCAGCTATTTTCTACTCTCCATTTATTTGTTTTTCTATCTTTGATATCAACACCTGTAAAGAGCATGGCATGGGTCATTAAACTATCTCCATACTCAAGACGCTGAGTTTTATCTAAATCTAAATTTGTGCCTAGCAATAAGTCGTAATCATATAAATCTATATCCATCACACCTAAATCGAGATTGAACATTTTACCCACATCACAACCAAACCACACTGCTTCCCCATCTTTTAGAGACTTTGAAGCATAATTCTTAAGTTGAGAAATTTCCAAATTAACATACCGAATAACGTCACCCTCTTCTACATTTCCAAGATGACTCACGGTATACAACTCATTATAATTTTTATCCGACATTGGACAATGTATTAAGCACACTTTATCAGCAAGATTTATATCCACATGTTTTTTCATAAATTCAGTAGGTGTTTGATTTGTAAATCGCTTGAATATATTTTTCTTATCTCTAATTTCCCATTCGAAAGTGGTTGGCGGTGTGCCCAAAAATAAACATAAAACCTGATACACAGTTGACAACATCTCTTCTTTATCTTTTCGAAGTTGAGACACTTTCACACCTTTTGCATACTGGGTTCGTAAATAATGTGCGTATTCACGGAGTTTTCTAGTTAGTAATCGATTTAACATTCCAGTATTGCTACTTTGAAAACTTTCTGGCATTGCAGTTTTTGGAACTACACCATATTTATTAATTAAATTCACAAACATATCCCATTGTCCACCATCTTCAAGAGGATTAGATAAAATCCATGCAACTAAACGACTATCTAATGGCTGGTCAGCAGTTTTAATTATATTTTCAAAAAAGTAATTAGATTTTTCTAGTTTATCCCAAAAAATGAAATAGTTTTGTGAGAACTCAAAATCTTTCAGGTTGTACTTTTTACTGAGTTCAATTCTAAAAAGATTTAGACCTGCAAACCCCCAGCATCGGCCACTTTTCTTTTGGTCAGTTACTTTCCCCATCTCACCTTTTACAATATGAGAATATTGGTGATTTATCTGGGTAAAAGCATCCCAATTCATAGCTACATCTTGGATTTTAGTGCGGGTTAACGCATTTCTACTAATCCTATTTTGTGGATTTTTTTGATATTCTTTTTGAAAACTAGAAATATTGCTTTGTGAAATTTGAGCTCTCATAATTCATCCTCTCTAAATCATTAATTAACTTTTTCAAGGGGATCAATTTAATAAATCATTCCCATACTTTCTTGTATTTATTTTATGAAATTGAAAGTGCTTTATTTACTAAATCTGGACGATCCGTAATCAAACCATTTACATTATGGTTGATTGCATCTTGGATTGTTGTTATGGTATCAACATCCCACACAAAAACTGGGAGATTTGTTTTATGTAATACTTGTGCAAAATATTTCGGAACATGGATTTTATTCGTAAACATGGGGATTTCCAAAACATCAAATTTTTCAAAATATTTATTAGGGATACCCATTATTGCTCTTAATGCAAATAGATAAATATCATAACGAGAAAAAAATGAACCACATTCTTCAAAAAAGGGACGCATTTTCCGAGATAAATTCCAAAATTGTGAGCCAATTATTACGTTAGAAATCGCATTGTATTTATCTAATAATTTTCGAGTTTGACTGATAAGTGCTATAATATTTGTTTTTAATTCAATATTTACAAATACATTTGGGAACGCATTTAGAAACTCATCCAAACTTGGAATAGTAATATTTTTATCTCTGAAAGGATATGATTTCCCATTGTCTTTCGTAAATCTGTATCCAGCATCGAAAGATTGTAATTCATTGAAAGTAAAATTACTTACTTTTCCATATCCATTTGTGGTTCGATCGATAGTTGAATCATGAATAACTACAGGGATATTATCTTTCGTTAATTGCAAATCAATTTCCAATGCATCTACACCAAATTCTTGCAGAGCAGATTCAAACGCAAAGAGAGTATTTTCTGGGAATAATCCCATTCCTCCTCGATGTGCAATATTGAGTGGTTTTGAACTATTTTTTATAGCTGCTAAAAAGTTGTTTTTGGGGGTTGATTTCATTTTGCTCCCGGTAAACTAAACTGTGATTTGTAAATATTCATGTATCGACATACCTCTTTTTTCCAGTTTGTTTCATCCCATTGTAAATTTGAACAGAGAGTAGATTTTATTTGATGAAGTAATTTTTCTGCCCCATTTGGTAAAAGAAGACCCAACCGTGTCCTACGGAGGAATATATCATCAAGATGTTCAACAGCTTCATTTTGAGCAATCCATTTAATTTCTGCAAGTGAATATGGAGTTCCTTCAATTTGTTCAAAATCAGTATTGTCATATTGCTCTAATAATTCCTCAACATCATCAGCAAATCGACCAACTAATCTTTTGAAATCTATTGAGCTATTTTTAGAATTAAATTTATTCTCAGGAAGTTGGAAACTATTTTCGGAAATATTCTTTGTGAGTTTAACAAGTTTCAATACACGTTTTGCCATTACTCTAAATGTGGTTAGTTTACCACCACTTACTGAGATTAATCTATTTTCATTATTAACTTCAAACTCTCGTGATTCTTTTGATGGATTTTTCTGTCCTGTATTTATTGTCGGACGGATTCCTGAAAAAGTTGATAAAATATCATCGTCTGTAAAGTGGTGGTGACCAAACACATGATTTAATCCTTCTAAAAGGTAATCTACTTCTATTTGATTAATGGATGGAGGATTATTGACAACATCTTGGTGATCCACATCTGTGGTTCCAAACATAGTTACACCTTTCCAGGGTATTGCAAATACAGGGCGTTGGTCTGCAGGATGTGCAAATGAAACTGCTCTACTTACAGGAAGTTTACTTTTCGGAATCACTAAATGGCTTCCTCTAAGAGGTCTAATACTATGTTTTTTGTTAACATATTTACGAATAATTTCTGTTTTTGCACCCGTTGCATTCACCACATATTTTGCATTTAACTCCTTGCATTTGTTCGATGAATTAGAGACAATAACACCACAAACTGTACCATTTTGTAATTTTAAAATTGATTTTGCTTTGGTGTAGTTCAATGCTGTCCCTCCGTGAGATACACCTTCTCTAATTAAACGAAAAACTAATCGAGCATCATCGGTTAACGCATCAAAAAAACGATACCCATCAATGAGATATTTATCACCTAATAATGGGCATAATCCCTGCATATCATATTTATCATAATGTCTATGGAGCCATGTCCCACCAATGATATCATACAAAGACAAACCGATTCCAAATAACCATCCGGGAAGTTTATCTGTTTTTAAATGGAGGTGGAGAAAACCCAACCTTTTCACAAGTCCTTTACGATGTTTTAACAGTCGTTCCCGTTCTCGAATAGACTCAAATGTTGTGTGAATTTGTCCATTTTTCAAGTATCTCAATCCACCATGTACTAATTTTGAAGAAGCACCAGAAGCGCCCGATGCAAAGTCATTTTCTTCAATGAGTAAACATTTAAGCCCTAATCGAACTCCTTCCGTAAATACTCCTGCACCAGTAACTCCTCCACCAATAATAATAATATCCCAATTTTGTGGAAGTGATTCCCAAGTTTTTTCTCTCCAATTTCTATTCCACTTTTGCATTAATCTACTAATTTTTTGGGATTGAAAATTCCGTCTGGGTCAAAGGTATTAATTGCAGATTTGATAGTCCTAACACCCAACTTGCCTTTTTCAGAAATTACATACGGTTTGTGGTCTATACCCACCCCATGTTGATGAGAAATAGTTCCTCCAATTTCTACCACTTTTTGACTAACTGCATTTTTGACCTTTGTCCAGATTTCAAGTGCTTCATCTGGGTCTGGTTTTCGCCTAAAAATATAAGTTACATAAATGCTAGCACCTTCTCTATAAATATGGGATAAATGCGAAAACACTAATACATTTTCTCCAAATCTTTCAAATGTTGTAGTAATAGATTTCTTCAATTCTTCCGAAGCCACATTAGTTTTATCCCAAGGTACAGCAGTTTCCATTGTATCCAAACCAAAACCAGCATCCCAAAGAGAATTACGAATATAAGGAATAATAAATCGATTTTCATTCCACGATTTCCCTATGTATTCTATTAAAGGTGTGCTCCTGAACGACCTACAAATAGACCTCACCTCTTGAACAGTTCTATTTACATTTATTTTGGTTCCTGTAACTCCAAAAATCAACATACACCTATTTGAATTAAACCCAAACTTTGGAAGGTATTTTTCTGCAAGATTTACAAACGTATCTTTCCCTGATAACTTAAAATTGACCATTGTTTCAGTGGAATCACTCAAACGCATCATGGAAACGGGAATATCTTGTTGAGATATCATCTGAACAGCATTTTTACCCAATTCCCAATTCTTAAAAAGAACACCATAAAACACTTCTTTTTCAGGGAGTTTTCGAATACGCATATTTGCTTTTGTTATTACTCCCATTCGACCCTCAGAACCTAGTATAACCTGTCTAATATCTGGTCCTACTGCACTTGCTGGAAATCCTTTTATGGGTATTGTCCCGTCAGTATTTTCAATTTCTCCATCATAAAATAAATCTTCAATTCTTCCATAATAATACGACTGATGTCCGCTTGAACGGGTAGCAATCCACCCTCCCAACGTTGAATATTCAAACGATTGGGGATAATGCCCTAGAGTAAACCCTTGCGAATTCAATTGTTTTTCAATTTGCACACCACTTGCACCCGCTTGAATTTCTGCAAGTAAATTGTCGGGGTTGATATCTAATACAGAATTCATTTTTTGCATATCTATTGTTATTACACGTGAATTTTTGTTGGAATTAATATGTCCAGCAACAGATGTTCCCCCTCCGTATGGAATAAGGGATATTTCATTTTCACGTGCAAATGCAATTATTTTTTGGATATCCTCATTTGTTTTTGGATATGCTATTGCATCAGGAAAAGAATCAATTTTACCATGTTTAAGTGCAATCCAATCTGGAAAACTCTGTCCCTGGGAATGCAATAATCTATCAATGGGATGTGTAACTAAAAATGAGGGTAAAATAGTTGATTTAGGAACAGACTCTAATACTTTTTCCTGCTCAATTGCTGGTGATGTATCAAGTTCACCTAAAAGGTTTGATAGAAATGAATACGCCATTTCGGGAAGAAGTTTGTGGGTATTAACATCTCCCCATCCGTTCCACCGCTTCATGATATTATTCCAGATTCAATGGATGTTGCTACACTCTTCCACACTTCAATACTGTTTATCATTGTATCTGAAAAAATAGTTTCAGCAAGTTCAAACTGTTTATTTTGAATAGCATTCAATAAATCTAAATGAAATTGTTTTGAAGCAACTCTACTTTCTGAATTACTATAATAAATTTTAGCCATCTCTAAATAAAAATGCATGAAACTATTCAGGAGTAATGGATAAACAAAATTATCTGAATAAAGTGCCAATTGATGGTGCATCTGCCAATCATATTTTGCATAATTACTTGCAGTATCATCTAAATTAAGTCCATTTTTTAGAAGAGTTGACACTTGCTGAGGTTTATTTTTTATAGCTAAGTTAGCATATACTGGTGCGATAACTGCCCTAACTTCAAGTAATTTGGTAATTTGTGTTTTTGAAATATGCTGACCTTGTTCAATTAATGCTCGTAATACATTGAGTCCACCTTCTTTCCAAATGTCCAATACCCGGGTTGGTTTCCCTTGTTTAATTAAAACCCATCCATCACGTTCTAATCGAGTCAATGCTTCCCGTAAAGATGGTCGAGCTACATTTAATTGAATTGCAAGCCCCCTTTGGTTCGGGAGATTACTTCCAGGGGGAAATGTTCCATTTAAAATATTTTCAACTATAACTTTTTCAGCATAAATAGATGGTCGATTTAATTGAAATTGTGTATTTTGATTCATAAAATTGTTCCAATCATTTATCTGGTTAGTGGTCTGACCTGTTATAATTTATAAAATATCTAAGAATCTTTAAAGAACTTTAAATTAATTTTACATTAGAATATTTTCTACTTGAACAAAAGTAAGTTAAATATGTTTTGTTGTTACAAATTATTCCCGTGTGCCGAGTGTAATTATGATGTACACCCGACAGGATTCGAACCTGTAACCGCTGGAGCCGAAATCCAGTGCTCTATCCAGTTGAGCCACGGGTGCAGTTAAAAAAAATCCCACAGAGTGGGAAATGGGTGGCTGATGGGATTCGAACCCACGACATCCTGAACCACAATCAGGTGCTCTAACCAGCTGAACTACAGCCACCATTGATGTCTGATTAGATCAAACTACTTTGCATTTAAAATGCTGTCGAGGTGGCAGGATTCGAACCTGCGACCCCCTGCTCCCAAAGCAGGTGCGCTAACCGGACT
>CAYNTS010000050.1:0-15151 GCA_964400495.1 uncultured bacterium | reverse complement strand
TGCTTAATCCCGTTGGGATTGGATCACCATTGCGGTAATGGGTTACTTTTAGGTTGGTGGTTGTCCAAATTTGTTCACCAATTTGAACAGTTTCATATATATTGCCATCTATATCCACACAGGCAATTTCATCAGCCGAAACACTATTTTTACATCCACTTAACAAAAGTAGTGTAAGTACTAATGATACTATTCCACATTTTTGAATATTAACTCCTTTGTTTATTTTAATTTAGAACTACTACTATTCACAGCTACCCATTAGAATCCTTTGAAATACTTACAATTTATACAAACCGTTGAAACGGTTCATAGCGATATCTCTTCGGTTAACCCTCGTGGGTTGCGTTAACAATTACCTATTTTTCTGTTTTTTTGCCCAGCTATCTCTTAACCCAACTGTTTTATTAAACACAATGTTGTTCGAGGTGGTGTCATAATCTAATATAAAATACCCATTGCGTAAAAATTGATAGTTTTGCCCGAGTTTTGCCTCTTGAAGGGCAGGTTCTAGTTTTGCTGTTTTGTTTACCACTAATGAATCTTGGTTCAAATTTGAGAGAAAACTTTCACCCTCTTTCACATCTTCCGGAGATTCTGTATTAAATAAATGGTCATACATTCGTATTTCTGCATTTATTGCATATTTTGCAGATACCCAATGCAATGTACCTTTGACTTTTCGTCCATCATCCGACCAACCCCCCTTTGTAGCAGGGTCATAGGTGCAATGAAGTTCTGTTACTTCACCATATTCATTTTTAATTGCATCAGTACAAGTGATATAAAAGGCATGTTTTAATCGAACTTCACGCCCAACCGATAATCGAAAGAATTTTTTGGGAGCATCTTCCATAAAATCAGATTTTTCAATATAAATTTCTTTGGTAAATGTAATGGTTCGCTTACCTGCATTTTCATCCTCTGGATTATTAACTGCTTCCAAATCCTCTTCATGGTTTTCGGGGTAGTTTGTAATTACCACTTTGAGGGGGTCAAGTACTGCCATATAACGATGTGCAGTTTTATTGAGGTTATCTCGCAAACAGTGTTCAAGAAGTGCATAGTCTATAATATTATCTCGTTTTGCCACACCAATTCTATCGGAAAAATCTCGAATTGCCTCAGGGGTAAATCCTCTACGACGCAACCCAGAAATAGTTGGCATACGGGGGTCATCCCAACCCGACACATGGTTTTCATCCACAAGTTGTTTCAGCTTTCGTTTGCTCATTACCGTGTAGTTTAAACTGAGTCGTGCAAATTCAATTTGCCGAGGGTGATACACACCATCTAGTTGATCTATAAACCAATTGTAAAGTGGCCGGTGGTCTTCAAATTCTAATGTGCAGAGTGAATGCGTTACCCCTTCAATAGAGTCTTCCAACCCGTGTGCCCAATCGTACATAGGGTAAATGCACCATTTGTTACCTGTTCGGTGATGTTTTGTGTGTAATATTCGATACATCACAGGGTCACGCATATTCATATTTGATGAGGTCATTCCAATTTTTGCCCGAAGTACTTTGGATCCATCAGGAAATTCACCATTTTTCATTCGTTCAAATAAATCAAGATTTTCTTTAACGGTTCTATTTCTAAATGGACTTTCTTTACCTGCTTGTGTAGGAGTTCCTCGAAATTTGCTCATTTCTTCAGGGATTAAATCACAAACAAATGCGTTGCCATTTTTGATTAGTTCAACTGCCCATTCGTATAATTGGTCAAAATAATCTGACGCAAAAAACAATCTATCTTCCCAATCAAAACCGAGCCATTTTACATCTTCCTTAATCGATTGTACATACTCATCATCTTCTTTGGTGGGGTTTGTATCATCAAATCTTAGATTGCATACACCATTTGGATAATCTTCAGCAATTCCAAAGTTTAAGCAAATTGATTTCGCATGACCAATATGTAGATATCCATTTGGTTCAGGTGGAAATCGGGTAGTTGTTGATGTATGTTTCCCGGTTTTAAGATCATCATCAATGATGTCTCTAATAAAATTAGTTTGTTTTTTTTCTTCTGTCATATTTTCTTTCATAACCGCAAATTACGCGAATTTCACTAAACTATACTTATATATTACCTTGGTTTGGACGAAAATGAAAAATCAGATTTTTTGTAGCCAAATAGTTTAACAATTCGAACTGCAAAATCAACCAACCTATCTTGTAAATCAAAATTACTTTTCAAATCACTTCCTTTTTAACTTCCAATATCCCCCACTTGCAAATCCAACAAGGTTATGGGTAGACAACATGGAAGTCTCAAGTCCCAATTGTTTTTACTTGAAAATTGGATATTCCTTGTTGACACTTGGTTATTCATTTTATCCTTTTAACCTCTAATTACTTTTTCGGTTTTTCTAATAAATCATAAAATTCATTAAGTTTATTTTGCAACAATTCTTTTGGAATTAATTTTGTTTTATACTCAGAAATCATCGTTGGACTTAATGAACGATTGAGTGCAAACTTCACGACTTCATCATTTTTTTCACGACATAATAAAATGCCAATACTTGGATTTTCCTGCGCGAATTTCACATCATTATCCAATGCCTCTAAATAAAACTCTAATTGTCCTAAATGTTGTGGAGCAAACTTCTCCGTTTTCAATTCAATTGCAACTAAACATTGTAACTCGCGATGGAAAAATAATAAGTCAATAAAAAAATCATCGGTGCCAACTTGCAAACGATATTCTTGCCCCATAAATGTAAAACCTACACCCAGTTCTAAGATAAAATCTTTAAGAGATGATACTAAAGCATTCTGTAAATCTTTTTCTTTATGCGGTGTAGGTAAATCTAAAAATTCAAACACATAACTATCTTTAAAAATACCTTTTGTTGGTTGAGGTAAATTAGATATTGCTGAAGATAAATTATCTTTTGACATTATTGTTCGCTCATAAGTTCCACTATTGATAAGCCGTTCTAACTTTCGAACACTATATTTATTTTTGTTACAGAGTTGCAAATAAAATTCTCGTTCTTCTTGTGATTTTAGCGTCATAATTCGACGATTGTGCGACCAGCTTAAAACTGCCCCCAGCGTGGACAGTTTTTTATTATCTTTATAAACTTCATAATACTGTTTCATTCGCCACATATTACGAGCATTAAATCCTTTAATATCGGGCTCTTTTTGTTTAATAAAATCAGCCAATTCTTGAACTACCGATTTACCCCATTGGTTATTGTTTACCTGCTCAGAAATATATTTCCCAACAGTCCAATATAACTCAACTAATAGCGTATTGACTTGTTGATACGCCATCTGCTTAGCCGTTTTTATTTGACTTAATACGGTCTGAAATTTATTATGTGTTATTGGTTTCATTGTTAGTTGTTCGCAATTTATTCTAGTACTGAATGAAAATAAAAATCGGATATTTTCTTCATTTAAAAATGTTTACTTTGAATATATTCTCTAATTTTCTCAATAATTTCTTTCATAAAATCTCCAATTAATTATCAATTTACACTTAAATTTATGATTTTTTAATTATAAACAATTTGTTTAATTATAAGTCCCAATTGTTTTTACTTGAAAATTGGATATTCCTTATTGACACTAGGTTATTCATTTCCTCCTTTTAACCGCAAATTACACTAATTACACACATTGAATATCAAGGCGGGTAATTGCTTCATCTATTCCTAAAATTTTAATTATTAATGCAATATCAGGTCCATGTTCTTGACCGAATAACGCTAATCGAATTGGAATAAATAAATCTTTTCCCTTTACTCTTGTTTCAGCACCAGTTTCATTTATTTTAGATTTAATTTCTTGCTCTGATATATTAGTTATTTCTGTTAGTTTTTCACTCAATACTTTAAACACTTCAATGGATGAACCACTTTTTAACATTTCTTTTTGTTCACTCGTAAATTCTAACTTTTTATAAAATGGTTCAGAATGCTCAATCATTTCAGCTAAGGTGTTTGAGCGTTGTCGTGCATTATCCACTATAGCAAGATATTTAGAGGTGTTAGAAACATCTAACTCTGCTGATTCAAAAAAAGGTTTAGCTTTATTTGCAATTTCTGATAGATCCATTTCTTTTAAATAGTGACTATTCATCCAATTTAATTTTTCAATATCAAACACAGCACCTGCTTTTTGAATGCGTTTGATTGAAAACTCTTTCTGCAATTCATTCATGGTGAATAATTCTTTGTCTGAATTTGGATGCCATCCTAAAAGAGCAATAAAGTTAAGCAATGCTTCAACTAAATACCCCTTTTTAAGATAGTCTTCAACGGCAACATCTCCCTGTCTTTTTGATAACTTTGATTTATCCGAATTTAGGAGTAGGGGTAGGTGGATAAACTTTGGAAGTTTCCAATTAAAAAATTGATACAAGAGAACATGCTTTGGTGTTGAAGGAAGCCATTCCTCACCTCTCATTACATGCGTAATTCCCATTAAATAATCATCCACCACATTTGCAAAATGATAAGTAGGGAAACCATCTGTTTTAATCAAAATTTGGTCATCAATTTCATCCGTATTAACAGAAACTTTATCACGAACCATGTCGTAAAATACAATTTCCCCATTATCTGGGATTTTCATTCGGATAACATGCGATTCATTTTGCATTTTAACTTTTGCATCTTCTTTTGAAAGAGATAAACATTGTCGATCATATTTAATGGTTTCTTTATTTTCTCGTTGGGTATCTCTTACTTTTTCTAATCGTTTAGATGAGCAAAAACAGGGGTAGGCAGTTCCTGAATCAATGAGAATTTGGATATGTTTTTTGTAAATATGTAGCCGCTTACTTTGAAAGTAGGGGCCATTTTCACCACTTTGCGTTGGACCTTCATCAAAGGTTAATCCCATTGTATTAAATGATGATATTAGATTTTCAACGGCACCTTCTACTTTACGATTTTGGTCGGTATCTTCAATTCGAAGTACCATTTGACCACCCACTTTTTTGGCGTATAAATAATTGTAAAGTGCAGTGCGTAAACCACCTACATGTAAATATCCAGTTGGGCTGGGTGCAAATCGTACTTTTGTCATTTATTTCTCTTTAAGTAAAATGGTGGATGTTGCGGCAACTCCATCACCTCTACCTGTAAAACCTAAGTAGTCAGTAGTGGTAGCTTTAACGGATACATTGGAAATATCTATTGAAAGCATGATAGCAATATTAGTTTTCATTTCATGAATATACCTATTAAGGTGAGGAGATTGTAAAATTATAGTTGAATCTAAATTATTTACACAATACCCATTGTCTTGAACTAAATTGAACGCATACTTAACAAAATCAGAACTGTCGGCATTTTTCCATTTTGGATCTGATGATGGAAAATGTTGTCCAATATCTCCTAAGGATAATGCACCGAGGAGGGAATCTACAATTGCATGTAATAACACATCACCATCACTGTGTCCTTTTGACCCTTTTTCAGATGGAATGTTGACCCCACCAATTATTAAATCAACCCCTTTTACTAATTGATGTGCATCAAACCCTTGACCAATTCGAAAACTCATCTATTACCTCAAAGAAACTAAACAATTATCATGGCATCGCCATACGAATAAAAACGATATTTTTTATCAATTGCTTCTTGATATGCCTTAAGAATAAAATCTTTGTTTGCATACGCTGCAACTAGCATCATAAGTGTAGATTTTGGTTGATGGAAATTAGTAATCAATCTATCACTCATTTTAAATTTATATGGAGGATAAATAAATTTGTCTGTCCACCCTCGTTTAGTTGTAATTTGAAATCCTGACACAACAACTGATTCTAGCGTCCTTACTGTTGAGGTTCCCACAGTAAAAATTCTTTTTTTCTTTGCACGTGCTCTATTTATAATCTGAGCAGTTTCAGGTGGCACATAAAAATATTCAGAATCCATGTGATGACGAGTTAAATCTTCAACCATAATTGGGCGGAAGGTACCCAAGCCAATATGTAAAGTAACTTCTGCAATTTTCACCCCTTTCTCTTTCAATTTTTCAAGCAATTCTTCAGAAAAGTGTGCACCTGCAGTTGGGGCAGCAACAGACCCTCTTTCTGAGGCATAAACTGTTTGATAATTAACCTTATCTTCAGGAATTGGTTCACGCTTAATGTATGGCGGTAATGGAGAATGACCCTCTCTGTCTATATATGGGTAAACATTTTTAATATCATAATCAAACCGTAAAACTCTTCCCCCAGATACGGTGTTATCTATCACATCGCAGGCAAAATCATCACTAAAGTGAAGTTTATTTCCAATACGTACTTTACGTGCAGGTCGCACCATAGCTTCCCATAAATCATTTTCTAATTCTCTCAGTAGAAATACTTCAACACGTGCTTCTGATTTATCTTTATAAGCGTACAAACGAGCTGGATAAACAAGTGTATTATTTACAACTAAAACATCACCTTTTTTGAAATAATCAGCTATATCTGTAAATGCTTTGTGCTCGATGGTTTCATCTTTTCGGTTTAGAACCATCAACTTACATTCATCTCGATTTTCAGCAGGATATTGAGCAATAAGTTCTTCTGGAACCTCCATTTCAAATTCTGATAAACGAGGTGGTTTTTCTACTGAGCCAAAATACATAAACTTCCTTTCAATGTTAAAATATTTGTGTTTGGTCGTTCAAATTTGGGTTTTGAACATTTAAGTATGAAAAAGTTTTTTCTAACGCTTGTCTTCCTCGTGAAGTACGCTGGATAAAACCTTCTTTAATCAGAAAAGGTTCGTACACCTCTTCGATAGTTCTTGCATCCTCAGAAATTGCAACTCCCAAAGATTCAATGCCTACAGGACCACCGTTAAATTTATTAACGAGTGCATTTAAAATTCTTCGGTCCATATCATCAAGCCCATTATCATCAATACCAAGGCGTTTTAATGATTTTTGAGCTACCTCAAAAGTGATTACACCTTTAGATTCTATTTGTGCAAAATCTCTTGCTCTACGCAAAATACGATTCGCAATTCGAGGAGTCCCTCGTGACCTACGAGCAATTTCCAACGCCCCATTTTCTTCAATATCAATTTTCATGATTGTTGAAGACCTGTTAATAATACTAACTAAATCCTCATTTGAATAAAAATCCAACCGAAGCACCACACCAAATCTATCACGCATGGGGGATGTTAAATTCCCTAATCGAGTTGTTGCACCAATTAAAGTAAATGGGTTTAAGTTCAATTGGACAGAGCGAGCACTTGGACCTTTATCTAACATTATATCAATTGTATAGTCTTCCATTGCGGAGTACAGATATTCTTCAACAACACTACTTAATCTGTGAATTTCATCTATGAAAAAAACATCGTGCCCAGCAAGATTCGTTAAAATTCCAGCCAAATCACCTGCTCTATCAAGTACAGGGCCAGATGATAACTTAATATTTACATTCATTTCTCTTGCAATTATACTAGCAAGGGTTGTTTTGCCAAGTCCTGGTGGTCCGAACAATAGAACATGATCCAAAGATTCACCACGTTGTTGTGCTGCTTGAATGTAAACTTTCAAGTTTTCAACAGTTTCTTTCTGCCCTACAAATTCATCAAATTGGCTTGGACGCAAAGACAGTTCTGCCTGAACATCCTCATCGAATTTGTCTGGAGAAGTAATAATATTTTTAGGATCTTTGGTGGATTCAATCATGATGAAAATCAAAGCAGTAATTTAAGTATAAAATCAACCCGAATAAAAGAAATATACTTCAAAAATTACAATTAATTAGTAGCATTTGGAACAAAAAATTATTCTTAGCATTGGATGTTGATGTAATCATTAAAATTGAAATTTTTTAGACATGCCAAGATGTACTAAATTTATCGCTTGTAAAATGAAGAAATTTACACATATATCATTTTTAGCAATAATTCTGTTTGGAGCTTTGTTTTCACAATACCAGTCATCCATTCTCGACATGAAAAATACAGCACGATTGTATGTTGAGGCAGGGCACTATGTTGATGCAATTGCTGAAAATGAGAAAATTCTGCACACACAAGAATCCATTTTAGGGAAACAACATTTAGATGTGGCGAGTACTCTGAACGAGCTTGGCGAATTATATTTGCTAATAGGTGATTTAGAAATTGCAGACTTATATTTTAAAGATGCTTTAAGAATTTATGAATCATTTGTGGTTAAAGCTCAAACAGAACTGATAAATCCATTGCAAAATCTTCAAGAAATCTATAGTTTAACGGAGGATAGTGTTCGATTTAACTCAATTGAAGATAGAATTAGTCAGCTCACAATATTTGATAGTTTACATCAATTAGGTGCAGATTTAACTGTCTGGCAACCAGGTGAAAAACTCCTGTCTACAGAAATTGACTCATCAGGATTCGTAACAGCTTATACCTCAGAAGACCAAGCACTTGATTTAATGGAATTAGGGTTTTCATATATTGATCGCGGATTATTTTCAGAATCAATTGAAAGTTTTTCTCGTGCAGTAAATCTACATACGTCAAATTTAGATGCTGAATATTTTACAAGTTTATATTTTGGGGATTCACTACAAGTAAAAAATTTGCTAACATCCATTCAATCACGAATGCTTATTGATTCAACAAATTTTGGTGCAGATTTTATTGCTTCAATAATGTACTACACTTCTGATTCTATACTTTTTAATGAACACATCCAAACTTATTTACAACATGATTCAACGGATGTTAGAGCGTATAGATTGATTGCAGATAAATATTATGAAAATGAAAACTGGATAGATGCTCTATTTCAATATCGAAAAATTTTGTGGATAGAAGAAAATTTAGATGCTCAATTTGGTGAAGCAATGTGCTTAAAAAACTTGGGATATTATCATGATGCAATCACAGCATTTTTAAATGTCCTCAAACAGGATTCATATTTTCATGAAGCTTATTATCAATCAGGACTTACCTTTATGGAACTTGAGAAATATGATGATGCTATCTCTCAATTAACACAATCTTTGCTACTTGACCCAGAAAATAAGGATGTATATTTTGATTTAGGAGTTTCATACGTAAGGTCTGGTCAAATAAGGCAAGCACTTGAAGCATTTAATAGAACGGTAAAATTAAACCCAGAGCATGGACAGGCGTACTATGAACTTGGGTTAATCCACGAAGATCTATTAAATTTAGATAAAGCAATAAATGCGTATATGCTTGCACGAAAACATGCACCAGATATAATAGATGTTCATTATCGATTGGGGATGTTGCTTGTAAACAATGATCAGAAAAAAGAAGCAATGGACCCACTGCGTGAATATGTAATTCATAATCCAGATAGTCTGAAAGTTGTAGAAGTGTTGGGTGATGTGTTCATATCACAAAATCGATATCCTGAGGCAATTGATGCTTACTCACGTTTGAGAGAAATTTATCCCGAAAATATTAATTACCATACCGCAATTGCTGAATCTCATTGGCAGTTAAAAGAATATGTTTCAGCTAAATATTCTTACAAATCAATTTTAGAATTTGATGATGAAAATACAGAAGTCATGTATCGACTTGGAGTCATATCAAATGAGTTAGGTGAATTTGAAGAAGCTGTTGATTATATTTTATCAGCCATTGATTGTGGAACACCTACCATGAGTATGTATTATCAGCTTGCCTTAGCGTATGGAAGCATGCAAAATTATATGCAAGCTGTTATATCATTTCAAGATGCACTTTCTCTCGCTCCGAATGATGCAGAAATTCACTATCAATTGGGGGTAGCATATCAAGCAATGGAAATTCATTCATTAGCAACTAATGAATTCAATATTTATATAAATCAATATCCCGAAGATGAAACTGCCTATTTTCTAATGGGTCTTTCACAATTTGCTTTAGGAGATTACAATCAATCTCAAATTTCTTTTACAGTCGTTAGTGATTTGAATGAGGATGATTTTAAGTCATTATACTATATTGGTTTATGTCAATCAAATTTAAGGCATGATTGGGAAGCTGCAAAATCATTCAAATTAGCATTAAAATTAAATTCTGACGATGCATTGTCCCATTTTGAGTTAGCAAAATCATATCTCAAATTAAATAAAAAACGTGAGGCTAAAAAGAAATTAAATATTCTATATATTTTAGATAGAGACCTTCACGATTCTCTGAAATATTATATTAATTTATAATTTCCAATTCCAAAAGCTAATAATAATTCTTAATAAAGTCATTATTTATCCGTAGATTTCCCACCGTTTTTTTGTAATGAATTAATCATATTCAAAAAATTTATTGAGGGATAAATGAAAATATTAATACCACCTAGCGAGGGCAAAGCCAAAGTTAAACCGACTGAAACTCGTTTTAAGGATACTAACTTTCGATTTGAAAGACAAGTTAATCAGGTAGTGCGATTATTAAGTTTAATCGAAGATGAAGATCTAAAATCAGTTTATGGTACATCACCAGAAAAGGCACTGACATTTCATCGGCAAAACCAAGACGTTATGAACAGCCGATGTGTACATGCAATTGAGCGATATACAGGTGTAGTTTACGAACATATTGAATGGGCAACTATTTCTGAAAAAGGTAAAAATTTTATGGAAAAATATATGCTTATTTTCAGTGGTCTATTTGGTATGGTGACTCCAAAAACATTAATTCCAGATTATAAACTTAAAATGAATGTACTATCTTTGCAGTACCACTGGAACCCAATTTTAACAAATGCCCTTAAAGATGAAGATTTAATAATTGACTTATTACCTCAAGTCCATAGAAAAGCATATAAGGCAGGTTCAAATGTTATTCCAGTTGATTTTTCAGTTATAAACAAAGGTAAAAAAACAGCAGCTGGGCATTTTGGAAAATCTGTAAAGGGCGAATTTATTCGCTATATGGCTGAAAATGATATCACCTCAACAGATCAATTTGATACATTCAAATACGATGGTTTTTATTGGGATGGTGAATCATTTGTTCGTGAGGAAAGTTAATCAATTAATTTTTTTCGGAACTTTTTAATTTTTTAATCATACATAATTTTTTCTTTAAAAAGGAGACGTACTGTTCATGATACGAGTAGAAAACCTGTCCAAGAACTATGGGGAAGTTCAGGCAGTAAAAAAAATAAACTTTGAGATAAACGACGGGGAAATTGTCGGATTTCTGGGTGCAAATGGTGCCGGGAAATCAACAACCCTCAAAGTAATTACAGGATATTTAACCCCAACATCTGGTGATGTAATGGTAAATGGAATGAATATTTTAGATGATTCATTCAAAATTCGAGAACAAATTGGTTACTTACCTGAGTTAAATCCGCTTTATACTGAAATGAAAGTATATGATTTACTTGAATTTAATGCAAAGATTCGTGGTATTGAAGGCAAGGCATTTCGGTCAGCATTGGACATGGTAGTGGAACAGTGCGGGTTGAAAGGTGTGATACACAAAGATATTTCTGAGTGTTCGAAAGGGTATAAACAACGAATTGGACTTTCTTGTGCAATGATTCATGATCCTAAAATTTTGATTTTGGACGAACCCGTAACAGGTCTTGACCCAAACCAAATTGTAGAAATTCGTGAGTTGATTAAAGAATTAGGACGTGAAAAACTAGTACTTATGTCCAGTCATATTCTTCAAGAAATCCAAGCAACAGTTGATAGAATTATTATTATCAACAAAGGAGAGATAGTTGCCGATGGTACTAATGAAGAACTTATGAGTAATTTCATGGGGAAAACTCAGTTGACATTTGATATAAAAAATTCTACTGACGAAGCTGTAAATGGATTGCCTGAAGCAGTTGAAAATATTGCAATGCTTTCTGCCAAATCCACAAATGGTGGACATTTGCTCAGTTTAGAATATGCCAAAGAAAATGACCCACGGGAAGCGCTATTCAACTATGCTGTTAAATCAAATTGGACAGTTATGGAAATGAGTCCACATTCAGCAAACCTTGAAGATTTATTCCGTACATTAACATTGGATGGAGGTGCAAATGCGTAATTTTAAAGCGATTTATTTTAAAGAACTCAAAGCATTTTTCAATAGTCCAATGGCATATATTTTCTTGGTAATTTTTGCTTTGGTGAATGGGTACTTTTTTACCAACACATTTTTCTTGTTTAATCAATCAAATATGCGAGCATTGTTTAATATAGTTCCGCTAGTGTATTTGTTCTTCATCCCTGCAGTAACTATGGGATTAATTGCTCGAGAAAAAAATATCGGAACTATGGAGTTAATTTCGACACTTCCCATAAAAGATATTGAGTTTGTACTTGGCAAGTTCTTAGCAGGGCTAACTCTTATTGTTCTTGGACTTGCAGTAACTTCAATCCATTTTGTTACTTTAATTAATGTAGGAACAAACATTGATTATGGTGCGATATTCACTGGTTATTTCGGATTAGTTTTACTGGGTGCTGTATATTCTGCAGTGGGCACATTTGCAAGTAGTGTTACGGATAATCAAGTGGTGGCATTTATCATTGGAGTTTTTATTGTCCTTGTATTTTTCCTAATGGATAAGATGCTTGTTTTTGTACCATCATCTATTGCAGGAATTGTGCAGTATATTAGTGTTGAATACCATTTATCCAATATTTCACGGGGTGTAATTGATTCTCGTAATTTGGTGTATTTTGGTTCAGTAATTGGATTTTTTATTTTCATAACAAAACAAGTTATGGAAATTAGGAAGTGGAGGTAAACCAATGGTATCAAATATGAATAAGAAAACATTTTTAACCTTTACAGCGATTGTAGTTGTAAGTTTGATTGTACTGAATCTAGTTGCTCGAAACTGGTTTTTCAGATGGGACTTAACCGAAAATAAAATGTATTCATTGTCTGATTCGAGTCGTTCGGTGGTGTCCAAAATTGATGATATTTTTACAATGAAAATATATTTTTCAGAAAACTTGCCAGCACAATATGGTAATAACGAACGATATCTTCAAGATATTTTAGAAGAATATGCAGCATATTCAAGTGGTAATATTCAGTTTGAATTTTTCAGACCAGAAAATGATGAAGATATGATTTCTGAAGCACAAAAGTATGGCATCCAGCCCGTTCAATTACAAGTTATTGAAAATGACAAAGTGGAAATTGCCCGTGTTTTTATGGGGATGGCATTTATTTATGAAGACCAACGCGAGGTAATCCCAGTAATTCAAACCACAACTGGATTAGAATATGATATTACATCACGCATTAAAAAAATGGTGGACGATACAAAAGCAAATATTGGCTTTGTAACTCGAGCAAGTCAAGATGTACAAAACCAAAATATTTCTGATATTTTGCGTCAACAATACACAGTTAGGAATGTAGATATTGCATCAGAAGTTCCTAGTGATATTACTACATTGCTTATGCATGGTGTTACCGATTCTCTAACAACTGATGAATTTGCAAATTTATCTGCATTTTTAGAACGAGGCGGTGATTTATTCATCAATCAAAACAGAGTATCTGTTGATATTGCAACCCAGCAAGCAAATGCAATTCAATCCAATATCTTTGATTTATTAGATTCTTATGGATTACATATTGAAGAAAATTTGGTGGTGGATGCACTATGTGGGCAAGTAAATGTACAACAAAATATGGGAATATTTCGTATGGCTGTACCAATGGACTACCCATTTCTTCCAACTATTCAAAACTTTAATGAAGATGAAGTTGTTGTTAGTGGGTTAGAACAATTACGCATGTTATTCCCAAGTGAAATTGTGTTGGACTCACTTAGTTCAGCCAACCCATTATTACTAACATCAAACCGGTCTTCATCTGTAACTCAGTATTATAATTTGAACCCAGACCCTAAACAAAACCCAATTTTCACACAACTGAAAGAAGCTGGAAAAGTGGTGAGTGCGCGAGTTGAAACTTCAATGGGTGGTGAAGTAATTTTAACAGGTGATTCCAAATTTATGGCTGATGATGGTGGCGGTGGTTCGTCTGAAAATCATATTTTTATTCAAAATGTGGTGGACTATTTAATGGGTGATAGTGAACTTATTTCATTGCGGTCACGAGAAATTACAAACAGACCATTACTATCTGAAGCAGATGGTTTAGATGATGAAGCAAAATCACTATGGAAATGGATTAATATTTTATTACCATCAATATTAGTAATGGGATTTGGTTTTTACCGACTTCGAAACGAGAAAAAACGAACTACATATTTGGAGGAAATTTATGACTAAGAATTTACAAATTGGAATTGCAGTATTGGTTGTTTTAATTGGACTTTATTTTCTTAATTCAAGTAACCAAAAACAACATACCAGTACATCAACCGATTTATTCATGGGAAATGTGGATGATATTCATAAAATTCTCATTCAAAAAGGTGTTGATATTTTAGAACTTGCCAAATTTGACACTGTGTGGACAATCACTGGACATGATACTTTGGAAATGAAAGAGCGTTCAATCAGTAGTTTGTTTGATAGAGTGTTAACCGTTAAAAAAGAAAATGTTGTTACCAAAAAACAAGAGAAATGGGACACCTTTTCTGTAAGTGATTCTTTGGGTACACATTTAGGGTTAATTGATAAAGCGGGTGAAACGCTTGCCTATTTTGTATTTGGTCAATCAAAATCAGATTATTCTCATAATTATGTACGAACGCGTGAAAATACTTTTGTGTATTTAACCAGTGAGAATGTGATTTATAACCTACAAACACGACCTGAATACTGGGGTGAAAAACCCAAAGAAGAAATTCCCGAACCTGCAGAAATAAATACCGAAGAATAAATAAAAAGCCCAGTTTGACTGGGCTTTTTATTATTAAGAAATAATTACTTTTTCTTTTTATGGAATTCATTTAAATTGCTGTGTTTAGTATTATTAGTTTTAACAACTTTAATTAAACAAACGAAAGGGGTATAAAGATGAAAAAGGCAATTTTAATGATAATGTTATTATGTACGACAGCATACAGTCAATGTGATGCAAATGGTGATAATATTATTAATGTATTAGATATTATCGAAGAAGTTAACTGTATATTAGAAGATTGTTGGGATGCAGATATAACAGATACAGTAACTGACATAGATGGCAATATATATGAGACTGTTCAAATTGGTGACCAAATATGGACAACCACCAACCTAAAAGTAACCCATTACCGCAATGGTGATCCAATCCCAA
>CAYNTS010000049.1:0-16518 GCA_964400495.1 uncultured bacterium | reverse complement strand
GTCAAAACGCTTTCTTTTGGATTGTTTTGACTGCGTCAAAACGCTTTCTTTTCACCATCGACACAGTCGATGGACTCCATATCAAAAATATGGACTATACTGAATATGTCAGTATAAAAACAGCCCTTATAATCATACCATATTTAAAAACTATCTTCAATTTTTATTTGGTTAAATGGATATTTTTCTCTTTGTGTTTTCATTTCTTGCATTTCATTTTTATAACGGTAAAAATAACTTCCAAATTTCCATTCTTCTGGATATTCTACATATCCATGTTTAACGGGATTAAACCAAATATAGTTAAGTCGTGCATAATATGAATTTTCATACGTAATACAGGTATCCCAATAGTTATGAAAATATTTACTTTTTATTTTTCTGATATTATTGTTTGTTAACCAATTAGCTGAAAACCTGTAAAAATTATTTATTACTTTTGGTAATGTTTTAGAATCCTTTGGTGCAGTAACCATAAAATGTAAATGATTATCAAGTACTACCCAATCTTCCAATTTCCAACCAAAAGATTCTAAAGACTTCGTTAAATATTGTAATATTGCAATTTTTGCATTATCTGTTTTTAAATAGGCATATCTACCTAAAGTTGATGATGTTATAAAATATTTTGCATTTGGTATAAACAAATGGGGCGGATTATGTTGATATTTTCTAAATTCTTCCATTATTTTATTTTTTGATTGACTGCGTCAAAACGCTTTCTTTTCACCATCGACACAGTCGATGGACTCCATATTTTTGTATGGATTGTTTTGACTGCGTCAAAACGCTTTCTTTTCACATATTTTGATGGACTCCAAAATTGGACACCTAAATTGCCAAAATCTAAAACTTTACCCTAATTATAGTTTCACCTTTTTTAGAATTTACAACTTTAATTCTCCCAGAGTGAATTTCTGAAATGATTCTATGAGTTAAACTGAGTCCTAACCCCCACCCTCGTTTTTTGGTACTAAAACCGGGTTTGAAAATATTTTTCCAATTTTTTCTATTAATCCCCCTACCTGAATCAATAAAGTCAATGCGAATTTTACTTTCATTTTCATACAGCTTAACTTGAACCGAACCTTTGCCTGCCTCAATAGCATCTATTGCATTTCGAATAATATTTTCAAATGCCCAAGTAAGTAAGATTTTATCTCCAGCAATCTTATGTGAAACATCTGCAGAAAACTTTAAATCTATTTCTGATCGTTTTGGTAGTCTGTGCTGCAAATATGTAGTTAACTCAGTTAGAGTTGCATTCAAATCAATATCTTTTAACTGGGGATTAGATCCAATTTTAGAAAATCTATCTGAAATCTCTGATAACCTAGAAATATCTTCATTCATTGATTGTGCAATTTCTTTACGGGAGTGTCCTTCATCCTCCAAAAAATTAACCCACCCCATTAAAGAAGAAATAGGCGTCCCCAATTGATGTGCTGTTTCCCTTGCCATCCCAGCAAAAATTGAATTTTTTTCACTGTTTCGTATTAGCTGAATCCCCCACAGTACTAAAATCAAAAACAATATTGCTAACCCAACTTCCAAAAATGGAAGCCATTCCATTTTGTTCACTATTGCAGAGTCACCATAGTGAATATACCCAATTTCTTTATCATTCCACGTTAGCCCTAAGGGTGGAAAAGATTCATCCATCCGCTGGATAATAATTTGAATTTCTTGTTTGTATTCCTTTGAATTTTCGGGATAAGCTATATCTAAATTCATAATAGCATAAATTTCATCACTAAAGGTAATCACTAAAGGGAAATTTAGCGAAGGTAATATCATATCCATCACAAAATGAATATCATTTTCATCTGCAGTATTGATAGCTTCTGTATATGCCTTGGCTAAATGTTCAACTTGCTTTTTGGCATCTTCGCGAATTTGCCCAACAATAATCCTGTTTACTAAAAACACACTTGATGCAATTATCAATGCAAAAGCAAATAACCCAAGTTTGATGTTCGATTGTCGTTTAAAACTTTGCATTTCAGTTTACATTGTAAAAAGTGTTTGAAGTTGAAAGTAATGATTCTTTATATTTTTTTGGTAAAATTCCAAATAAAATCAAACCAAATGTAATACAAATACTAATCCAAGAAATCCATCCACCAATTCGCAAATCAGATGGGTTAAATACCATAGTTAGCGTATATTCACCTTCTGATATATGAAATCCACGTAAGACATGATTAACACGTTTAATTTCTATATCTGGATGATCATTTATTTTCCACCCTTCAGGATAAAACACTTCACTCAATACAATAAACTCATCTGATTTTGCGTCAATGTTAAGAGAGATTTTATTTGGTGACCAATCAACTATTTTCACTGTAGATAATTTTGAATGATTAATAGGGTGTGTCAATTCTGAATACATAAATGAATCTTTAATAGGGTTAAATTGAGGATTTTGCAGTTTTGCTACTCCAGTTATATCTTCAACTTGTGTCATGGTTTCAACATAAAATGCCCTTGGAGTAAATCCTTTAAATAGGTACACATACGTATTATTATATGCATCTTGAAAAAATAATGAGCCCGTATGAACAAGTTCAAATACTGGATGTTCAATTTTTTCAGGTGATACTAAATATTTGACATTCATCATCTGCAATACACCTAAATTGTTCCAACCTACATCTTCTAATAATGTCTTATAATGTGAAATTTTTGCGGGGTGATAGCCTGCTACACTTTCTAAATGAAATGCTGACCATCGATTTTCATTGGCAAGTGCCCCCAGTGGTAAAATTCTAAATTTATCTGTATCACTTTTTAAAAATTTTATTACACTATCTTCGGATAAGTAGGCATTTACAAACTTATTATGTTTTAGAGTTCCTTGACGATAAGAGTCATTTGCTGGTTCAATAATTTTGAAATTAACTATCCCCAAATCAACAATTATTAAACCAACAATTAAAAAATGAGAAAAACTGGGAGTTAACCACTTTTTACTTAAAGCTAGACCAATTAGTAATGTAATAATTATAAGAACTGAACTTAATAGTATATCTGAGTGAATCATTTCCATTCTCATTGGGTCAAGTATTTTGTGTGAACGTTGCCCAAAATTTAGGTTGGAAACAAAAAATAATTTGTTTATCCAAATAAACGCAAACACACTTCCAGAAACAAACCCAAATCTTTTTAATTTTTCAGTATTAAATTCTGAGTTAAATGAATAATTAATTCCTAATCCAGCAAACACTGCAACCCCAAATTGAACCAATACTAAAAACATAACTGGTACTCTAAATTTATCAAAATAAGGAAAGTAATTGTAAAAAAGGGAGTACAAAAACTTAAAATTATGCCCAAAGGATAACAACAAAGCAAACATCATGGAAACTAACAGCCATACTTTAAAATTTCCCTTTGTGTGCTTAACTCCAATTATTGCAAAAACCAATGGGAGAATACCCATATAGTTAGGATAATCTGTAAATGGCATATTGCCCCAATAAGTTGCACCCCCAAAACCAAAATATGAGGGGATTAACCACGTCATCATCTCACCGATACTAAATGACCATGCCGTTGCATAATCAAATCCTGTTCCACCACCAGTAGCACCACGAATTGAATGAGGAGTATATTGCATAACTGGATAATAAATCCACATAGCCATTGCAATTCCAATAAACAAAGTAGGAATTAAATATTTCAAGTACGAAATATCATTATCTTTATTTTTAATAAACAAGATTATTTCAAACAAAATAAACAAACCTATCATTAGCCACGTGTAATATGCAATTTGAACATGGGCTCGTTGAAGTTGAAAGCCAACAAACATGGTTAATAATCCCATATTCAAAATATTGGGATTTGATTTAAGCCGAAGAATTGCCCAAATAACCCAAGGGATATATGCAGTGGACATCATTTGGCTACCATGTCCATGAACCAACATTGTAACTAGGTAGGGCATTAACATAAACGTAACACCACCCAAAAAAGCTGAAATTGTATTTGTTTTGAGTTCTTTGAGTAAAATAAATACACCCATTCCTGCAAAGATAAAATGAAACAAAAAATTCCAAATCCAGGGCATACCCAATGAATGTAAAAATGTAATTATGTGATTTGGAACATAGTAATTAGACACATTTTGAAAAGAGTGAACTGAGGGTAATCCGCTAAATACCCATGGAAGCCATGTTGGATATTCACCGTAGTGTTCTTCGGCAAGTTCAATACCTTGCTTTATTGCTTTAGGAGAAAGAGAATCACCACCCTGAAAGGAATAGTCATCAAACACAACTTTGTTGAATAAAAATGTAATTAATATCCCATAAATTAGCATTATCCAAATGGATTCGTATTTTTTAAATAAGTGCACTAATTATCTCCATTTAATAGAATCGATAATTTACCAATATTATCTTTAATTTTTGTTAGATGTGATGTTTCAATATGCAACTCTTCACATATTTTGAAAACTGAATATGCATCATCCCACTTGCCTATTTCTGGGTTATATCTATTTCCAAGCCGATGTAATTTTCCCAAATTTTCATATGTTAATGGAATTTCTTTAAATTCAGAATCACTATCTTTTGCATTAGTTAAAAATGCATAATCTAAAAGAACTATGTCGTTAGTATCACTCACCATTATGTTATGTGGTCTGATATCTCTGTGAATAATATTCAGTGAATTCAAACTTACAATAATATCAAAAAATGTTTGAGAAAGAGTATCCTTTATATCGTCTGAAATTAGTGACTCTTGAAATTTATTCAAGGGTTTCCCATCAATATAATTTATGATGATATTAGGAAACTTCCAATCAAACTCCGAATCAATGATAGTTGGCAACCATGATTTAGAAGGTAAATTTGATGTTAAAAATTGGATTGCATTAAATTCACGGTTGATAAAATATTTTTTACCAAATTTAACAAATACTTTTTGATGGGAAGATTTCTGATAACCAGAAAAATATTGAGCATGTGGTTTCCACAATGGAAATAATTCAACCTTAAAATTTATGATTCCTTTTGTTTCAAAATATTTCTCAATATGAGCAATATTCCATAAGTACCAAAAAATGGAATAAATTGCATTCTTAATATGGAAAATTACTCTGATCAAAATTTCTGTTTTAAACTAATAAGTTTTGTCCTTGCCCATTTTATAAATTGTGTCGTCATATCCTTTTCAAAAAAGGGTGCATTTTCATAATTAAAATATACCGAATAATCTTTTGGAATTGTATATGTATAATCATTTTGTTTTATAAACTTGAACAAAATATCAATCCATTGTTTTTCACCATTTTTACTGGAATGAATATTTTCACTCAACAATTTTGAAAGTTCTAACAACCTTGAATGGTACACATCACTGAGTTTGGGTTTATGGATTAAACCATGATACATTAAGGAATAAAAATATTCTTCATTATTTGGTATAAAAAAACCATCGTCATTTTTAACCTTATTATTCAAAATAGATGTTTGCCAAGAGTTATCATAGTAGTTATCACCTACACATCTGATATCAAAATATATATTTTCTGGTCCCACTTTTATAAAATATGCTACTCTTCGGTTATTTGAGTAAATTTTTTCAGCTTTTGTAATAAATTTAAATTCATCAATATTATTTGTTAAAATATCAATATCGCCCGAAACTAATTCAGTTGATAAATCCTCAAAATTTCTTAGTACAACATAGTCAACAGTTTCATTTAAAACAGTAAAGAGATGATTTAGATTTTCCCAACCATTAGCACCTTGAACATCCATTTTAACATACTCTTGTGACAATGCCTCTCCCCACTCTTCATTAACAATTTCAGGTAGAGTTTTCCCAAACAATAACATTATATCATGTTCAGTTTCTTTGATAGAGTTTGTAGCATGAATTTTATGCCCACCACCTGTCCAAGATCGATATTTAGTTTTTAAATCAAACATTTTAGAATTTACTATTTGTGACCCTTTTGATGTTTTTCTGTTTTCATAAATTGGAGAGTTATCTTCAACAATGAAAACTGTAAATGTACCATTTCCACAATGTTTTTCTTTAAAAGAATTAGGAGGGAGTTTCGTTCCATAGAATTGAGTTAGATTCTCAGCAAATTTATCTTTTGACCATTCTACTTCCATGTTTTTAATAACTTTAAACTCATTGGAAATGTCTTCAGCAATTTCCGGTAGTTTTGGGTATGCTTTTTCCCAAATTAGAAATAATTGAATTTCAGACTGCATGTTGTACTTTCCTTAAATGTGAATACACAACAAAAAATGTGATGATATTTTTAGTACTCAATGAAATCGCTGTTGCAGTTGCTGCCCCAATCATGTGATGCTTCGGAATCAATATAATATTTAAAATAACATTTAATATTGCTGAGAAAATCACAATATTGCGATACACTTTTTCTTTACCTGTCATCATAAGTGTATATGCAATCGGACCAGTTGATAATACAATAAATTGACCAAAAGCTAAGATTAGAAGTGCTTTTTTGCCGTTGACAAATTCAGTTCCAAAAATTTCTAAGATAAATGATGAAAATCCAATAAAAAGTAATAAGATTAGAAGTGCTACTCCAAATAAATACATTATAGATTTTATCAGTATATTTTTTACCTCATAAAATTCGTTATTAGAAAATGCAGATGCAATTTTGGGTGCAACTATACTATTAACAACAACTAATAACATACTGCTTAAAAATACAACCTTAGCAACAACACCATAAATCCCTACAGTCCTACTATCTAACCAAAAAGCCAACATCATAGAATCTGTTATACTCAGTATTAACCCCATTGAAGCTACTAATAATAGAGGTAACCCTATTTCTAATAATTGTTTACTTTCAATAGTTATAAATTGATTATGCTTAACAGACTTTTTCCAAAACATATATGAAATAGCACAGGATAAAATTACACTAAAAATATATGCATAAATTGCAATATTTATATCTCCAACATTTCTGAAAAATATGAGTACTGAGAGACAAGTAAACGGAATAAGTACATTTTGAACAATTATTGCTAATCGTGTTTTCTCAAGCCCTTTTAACATTTCAGCGTGGAGTGTCATTAAACTAAATGGAATTATTGAAATTACCATCAATTGAATTGGAAAAACAATATTCATATCTTTGTAAAAATATTCAGCTATCATACCAGATGTGAAATATAAAACAATTGTTGCAAGTACGGAAGATTTCAAACAAATGTTTATGGCCTGTTGATAAACTCCATTTACTTTACCCCATTCATTATTTTTGGAATAAATTGCGGTAAATTTTAGGACAGCATTATCAAGCCCCATTCTTCCAATTATTGTGCCAATCAATGCAATATTTATAGCTTGAAAGTAAATTCCAACTTCATTTGCACCTAAAACTCTGGCTAAAACAATACTAAATAATATTCCTAGAATAGCTCCAAAAAATCGAATAGAAAATATTGCTGTTACATTTCGCATTATGACTTTCTATCCAAAATATTATTTAAATAGACGGATACTGCCCGAAATGGTAACCGAAGCAAATAATGAAACCATGCAAAAATTGAAAAGGGAAACAGAATATGAGAATTACTAAGTTTAATGAATGAATAAAATTTCTTAATCTGTTTTGGAATACTTAACTCACCTCCCATGGATGCTGAGACTTTATGATAAAGAGTTGCAGATGAAATAAAGTAAGATTTAATTCCCATTTTTTTTGCCCGTAAACATATGTCAACATCTTCTGAGTACATATTAAACTTCTCATCAAATCCGTTGAGTTGTTTTAACACGGAACTATGTGCTATAAGGCAACATCCAGAAACATAATCGGTTTTTTTACTTTTATAATCAAATTTGTGGTCATTTTCTCGTATTCCAATATGTGCAATTTGGCCAAGGAATAAATTTACTTTTCCTCCTGCATACCAAATTTGTTCAGGGAAATCATGGTAATATATTTTAGGTCCATAAATAAAATTTTTACCCATTTTATTGATTTTAGATACCACTTTATCCAATAAATCAGATGCAATAATGGTGTCATTATTTAGAAGCAAATAATATTCACCCTGCCACTTTAAATACTGAAATGCTTTATTGTACCCCCCACCAAAACCATAGTTCGAATCTAGCGATATCAAATTCAATTTCGGATATTCGACCTTTAATTTTTCAACGGAATTATCAGATGAATTATTATCTATTACCGATACAGAATAATTGGGATATTTCGAATTATACACAGATTCTACACAATCTTTTGTCAATTCATAGCCATTCCAATTTAAAATTAAAATATGAATATGTGGTATTAACATTCGTTTACAAGTTCCTCAATTTGAGTTACCATGTTATCCCAAGAAAATTGGTTTTTATAGGTTTCAATAAATGCAGGCATTTTGGGGAAATTATTTTCTTCAAAGTTGTATTTTAGACAGTCAGCAACGTCTTGGGGTGAATTTGCTTTTACAACACAACCTGATTTCCCTTCCTCGACAATTTCAGGGAGTCCTCCTACATTTGTAACAACAACAGGTACATTATAATGATATGCTAATTGGACAATACCACTTTGAGATGCCGACCGATAAGGTAGAGTCACAACATCTGCCGTAGAAAAATATTCATGTACCTTAGAATCAGGAACATATTCGTGTAGCCAAGTAACATACTCTTTAATACCTAATTGGTTTATTAATGACTCAAATTTTTCTGTTCCGTCATACGATTCACCCACAGCTAACAAATGAAAATCGGACATATTTTGTTTTAATTTTGCAACTGATTCTAGTAAAATATCAAACCCTTTATAATGCCGAACATACCCAAAATATAGAATTATGTATTTTGCTTCAAGCCCTAATTTTTCTTTTGCAACATTCTTATCAATTACTGGTTTATAGGCATCATATACAGGATGTAGTGCTTTCCTATACTGTGCTGATTCATCAAAAGATAATAATTCTGATTCTACTGTTGATGATTGCACCACAAATCCATCCATTGATTTAATAAAATAGTTTGATAGCAGATTGTCCATCCATTTTTTTTCATGAGGTTTAATGTTATCACAGAGTGCAATATGTTTTACATGATTTAGTTTCGCTTTTATTCGACGAGCTATTGTCCCCAAAGTTGGTGCAAAAAACGGGTTCCAATATCTATATAGCACAATATCTGGATTATATTTTACAATTTTATTAACAGTTTTGAGCCAACTAAAAGGATTAATTGAATCAACACAGGTTTCTTCTTGAAACGTTATATTGGATGGTTCTGATTCAAACTGAGATTTCCCCGGAAATAAAAAGTTTGGGTATTGCCGAGAATAATTAAATATTTTTACTTCATGATTTTTTTCTAAATGACTCGTTAGAACAGCTGAGTGTTTTGCAATTCCACCTCTAAATGGGGGGATAACTGTAATAAATGCTATTCGCATTATTTTAAGTTATTTGAAATAACTTTTTCTACTCGTTTTTCATTTTTATGTGAATATCGAATCATTAACTCACCCAATAATCCAATTGAGAAAAACTGAATCCCTACAATTAAAAGTAAAATACCTAAAAAGAAAATGGGGCGATTACCAATTGGAATTCCACTAAACCATCCAACAGTTAAGTATAAATTTATTCCCATTCCAACAAGTGAAAATATTAATCCAAGAAAACCAAAAAAATGTAGCGGTCTCGAGAAATATTTACCCAAAAATATAACAGTTAACAAATCAAAAAATCCATGAAAGTATCGAGCACCTCCATATTTAGTTTCTCCATGTTCACGTGGTCGGTGGTTTACTTCAATCTCGGTAACAGAAAATCCTTTTTGTGATGCAATTGCAGGGATATATCTGTGAAGACCACCATATAATTCAATTGCTTTAACAACCTTTAAACGATACGCCTTTAATCCACAATTGAAATCATGGATATGAACTCCAGTGAGTAATCGAGTGATTTTATTGAATACTTTGGATGGCCATCTTTTTGAAATTGGGTCATGTCTTTTTTTCTTCCATCCTGAAACTACATCCCATCCCTCAGATATTTTACTTATTAAATTTGAAATTTCTGATGGGTCATCTTGCAAATCTGCATCCATGGTTATGACAATATCACCACTTGCTGTTTTGAACCCTTCAGAAAGGGCATCCGATTTACCAAAATTCTTGAAGAATTGAACTATTTTAATATGAGAATTTGATTCAGATAACTCATTTAAAATAGAAATTGAATCATCTGTGCTACCATCATCAATAAAAATAACTTCCCAAGTTTTAATTCCTTTTACAGAATCAGAAATTTGTTTAAACAGTTCTTTAAGTGATCCCTCTTCGTTGAAAACAGGGATTAAAATACTAAGTGAGTGTTCATTCATCTTTTAATTGCTCTATTTTATCATGTAAAATTAAGTTGTTTGAATCAATTTCAAGAGCTTTTTTATATATTATTTTTGCTGTAACCAAATCATCAATTTTTACTAAAACATCTCCATAATGTTCTAATATGACAGTATTTTGTGAATCTAATTCTATACTTTTCTGTATGTATTTTTTAGCATTTTTAAAATCATTTAATCTGTAAAATATCCAACCAATTGTATCTAAGAATGCAGGATTTTCTGGAGATTGTTCCACGGCTTTCTTTGCTAATAATAGTGCATAATCCATTTGTTCTGAAGATATTGTTGGTCTTTCACTAATCATATAAGCGTAATCATTGAGTGCACCCACATCATTTTCATCATCTGAAATAATGAGCTCAAACAAACTATCTGTCGTTGAAAATTCAAGTAATTCTTCAGTAACTGTAGCTAAAGCATAGCGAATTGTTCGAGATTCTGAAGATAATTCTAAAGCCTTACTAAAATATTGTTTTGCATCATTATAACTTTTATGAATTCTGTGGATTGAACCAGTTAAATAGGGAAACAAAGACCGCTCTGGGAAGCGATGTACCGCATTGTCTAATATTTCAAGTGCCTTAATATAATCCTCGTTTTCAAGATACACATACGCAAGAGTTTCAAAACCAGTTTGATGCTCTGGGTACAATTCTACCATTTCTTTGCCAATTTCTATTTGTTTTGATGTATTATTAGTTGTTGTATATGCAATTAGCAATAAATGAAAAATATCAAAAGTTGTATTCTCTGAATTAGCCAATGGTTCTAGATACTGAAGTGCAATTTCAGGTTGATTAATACGAAGATAAATATCCGCAACTGTAAGTTCTACTACCAACTTTTCCTCAGCAAACGGAATCATTTTGATAAAATAAGTTACTGCTGATTCCAAGTTCCCTTGAGTGTAGTGGTGTTGGGCAAGTGCCTGTAGAATAAAATAATTTTCTTCGTCATGGGATAAAATTTCTTCAAGGACATTCTCTAGTATATTTGGATCATCAAAAACTTTCCCTATTTCTAATATTTTTTGAAATAATTCAGTATTTTTATTATCTAGAATAAATAGGTTTTTATATGTTGATAACAACCCTCTCCAATCATGTTGTTTAAATTGGAATTCTGCTTGATAATATAATAATTCAACTTTTTCAGGATTATGATAAAGCAATGTATCTAAAATATTAGATGCTATAGTAGAATCCTCTTGAGAAATATACAATTGAAACAACATTATTCCTGTTTCAATATCATTTTTATCCAAATCAAATGCTTTTTTTAGATGATTTTGTGCCTTACTATTTTTCCCTTGATGAAAATAAATTTCTGCTACTGTTTTATGGAGGGTTGTTGAATGTTGATGCTTTCGTAAAATATAGTTGTATTTTGATAATGCTGATGCATAATTTTCATTTAATCGTTCATACTCAGCATTCATAAAATATTCATACGATTTTCCATTTGGAATACCATTTTCAGGGAAAATCGTACTTAACAAAACAAAAAATAGTATGAGTAATCTAATAATCATTTAGTCAATATACAAAAATAGGAGGGAAAACCCTCCTATTTTAATCAATTTTTCAAGATCCATTATTTTTTTGAAAATTGGTTCTTTGCAAAACTATCTGCATTTTCATCCTCAGGAACTCGAATCATTTCTTCTGAAAATCGAATTGCACCTGAATTTTGAGAAATTACAGAATGAATCAATTTAATATGATCTTTACCTGAACCTTTTCCTTTTGATGATTTATCACCAAACGTTTGTTTCTTTGCCATTTTTTATAACCTTCTACACTATTTAATAAAATTCTATTTCAATTAAGCCAAGTAATTTATGAATTTACTGGGCTAATTTCCGAATATTTTATTTACTACCGCCAACTAACTGAATTGGGGTATCAAATTGCTTATTATATTCATCATCTTCAGTTGAGTCAGCATCAGCAACATACCCTTGTTTTTGCATTAATTCCATTAGAGTTGCTTGATGTTTTTGGTTATCAGCAATTCGTTGCATATTAATTTCAGGTACACTATCTAATTGAAATATTAAATAAGATGCAATAAATAAAACTCCAATTGCAGAAACAAAACCTACGGCTTGGAGTGGTTCAAATCCAAAGAACCCACCGTTAAGAAATCGTTGCCAAATTGAAGGCTTTCTATTTTCAAATTCAGTAATTTTTTTATGTAAGTTATGGAAAAATGTATCAGAAGTTTTAAACTGTGGAATTTTACCAATATTTTGGATCATCTCAGTAATATCGTTTAGTTTAACCGCACAAGTATCACATTGTTTTTTATGATCAACAAATTCTTTTCTAATACTATGTTTTAATTCACCATCTATGTAAGTAGAGATATAAGTCTCAAAATCGTAGCAATTCATTCAGCGTTTACTTTCTCCTATTTCTTTTAACAATACTTGCAACTTCAAACGTCCTCTATTTATCCGGGATTTAACCGTTCCAAGAGGAACACCGACGATTTTACTAATCTCATCATAAGAAAGTTCCTGAATATCTCGTAAAATTATAATTGTTTTAAAATCTGTCGGCAATTCGAGTAAAGCACGTTGGACATTTTTCTGAAAATCAAGGGATTCATTGGTTTCACTAGGATCCGCATCTGTACTGTGAATAATAAATTCTCTATCTTCATAGCTAAGGTCAGTTACAGAGAATGTTTTTCGTCGTTTTAATTTACGTAATTCAGTCCGTGCTAAATTCCCTGCAATTGTATAAAGCCATGTTGAAAATTTAGCAATTTCTTGATATGAATGTTTATGGGTATACACTTTTAACAATGTATCTTGAACTAAATCTTCAGCCTTATCAATATCATTCAAAAAACCATAAATAAAATTTAAAAGCCGATCTTTATATCGATGCACAATTTCGTTATATGCACGCACATCACCATCTTGAAATTGTTTAATTAATACCTCGTCTGTAATTTTAAAATCAGACATATAACCCCTTGCAAATCTTAACAATCATTGGTTGAATAATACTCATTTCTGAAATACTTGTAGATTTTTTTAGCAAATCTGCTTTTCTTAAATCACAAATTATATCCTTAATTTCATCAATGGAATATTTTCTGGAATAAGAATCTAAGTTTCTCTGTATAATTGCATTCACCATCCACGAACTTCGTGAATTATGACCCATTAATTTCCACAATATTAACTGAAATAAATTAAAAATAGAAATAACTATAGAAGTCAATGGAGTTCCATTTTCCAATAATGAATGAAACACTTTCATTGAACTTTCTAGATCTCGTTTTCCAAGGCTATCTTGCAAATTCCATGCTTGATACCCACGATTCCAAAACGATATTGACTCTAATGAATTTTTATCGATTGTATTTTCTAAACCAACCATCATCTGTGCTTTTTCAATTTCATTAATCACATTCGATATCGAATCCCCAAATTGTTGCATAAATTCATGAATAATATTTGATGATATTTTATATCCACGAACTTTACAAACATAGTTAACCCATTCACCCATTTTATTTGCAAACGGTGGTCTAACATCTACTAAATCTGTAGTCGAAGCCAACATTTTAAGCATTGATTTTTGAGTATTATATTCTTCAGAAATAATAACCACACAATTATTTGAATTTGGTGATTGAATATACTCCTCCAGTGTTTTTCGCCCATCTTTTGATAATCGTTGAACTTGGCGAATGATGAACATGCGTTTTTCTTCAAACAGAGAATATGACGAAAGTTCCCCAAAGAGTTCTGACTCATTATCATCACCCAATGAATAATGGAATTTTCCTCCGTCACTTTCTAAAAATTTCTTCTCAAGTTCAGTCATTATAAAATCTTGCAGAAATGAATCATTACCAAACAGAGAATAGACACCAGAAAATTCTCCAGCTTGAATTCTCCGGATTACTTGCCCAGTTGTAATTGCTTTTTTTACGCTTAGCTTAGCCATATAATTAATAGTCCTAATGGAATACAATACAGAGAAAACATCCAAAATCGACGCTGAGAAATTAGCGACATTAACCAACTAATTACTATATATCCTGAAATAATAGATGCAAAAAATCCAAGCAATAAGCTAATTGCATTATTATTGGATACATTTACAATATCACCCACACTCAAAATTCCAGCCCCTAGTAGTGCAGGGATAGCCAATAAAAAAGAAAATTCTGCAGACTTTTCATGAGAGATTCCTAAAAATAATGCAGTTGCAATCGTGATTCCTGATCGAGATATACCCGGAAGAATTGCACATGCTTGGACTACTCCTATTAATAAAGCAATTTTCCATGTAAATGAAACACCTTTTGGATTAATACTTTTGGTAAAAAATAAAATAATACCCGTTATTAAAAGAGTAAATCCAACGGTTTGAACTGTAAATATTGAATCAAACTCATCTTTAAAAAGAATACCGATGACTCCTGCAGGGATAGTTGCTATTATTATATTAATTAATAAATCAATGGACTCTCTTTCATTTTGAAATACACCAACAATGTATTGTCTAATTTTGTCTCTGAAATAGATAAGGATTGCAACCAGCGTACCCAAATGTAAAACAACCTCTAATACTAACCCTGGTTTGTTGATCCCTAATAATGCTTGCCCTAATACTAAATGCCCAGAACTACTGATTGGAAGAAATTCAGTGAGCCCTTGAACAATTCCTAAAACTATTGAATCAAGCATAGTCCTATTTGTATCCCATAAATGAAATCATTCGTCCTGATTTTTCACCATCGCGACGGTAACTGCAACATTCATTTGCCTCTAGTGTGCATATTTTGGAAATATAAATATTCTCTTTCAATACTCCACATTCGATTGCATGAAGAGTAATTTGTTGATCAATAGACACAAAGAATGCACCATTTTTCTCTTTCACACAACTGGATTCAAATTTATTGGCAACATCTTCACTAACTTCATAACAACATTTTTTTATAGATGCACCTAGTCCAATTGAAATATTGTTGGGATTGCTCCCCTTCTCAATCATCATACCTAGGGCAACTTTTGTAATACTATTTACTGTACCCCGCCATCCTGCATGGACTAAACCGAATATATTTTTTGTAGAATCACTAAGAAAAATGGGAATACAATCTGCAGTTTGAAGTGAAAGTACTACATCTTTATTGTCTGTAATTAAACCATCAGTGTCGGGATAAAAACCTCCTCGTTCCGCCCATTGTACTCGTGAGGAATGAACTTGGTATGGTACAGCTAATTGGGAATATGAAATTCCTAAATTTTCAGTTAATTCAGACCGTTGTATTTCTACATTTACAAGTTTTGTATTTGGGGGTTGTTTGCTTTGGAGTGCAAATATTTCAGTTGGCACCCAATTGGAATATGAAATAAACTGTGATTCATCTAAATTGTTAGTATCTGTCATAATAATGTATGTAGTGTAGAAATCTCAATAAAATTTAATAGGAGAAATTACAGAGAATGGATTGGTAAGAAAACTAAATTTATATATTTTTATTGTTTGAGAAATGTAAATAGCATAATTTCACTACTCCACTGTGACGGACTTGGGTATTTCAACAAAACTCTTGAAATCTATTCCGTATTTAAGTTTTATTTGTGTTATCATTTATTGTAAGGGTTCAATTGTTTCAACAAAATATAAGGATTTTGATATTATCTTTGTAGAAAAAATTTGAGATTAATATTCTCTTGTTTCAATTAATTCTCCCTTTTCATAAATCTTCTCTTTTTTCAAACTACCATCAGGATAATATTGTGTATTTCTTCCATGAAAAATTAAGTAACTATCAGATTTACTTCTTGGAATATAATGAACTCTTTCTAATAATGTTCCATCAGGATAGTAGTGTGAATACTCTATAAAATTTTCTAAGGGTTTTTTATACCATATAGTATCTCCCATCTCTGAAAAAGTAATACTTTCAACTAAAACTTCATTACTCCCCTCTCCTTTATAAATAACCAAAGTTTTTTTCTTCCCGTCACTATATCTTTCTAAAATTTCTTCTCTTATTTTCTCTGAACTACTAACTTCTTTACTGTCACTCTTATTACATGAAAATACTAATATTGATAAAATGGAAATTATT